>NZ_JPHT01000016.1:0-28377 GCF_000733325.1 Frankia sp. Allo2
CAACTCCTCGACCCGCAGCTGCAGCTGCCCGACACGGGCCTCGGCTTTCTCCGCACACTCCTCGGCCCGCTCGGCACGCCCACGCCAGTACGCCACCTCGGTGACATCATCGGTGACAGACAGAACAGACACACCACCCAGGACACATCACCAGCGTCCTCGGTATCAGGAACTACACCCGACGTATCACGAAGAGCCCACAACCCCCCACCAGCATCCCGCGGACACTCCGCCCGACTCCCGCCACAGCCACGACACCGCCACACGGCGGAACCAGCCCCTCCACGCCATCGCCGAATACTTACGGTCGAACACCCCGACAACCTCGCCCGCTGGCACGACCCGGCCAGCCGCGTCGTCACCCTCATCCTCATCCACACTGGCCTACGCATCGGCGACGCACTGCAACTCCCGGTCGACTGCATCGTCCGGGACACCGACGGCGCCCCCTACCTGCGCTATCTCAACCACAAGATGAAACGGGAGGCGCTGGTCCCCATCGACGAAGAACTCGAAGCCGAGATCACCCGGCAGCAGCGCCGCGTCACCGACCGGTGGCCCGACACCACCCCGACGCTGTTTCCCAAGACGAAAGCCAACCCGGACGGCCGGAAACCACTCGCCAGCTCCACCTACCGCACCGCACTCGCCCGCTGGCTGACCCGCTGCGACATCCGCGACGAACACAACCAGCCAGCTCACCTGACCCCACACCAATGGCGCCACACCCTCGGAACCAGACTGATAAACCGAGACGTCCCCCAGGAAGTCGTCCGGAAAATACTCGACCACACCTCCCCAGAAATGACCGCCCACTACGCCCGGCTACACGACACCACCGTGCGCCGCCACTGGGAAAAAGCCCGCAAAGTCAACGCCCACGGTCAGGAAGTGACACTCGACCCGGACGGGCCCCTGGCCGAGGCGGCCTGGGCGAAACAGCGGATCTCCCGCGCCACCCAGGCGCTGCCGAACGGCTACTGCGGCCTACCGGTACAGAAAAACTGCCCGCACGCGAACGCCTGCCTGACCTGCCCGACTTTCCTCACTACCGCGGAATTCCTACCCGAACACCGCCGGCAGCACCAGCAGACCCTGCACATCATATCCGCCGCCGAAGCCCGCGGCCAGCAGCGCCTGGCCGAGATGAACCGCCGCGTCGCCGGAAACCTCGAGAAAATCATCACCGCCCTCACCGAAGACAGCAGGCAGAAAGACACGGTCGCCGATGCGTCCTGACAACACCGCCCCCATCACCGCCGCCGCCCGCCGCCGGCACGACCAGGCCCGCGCCCGCGCTACCCAGGCGCTGCGCGAGCTCGACCGCGCCGGCGCCCCCGTCACCTTCGGGTCCGCGGCAGCCGCAGCCGGCGTCTCCCGGTCCTGGCTCTACACCCAGCCCGACCTGCGCGCCGAGGTCGAACGCCTCCGCGCCGCCACCAGGCAGACACCATCCCCGCCCGTCCCCACCCGCCAGCGCGCCTCCGAGGCCGCGCTGCTCGCCCGGCTGGAAGCAGCCCTGCAACGGAACCGGGAACTCGCCGACGACAACCAGCGGCTACGCCGCCAACTCGCCCACGCCCTCGGCGACCAGCGAAAACCACCCACCGGACACGCGGACAGCCGACCACGCCGGAACATCCCAGAAAACTCTCCCACAACGATCGGACCGTGCTGAACAGCAGGAAACGATCTCGGGTGTTCGCGTCGACGACATCGTCCTCGACGCGAACACCCAGGTCACAGCCTTGATCAATAGTGAAGCTCAAGATAAAACCAGTCGTGACCCTCGCCCTCAATACCGCAGAACCGATCATCGAGGGCCACTACGGCCGCGCCGCCTTAGACGCCATCGGCTGCTGCCTCCTTATCGGATGGTCCCACATCGCGCCGGACGGGACTGTTTCAAGATCGGTGTTTCCGGCCCGACACGCCGGGCGTAGGTCCAGCGGGATGGGCACTGTGAGTGATGACATCGGGTGATATGACCCTCAGCAAGGAAGATCGTGATCGGGGGCGGCAGCTGTCGCCGGAGCAGGCTGCGGCAGCTGCGATGGTCGCCGATGCGAAGGCGCGTGGGCTGGCGCTGACCGGGCCGGACGGCCTGTTGAAGCTGTTCACCAAGACGGTGCTGGAAACGGCTTTGCGGGAAGAG
This sequence comes from Frankia sp. Allo2, assembly GCF_000733325.1. NCBI lineage: Bacteria > Bacillati > Actinomycetota > Actinomycetes > Frankiales > Frankiaceae > Frankia > Frankia sp. Allo2. Next base: position 2,156 of record NZ_JPHT01000016.1, read on the forward strand.
ATGACCGAGCATCTCGGGCACGAGAAGAACCGTGCCGATCCCGAACGGGACAGCGTAAACGTTCGGAATGGTAGCCGACCGAAGACTGTCGTTTCGGAGGCGGTTGGCGAGGTTGAGATCTCAGTTCCGCGGGACCGGGAAGGCACGTTCACCCCGCAGATCGTGAAGAAGCGGCAGCGGCGGCTTTCCGGTGTGGACGAGATCGTGCTGTCGCTGTACGCGAAAGGGCTCACGACCGGGGAGATTTCCGCACATTTCGCTGAGATCTACGGAACGTCGGTGTCGAAGGAGACGATCTCCCGGATCACGGACGCGGTCCTGGGTAGCTGTTTGGGATCTTGATGCTTGTGTGCTGAGTGTGGTCGCCTGGCTGGAGTTGGCGTGTTGGGATGATCGATGGCGGACGGTCGGGTCATGCCTCGGTCTGACCCGTATCCCTCCGATCTGTCCGACGCGGAATGGGCGTTGGTGGAGCCGTTGCTGCCGCCGGTGTCGAAGGACGGTCGGAAGGAGGCGCATCCCCGCCGGGAGATCGTGAACGCGATTCTGTATGTGACGCACTCGGGATGTACGTGGCGGTCGTTGCCGCGGGACTTCCCGCCGTGGGAGACGGTCTACGGTTTCTTCGCCCGCTGGCATGACAAGGGCGTGATCGCGCGGGTTCATGACGCGCTACGGGACATCTCCCGCGAGGTCGAGGGTAGGGACCGGCAGCCCACGGCGGGGGNGATCGACTCGCAGTCGGTCAAGGGCGCCCAGACCGTCGGTGCGGCGACCCGAGGCTACGATGCGGGCAAGAAGGTCAATGGCCGCAAGCGGTTCCTCATCACGGACACGCTCGGGCTGCTGCTGAGCGTGCTCGTGCTGCCGGCCAGCGTCCAGGACCGTGACGGCGGCAGACGGATCATGGTGGATCACTACTTCGACCACTGGAACTGCCGTCATCTGTTCGCCGACGGCGGGTTCGCCGGGCGTTTCGTCGACTGGGCCGGTGAGGTCATGAGAACCAGCGTCGACATCGTCCGGAAAAACCCTGGGCAACGCGGCTTCGAGGCCCTCCCGAAACGCTGGGTAGTGGAACGAACCTTCTCATGGATCACCGCCCATCGCCGGCTCGCCCGCGACTATGAAAGAAGACCGGCTATCTCCGAGGCATTCATCCGCCTCGCCATGATCCGAACCATGGTGAGGCGCCTTCCCCGCCAGCTCGCGAACAGCCACCAGACCATACCAGTCACTACAGAGAGTAGCCAACGCAAGATCTAAAACAGCTTCTCACTCCTGACACCCCACCGTAGGGAAACGATCACACTCCGGGAAGATAAGGGCTGGCAACGAGCGAAGAGATGGCCGTTGCCCTCGGTGTTTTCCCAGTTCAGGTGGGGTCGGGACGGGTGAACGGCTTCTTCGCGGTGAGGGGGATGACCACCTGACGCCGCTAGGACGATGGTGTAACGGTTCCGTTTTGCCTACCGTCAGCGAGGACCGTTCCCATGATGAGGATCGCCTGTTCGACACATCGTGACCACCCCACAGGGACCAGACCCGGCCCGGTCACACGGTCGGACCGGCCGCGTCAGCCGAGAAGCCGTGTCGTCACCACGGCGCGCTGGTCACGGGGGCAGTCGTGACGGACGCGCATGACGTCACCGCAGTGGGGGCCGAGGGACCGAACGTCGCACGGGTCTACGACTACTTCCTCGGCGGCGCGCACAACTTCCCGGCCGACCGGGAAGCCGCGGCGCAGGTCGAGCAGGCATGGCCGCAGATCCGCGACACCGCCCGGGTCAACCGGCTGTTCCTGGGCGAGGCGGTCCGCTACCTCGCCGGCGAGGTCGGCGTCCGGCATTTCCTCGACATCGGGTCGGGTATGCCGACGATGGGCAACGTCCACGAGGTCGCCCAGCAGCTGGCCCCGGACGCCCAGGTCGTCTACGTGGACAGCGACCCGGGCGCCGTCGCACACAGCCAGATCCTGCTCGCACCCAACCCGCTGGCCACGGCGGTGGAGGCGGATCTGCTCCGGCCGGACGAGATCCTGGACCATCCGCAGGTGTCCCGGCTGCTGGAGCGGGGGCAGCCGGTCGCGCTGCTCCTGGTCGCGGTCCTGCACTTCTTCCCCGACGACACCGGCCCCCGGCACCTGGTCTCCCAGCTGCGCGACGCCCTACCCGCGGGCAGTCATCTGGTCGTGACCCACGCCACCGGCGACGGCCAGTCCCCGCAGGTCACCGAAGCCGCCGAGGTGTACCGGCGCACAACCGCGCCGTTCCAGCTGCGCGACCGCACCGAGGTGCTGTCGTTCTTCGACGACTGCACGCTGGTCGACCCCGGACTGGTCCTGCTCCCAGGGTGGGAACACGACCGGCAGCGAGGCCGGTCGACGACGGTGGAGGGTCGGCTGCCGGTCTACGCCGGTGTCGGCCGCGTCCGGTGAGTCCGCGTTCGGGTTGCTCGACGTGCTGGAGTGACGGCGACGTCCGCGATCTGCTGTCCCACACCGACGGGTGGATCGCCGACGCGACCGCCCAGCGGTGGCCCCACAGCGAGGTGACATTCGGGGCGATGACCACGGCGGGCGGGGCGGTGTATCGCCAGGTCCGCGTCGGCGGGGNGGCGCTGTGCGCGACGGTCCGCCCGGCAGGCCGGGCGCTGTCACGCCTCGTCCGCGGCGACCACGGTGATCTCGCCACCGTGCTCGCCGACGCCGGCGCCGACGCGGCGACCGCGATCGCCGGCCAAGCCGAGCAGCTCACGGCGCTGGCGGCCTCCACCCGCCTGCGGGTGGCTCCCCCGATCGCCTGTACGGAGGGGGTGATATTCACCCCCTGGGAGGACGGCGCCACGCTGGCCGCCCTGCTCCGGGCCCGGCCGATGGAATTCACCGGGGTCGTGACGGCGCTGATGGACGACCTCAGCGACCTGCACCGGAATCCACCCGCGCAACTGTCCGAAACCGCGGCGACGACCCGCGCTCTCCCCCGGGTCGTCGCCGAAGCGTTGAGCCATCCGGTGGACCACCTCCACGCTAGCGACACGACAGCAGGCGAGATCGGAGAGCTCCGCGCGCTCGCGGGCAGCCTGTCAACGCGGCTCGGCCGGCTGGCCGCCCAGCTGGACCCGATAATGCTCAGCCGCGGCGGCATCGCGTTCGGGAACCTCAACCCACGCGGCGTCCTGTATCCCGACGGATCGTCACGGGCGGCACTGGTGTCCCCCGCGCTCGAACCCGGCGGAGACCTCGTGGACACCGGAACCCTGCTCGGCCATCTGCACCCGCTGATCCTCGGCTGCCCGACACCAGTCCGGACAGAACTCGTCGAAGGCGTCGAGGCGTGGCTGTCCGGCCGGCTGGCCGCCTGCCGCGACCAGTGGCGGGACTGGCTGCACGCCGTCCTGACCATCTGGGCGGCCACCGTCTACGACCAGGCGATCACCACGCTGACGCTGCCAGCGGTCGCCCTCCGGCTCGGCCCGACGGCGGCCGATCCGCCGGCCCCGCCGCTGGCGGCGCTGTCCGTTCTTGACGTACTCACCCGGGAGTTGCGCCGACGCGGCGCTGGTGCGGCGCTGAACGCCGCCCTCGCTGCCCTCGCCGACAGCCCGGCCGACCAACCGGCACGGCAGCTCGACTCCGCTGACCACTGATCACTTACCCGTTCGTAGACCGAAGGTGCACGTCCATGGCTATCAGCCTGAGCCGGCCACCGGGCAGCCGATCACAGTCCGCCCCTCCCGCGCCGCCTGTTTCCGCCCCCGCTTCTTCGCCCGGTCAGGATCGTGCCGTTCGCGGCCGATCCACCGACCCGTTGATCGCTCTCGGTCCGAAGGCGACCGCCCAGCCGCCCGAGCGTGCGTTCGAGCTGCTGCGCGGTAGCGCGGTGCGCCTCCTGGACCGGCACGTCCAACGCGACGGTGTGTGCGAGAAGTGTGGATGCGCCTGGCCGTGCCGCGTGGTGGTGCTCGCCGAGAACAACCTCACGCTCGTCCACGACGCCCCACCCGCCTCCGCCAGCGCCAGTCGCGCGGCCGTCCCACCACAGGCGGCGGCCGGCCGCATCTCGTCCCACCCGCCCGCGCCCCCTCGACGCGACGGCGAGAACAGCCGGGAGAGCCACATGACCACCGCCGTGGCCACCNCCCCCGCCAGCGCACCCGAACCGGCCGTTCACCTGCTCCCGCACCGCGTCTGGAGCTACCCGACCAGACCCCAGTCCGCCAGCGCCGCCCGCCGCGACGTCACCGGGCAACTCCACCAGTGGGATCTTGACCATGTGATCGACACGATCACCCTGCTGACCTCGGAACTGGTCACCAACGCGCTCGCCTCCAGCCTGCGCGGCGATGATGACCTGACGTCCCAGATCGCGATGCGCCTGACCTACAGCGACCACCATGTGATCGTCGAAGTCTGGGACGGAGGACCAGGCCACCCAACCCGCAGGGCCACCAGCCCCGACGCCGAGGACGGCCGCGGCCTACACCTGATCACCGCTCTGACCCCGCGCACCGGCTACTACCAGGCCCGGGTCCACACCCCCGACGGCAGCCACCAGGAGCGAGGCAAGGTCGTTTGGGCCGCTCTNCCCCACCACNCCCCTCGTCCTCACCGCATTCCGACCGCCCCGACCGACGGCCTGCCGCGACGCGAACGCTTCGCCGCCCACGCCGCGACCCCGACCGCCCCGGACGTCTTCGACCTCGACCTGCTGCACCGGGTCCGCGACGGCCTACGCACCCTCGACACCCACCCGGCACGCCCCACGCCCACGGGCTCCGGCCAGCACGTCCCAGCCACCTGAACCGAGAGGCGAACGCCATGCCTGACCCTGCTACCAGCTCCTGCCCCTCGTGGTGCGAGCAGCCCGCCGGCCACCTCGACGTCATGCCCGCGGGCCCCGGCGACTACCACGTCTCCGAGTTCACCGTGATCGACCTGCCACCCATCCCCGGGGTCCGCGACCAGACAGCGATCCAGGTCTCGATCGAGCAGTACGTCACCGCGACGACCACCTACCAACCGATGATCTCCCTCGGCGCCGGAGAAGAGGACCCCGACAGCGAAGCCTTCACCCTCGACGAAGCCGACACCCTCGCCGCGACCCTCACCCGCGCGGTCGCTGCCGCCCGCAACGCCCAGACACAGCCCTCTCCAGAGTCGGACGACCGCGCGTGACACCCCCGTCGCGCGCCTGAAGGTCCACCGGCGCTCCCGGCAGCCGGACAGACAATAGCCAGGACACAGCGGCACGCCGCCACTCAACCTGCACCCAACAGGAATCCAATCTCAGCGGATTGCCCCTTGCGATCAGCCCCCTCNGCCTCCTCCGGCGAGGCGTCCGCGCGACCGCAGACCCGCGATGACGAAACGGCCCGCATGTCACCTCGCCCCCGCACTGTCCCACCCGCACTCCGCCCGATCGTGCTGCTCGCCAGGATGCGCGAGATGCTCCCGCCAGCGCGGCTGGCGGACCTGCTCACCACCTTCGACCCGTCTGCCGCCCCGACGGCACCAGAATGGGCCGACCTGTGCTCGGCGCTGGACGCCTACGACCAGGCGGCACAGTTCGGTCTGAGCACCGAGGAGGCCCGCAACCAGGTCGACATCGCCGCCATGATCTTCCACGTGCGCTACCGCGGCGCTGAGCACCGACCGGGCAGTTGCATCCACGAGCGTCGAGCCGCCCGATAAACGTCCCGCACACCGCGACATCACCGCGAACCGCACCCCGTGACCTGGCGCCAGCGATGGCGAGCTCGTGCGTGTCCGTATCCGCCGCCTGCCACCGCGAACTGACGCGCCGCCCGGGACCGAACAGATCGCACCGCCTTACGTCATTTCCGCAGCTCAGGCCGCCTCTCAGCAGCCGAAGAACATGTTCGTGGCAGGGGGAATGACATGCACAACCGAAAGGCTGATCATTATGGTCGCGTGACTGCCCGGTGCAGCGGGCGGCGGACCGGGCGGCGCGGTGGTCTGGAGGGGATACGACGTGAGTAGGCACAGTCTGCGGGTGGAGCAGGACGAGCTGCGGGCGCGGATGCGCGCCGTGGGCATGTCGCACGACGAGATCGCCATCGAGTTCGCCCGCCGCTACAAGCTGCGCCCCCGCGCGGCCCACCGGATCGCGCACGGCTGGACCCAGCAACAGGCCGCGAACCACATCAACACCCATGCCACCCGCACCGGCCTCGACCCGGACGGCGCCGCACCCATGACCGCGCCGAAGCTGTCGGAACTGGAGAACTGGCCGCTGCCGAACAACCGCCGCCGACCGACCCCCCAGCTCCTCGCCCTGCTCGCCGAGGTCTACGACACCAGCGTCCAGAACCTTGTCGACCTCGACGACCGAGAACAGCTCACCCCCGCGGACCACCTCATCCTCAGCCAGACCGGCCAGTTTCAGCCCATATCCCCTCGAATACCTCTGACGCCTAGCCATCGTGGCCCCGTGAAGCTTTCCGGCCCGCCTGCGAGAACGGTACGGCCTGACGGGATCGAGCACCTATCAATACCGTACGTACCGGTGGAAATGGAGCGTGTCATGTCGGCTGCCAAGGAGTCAGGGGAGCATGCGATGTTCGCGGCGGCCGGAAGCCTCGACGAGAGTTCGGTGGAACAGCTCGCCGACGATGTGCGCCGGCTCGCGCACACCTACAACACCACCCCGCCCTTCCAGATGTTCACCGAACTGGCCAAGACCCGGAACACCGTGTACGCACTGCTGGAACAGACGAAACGCCCACGGCAGCTCAATGAGCTCTACGTCTTCGCCGGGCAGGTCTGCGGCCTGCTCGGCATCGTCAGTCTCGACCTCGGGTTCCCTGACGCGGGAGTCGAGAACGCCCGTGCGGCGTGGGCGTATGGGCAGATCGTCGACGATGACGGGCTGCGCTCATGGGCCCGCGCTGTCCAGGCCACCATCGCCTTCTGGTCGGACCGGCCCAGAGAAGGGATACGGCTGACGGCCACGGGCCTCGACCACGCCAGAGCGGGGTCCGGAACGGTTCGCCTGCACGCCGTGCAGGCCCGCTCCTACGCGATGATCGGTGCCGCGGACGAGGCGATGACCGCCTTGGTCGCCGCCCAGCGCGCCGCCGAGGCGGACGCCTCAGACGACCTTCTCGACAGTGTGGGCGGCGAGTTCTCGTTCGGCGAGGAACGCCGGCTCCTCAGCGCCGCCGCCACCCATCTCGCGCTCAGCCAACTCGACCAGGCTGCGCACGCGGCGTCCCAGGCGATCGACTTGTTCACCGCGATACCGATCGCCGACCGGTGGACACCAGGTGAGCACGGCGCCCGGATCGATCTGGTCGTCGCCCGAACACTGGGCGGCGATCTCGACAGCGCGCACGATGCCCTCGTCCCCGTCCTCGCGTTGCCGTCCGAGCAGCGCACGGGGCGCCTGACGGGGCGGCTCCACCGGCTGCGCCGGTCGCTGAGCCAGCCGCGTTACCGCGGATCTGCCGAAGCCGAGGACCTTGACGACCAGATCGAACACTTCGTGCGCGAGTCGGCCACCGCCATGCTGCCCCCGGGCACCTCACACCAGGCCCTTCTCGCCGGAGGCGGCCTGTGACCGGCACTCCCACAGGTCGACGAGGCGGCGCTCTCTGTCGGGGTCGAAACCGTGCTCGTCCTGACGTTCATGCCGGACCGGAGCGCCACCGGCCGCCAGCCACGCCCACGTGGCCAGGACCGTCTTCTCGATCGGCCGGCAACGCAGGCCCGCCGCCGCCGCGCGGGTCGCATCCAGGCGCCATGTCCCTGGCTGCACCCGCCACAGCGGGATCTCCGTCCACTGACGCACCCCCTGTTCGACCAACCAATCGGGTTCCGCCCAGACAACCTCGATCTCATCTGCGCCTCGGACGTCCCGCGTCGCCGCAGCGCACGCGTCCAGCATCCGGCCGTAGGTCGCGTGGCCGGTGGGCGCCGCGACGTTGAAGATGCCGCTGGCCGACCGCCCGATCAGGTCGAGCAGGAACGACGCGAGGTCACGCACGTCCACAGGCTGGATCGGCCTGTCGGCGGGTGCGGGGGCCAGCACCCGCCCGCCGCGCGCCATCCGCCGAAGCCACCACGGCAACCGTCCGACGTACTCGTACGGGCCGAGAACCACCCCCGGCCGCACCATGAGCAGCCGATCCGGGGAAACGCTCCGCCGGACCGCGGCCTCACACCCGGCCTTGTGGGGGCCGTACCGCACCGCGTCCCAGCGAGGATCTTCCACCACAAGATCGGGGTTTCCCGGATGTAGAGGTGAGGATTCGTCGACCGGGGACGCGGGCCAGTCGCGATACACCGAGACGGTCGACACGAACACGTACCGACCGGCCTGCGCGCCCAGAACCTGAGCGGCCAGGCCGACCGAGCGGGGCTCCGCTCCGCCGACGTCCACCACGGCATCCCACGGCCCCGCCGCCGCGAGGCGTTCAAGATCCTGGACGTCGGTTCGGTCGCCGCGCAACGGGTGGACCCCTGCGACATCCGGTCCGGACCTACCCCGGTTGAACGTCGTGACCGCCCAGCCACGGCCCACCGCGTCCTCAGCCAGGACACGGCCGACGAACCAGGTTCCTCCCAGGATCAGCAGGCGCATGGCGCAATCGTCTCAAAAGGACTTTCCTGTGCGGCCGGCGCTTCCGTGTGATCGTCGATGTCGCGGACACTGCGAAGGAGAGGCGACCTGCCGCCAGTCCGGACGCGGGTCGGCGGAGCCCCTGGCCCAACGCCGTAGCCGCCCGGCACATGTCGCCAGACCAAGGCGCAAGCGCACACCCAGCCGCCGCAGCCGAGGGCAGCGCGTGCCTGCCCTGACGCGGCAGACACCGGCAGTCGATCAGCTTCGGAGGCCGCAGCCTCCCGCTGCCGGCCGAGTCCGTAGCCGTCTGTCACCGACAGCCGTCCGCTCAGGATCAGCCGGGAGAGAGGCGCCGCGGGTCGCGCGAAGGAGCCGCATCGTCGGTGGAGCCGGACCAGACGCCGTCGGAACGCGGTAGCAGGTTCAGGTCGCCGTGGTCCCAGACAGGTGATCGAGGCCGAGGCCGGCGGGCCTGCCGAACGAATCGGCATGATCGCGCCGGATAGATGCACCCTGACACCACTGTCTGCGCAGGTCAGGTGTCTCTCGGGAGCCGAAGAGAAGCTTCGTCGTGGTGGGAATGACTTGCCCCCCGGGCTCCAGCCATCGTGGTGTGGCGCCATACGCGGCATCCACCGATCTTGATCGGTGCGCGGGCCGTACCACCCGAGGGAAGCGAGATGATCATGTCCTTGTGTCGCGTTCGCGCCCGGTCCGCGTGCGCGCGTCTCGCCGTTCCCCCCCAGCGCTGGGGCGACCGGCGTTCGCCGACGGCCAGCCCTGGCCGACCGGGGAGCCGCGTCGGGTCGATGGGGCCGGTACCGGCTTCGAGCACATCACCTGCACTACCTACGGACCCAGCGTGGCCGTGGCCGCGAAGCGGATGGCCGACCAGATCCGCCGGTGCGGCCGGGGCCAGCCGCATCTTCCCCGGCGCGGTACATCTTCCCGATCGAACCATTCGTGAGAGTCGGCGTCTGGAAGAGCTGGCGCTGGACAGGGGCGCAGTCGCGTCGTACTCACCCGGCCGTACTCGACATTGCCGCCGACACATCATCGGAGCATTCCCTTCACCTAGCTCATCGCCACTTCCATATTCTGGGTCAGAGGAGCGACCTAGACTGCCATTTCCCGTCTCATTAAGGTGTCGAAAAATGACTTCAGTCCAAGATTCGAGCGCCACCGACAGTGCGGCCACGTTGCGTGCCGCGATGGTGGACGAGCTTCGCACCACGGGGGACGCGATCAAGACTGGGCAGGTGGCTGCGGCTGTGGGCAGGGTGCCTCGGCACCTTTTCGCACCCGACGAACCGCTGGAGGCGGTCTACGCCGCAAACAAAGCACTTGTGATTAAACGCGATGGGAATGGTGCGGCGCTCAGCTCGCTGTCCGCCGCGCACATTCAGGCGGTCATGTTGGAGCAGGCCGAACTTGAACCGGGAATGCGTGTCCTGGAGGTTGGCTCGGGCGGCTACAACGCCGCCCTCATCCAGGAGATGGTCGGCGACGGAGGCTCGGTGACGTCCGTCGACATCGACCAGGAGATCGTGAGCCGGGCCCGCGCCTGTCTGGACGCGGCCGGCTATCGAAATGTTGAAGTCGTGGCGGCCGACGCCGAGGCCGGCGTACCCGAAAAAGCACCCTACGACCGGATTATCGTGACCGCAGGGGCCTGGGACATCCCACCAGCCTGGCAGGAGCAGCTCACGAACGGCGGCAGGCTCGTTGTGCCGCTCCGGCTACGAGGGCTGACCCGGTCGATCGCGTTCGACCGGGTCGACGAGGACGGTGACGTCGGTCTGGTCAGCCGCAGCTATCGCCTGTGCGGATTCGTCCCGATGCAGGGCATCGGGACGTTCCGCGAAAGGCTCGTCCCTATTACCGACGAGGTCGTGCTTCGGGTCGACGACCCGTCCCAGGAGTTCGACGTCGAGGGGCTGCGCGACGCGCTGGCCACGCCGAGGCTGGAACGCTGGTCCGGAGCGGCCTTCGATCTTCCTGACGAGTTGGAGTTCTTCCTCGTCACGAATCTGGCCCAGGTCGCGCACCTGCATGTGGACGAGACGCAGGTCCAGAACGGCCGCTTCGCGCCCTCGGCCGCCAGAGGTGTGCCCACGCTGGTCAGCGGTGGCAGTTTCGCCTACCGCACCAAGCGCCCGAACGAGAAGACCGGCGGATTCGAGAGCGGCGTCGTCGCGCACGGTCCCGACGCCGATCGCGTCGCCGAGCACTACGTGGAACTNCNCCGCCGGTGGGCCAGCGATCACCGCCGTTCCGGTGCCGCCCACATCCGATACGTCCCGAAGGCCGCGGGGACGCCGGCGCCGTCCGTGGGGCTGGTGCCGAAACGGCACGGCGCTGTCGCTGTCCGCTGGCCCTGAGTTTCCGCGCTCCCGAACGGATGCTCGGGAGCCGGAATGCACCACCACCATCACAACCCAGGAGGTCTTCATGTCCATCCAGCTCGATGACCCGGTGTTGGCCGTGCCCCCGCAGGCGGGACGAGACCAGGAGGAGGACTTCACCACATGGGACCTGGACATCTCGATCGTCGAGTCCGGACCGGCCGCTGACCGGCTCATCCGGATGACCGACGACGGCTGCGGCACGACGTGCGAGACGGCCTGCTCGACCACCTGCCCGTAACCAGCGCCCCGACGACCTGAGAACGCGGCGTCCGTACGGCCGGCCTCGGCGGCCGGACGGACGCCGCCCGACTACGGAGCGGCTGGTGTATCAGCATCTCGACTCCCTGGTGGTGCGTGCCGCGGTGAACCCGCCCGTGGACGTGGCCGAGCGATGGCCCGACCTGGTCGGACCGGCGGCCACACCAGAGTCCTGGCGCCTCTGGTTACGGGAGGTGATGCAGAATCGCGCCTTCGAGATGGCGCTGGAGCAGGCCAGCCCTGTGCTCGCTCGCCGCGTTCGGGAGATCCGCGACGGACGCCAAGTGCCCCAGGCCGGGGTGCGGCGGGCAGTGCTGTCGGTGATGCGTTACCGGCTTCGCGCGTCGGGACGGGCGACGCCGTTCGGCCTGTTCGCGGGGGTCGCGCCGGTGCGTGTCGCTGACCACGCCTCGGTGCGCGCAGGCGTGGCGCACCGTGCCGTCGCGCGGGTCGAGGCTGGCTGGCTCTGCGCGGTGGTCGACCGGTTGGAAGCCGATCCGGTCGTCCGAGCGCGGCTGGATGTGGTGGCGAACAACCTCGTGTTCGAGCGGGACGGCCATCTGGTGCTGGAGCACCGTGCCGCAGGAGGCACCGACGGTGTTCCTACGCGCGTGCAGGTGCGGGCGCACGCACCGGTCCGCGCCGCGATGGGTATCGGCCGCCGCTCGGTGCGGTTCTCCGACCTCGCGGCCAGGCTCGCGTCCGAGTTCGCTCCGGTCCCTGCCGACGTCGTCGACAGACTTCTGGCCGATCTGGTGGCGCAGCGGTTCCTGCTCACGAACCTGCGGCCTCCGATGACGGCGAGCGATCCTCTCCGTCATGTCGTGGGTGTGCTCCAGACGACCCTAAATGGCGGGCCGGTCACCGTCGAGGCGGCCTGGGTCGCCGAACGCCTGAACGGGATTGTCGATGGGCTGCGGAGCCACGACAGCGCGTCGAGTTGGACCGTCGCGCGCAGCAGCCGCGAGCGCCTCGGCGAGGACATGGCTGAGGTCCACCCTTCGGCGGAGCCGGCACTCCGGGTTGATCTGCGGATGGACTGGGCGCTGGCTGTGCCCCGCGCGGTCGCGGTCGAGGCCGCAGCGGCGGCGGGCGTGCTGGTGCGCCTGGCGCGGCGCTCGACGCTCAGCTCCGGCTGGGACGCCTGGCATGGCCGGTTCCTCGAACGGTACGGGCCGTGCGCTCTGGTTCCCGTTTTCGACGCGGTCGACCCCGAGATCGGACTGGGTTATCCCGCCGGCTACGCCGGCAGTCCCGCACCCGCGGGCGTGACGTTCACCGATCGGGACGCGAAGCTGTTGGCGTTGGCGCAGAACGCCGCGCTGCGCCGCGAACGGGAGATCGTCCTCGACGACAGGATGATCAGCGACCTTACGGTCGTCGACCAGGACGCCCACGTTCAGCCCACCACGGAACTCACCCTGCGCGTCCACGCCACGAGCACCCGCTCGCTCGACGATGGCGCGTTCACCCTCGCGGTCGTCGGGGTGTCACGCAGAGCCGGCACCACGACCGGACGACTCCTCGACCTCTTCGACGCGAAGGACAGTGCGCGGATGCGCGCGCTGTACGCGGGTCTTCCCACCGCGAGCCGCGACGCGCTGAGCGTGCAGATCTCCGCGCCCGCTCGCTACACGAACACCGACACGGTGGGACGCGCCCCCCAGATCATGGCGCACCGGCTCTCCCTCGGCGAGTACGACGACAGCGAGGACGGGGACTCGCTGCCTCTGGACGACATCGTGGTGACGGCCGATGTGCACCGGATCTATCTGCTCTCGCTCTCCCGCCGCCAACTGGTGGAACCGGTGGCGCTCAACGCGGTGGAGCCGGTGCGACGCGCGCATCCGCTGGCGCGTTTCCTCGCCGAGGCGCCGGCCGCGCTGAGCGTTCCCTGCGCCCCCTTCGACTGGGGGGTCGCGGCCCAGCTACCGTTCCTGCCGGCGCTGCGGCATGGACGAACAGTCCTCTCACCAGCGCGCTGGCTGCTGGGGACCGCGGACCTGCCCGGCTCCGCGGCCGGCTGGACGGAGTGGGACCGTGCCCTGGCCAGCTGGCGGGAGCAGGTCAACCTCCCCTCGGCGGTCTACCTCGGCGACGGTGACCAGCGCATCGGACTGGACCTGTCTGAGCCGGCCCACCGGGTACTGCTGCGCTCCCACCTCGACCGCTCCGGCGCCGCGCTGCTGCGCGCCGCCCCCGACACCGACGCGGCCGGCTGGGTCAGCGGGCATGCCCACGAGATCGTCGTCCCCCTGGCAGCGGTCGCCGCGCCGGCGGCGACACCGGGCTGGTTCAGCCGGGCGCAGGTCGTTGGCCGCGATCATGGGCATCTTCCGGGCTGCGACGCACGGTTCTCAGTCAAGATCTACGCCGGCCTCGGTTGCCAGGACGACATCCTCACCCGCCATCTGCCGCACCTCGTCCACGAGCTGAACGGGCAGCAGGCCGCGGGCGAGGCGCGCTGGTGGTTCCTGCGCTACCACGACCCCGACGACCATCTGCGCCTGCGGCTCGCGGNCACCNCCGACGGNGTGGCGCCGACCGCCGACCGGATCGGTGCCTGGACCCAGCGGCTCCGCCGCGCCGGCCTGATCTCCCGCGCGCAGTGGGACACCTACTTCCCCGAGACCTCACGCTTCGGGGGCACCGCCGCGATGGACGCCGCGGAGGCGTACTTCGCCGCCGACTCAGCGGCGGCCCTCGCCCAGCTCGCCGCCTCCAGGGAGAAGAGCGGGCCCGACCGTCGCGCGCTGACCGCCGCCAGCATGCTCGCCATCGTGACCGGCCTGATCGGCGACACCGCCGAGGCGACGAGCTGGCTCATCAGCCACACCCGGACGGAGCCGTCCGCCCCAGCCCGCGCGCTGTACCAGCAGACCGTCGCCCTGGCGAACCCGGCCGACCCACGCGCGCTGGCCGCACAGCCCGGAGGCGAGCACGTCCTCTCCTGCTGGGCGCACCGGCGCGAGGCACTCACCGCCTACCGACACGTCCTCCAGGAAACCCGCGCGGAGGCCCCCACCTCCCTGCTGCCTGATCTTCTGCATCTCCACCATGTCCGCATGGCCGGAGTCAGCCTGGCCGGGGAACGCGCCTGCCTGCACCTGGCTCGCGCCGCCGCACTGAGCTGGACCGCGCGCACGAGGAACCCATCATGACCAGCTCCGATCCGGACGCGCTCGCCGCCGCGAACACTGTTGCCGAAGCACTAGCCGACCCGCACACCGCCTGGGCCGCCCACCGACCGACCGGGGGAAGGGCGTGGCCGCAGTCGCTCGCCGGCGGCGCGGCGGGCATCGCCCTGCTGCACATCGAACGTGCCCGCTCCGGGTACGGCGACTGGAGCACCGTGCACGCCTGGCTGTCCGCCGCCGCGTCCGACGCCCTGACCGCGGCGGCCAACGCGGGCCTGTACCTGGGCGCTCCGGCCCTGGCCTTCACCCTGCACACCGCAGCCGGACCATCAGGCCGGTACCACCGTGCCCTCGCCCATCTGGATCAGGCCGTCGTCGCCATGACCCGCACCCGACTCGCCGCGGCCCACACACGCATCGAACAGAGCCGGCGGCCCGCGATGAAGGAGTTCGACCTGATCCGGGGCCTGACCGGACTCGGCGTCTACCACCTGCGCCGCCACCCCGATCACCCGATCACCGGCGAACTGCTGTCGTACCTGGTCAGACTGACCGAACCACTGGCCGGAAGAGACGACCTCCCACCCTGGTGGACGGACTCTGCACCCAACGGCGAACCCAGCCCCGAATTCCCCCAAGGACACGGCAACGTCGGCCTCGCGCACGGCATCAGCGCCGTCCTCGCCCTGCTTGCCCTGGCCCACCTGCGCGGCCTGCCGGTCCGTGGCGCCGACGACGCGATCGCACGGATCTGCGCCTGGACCGACCGCTGGTGCCAGCACGGCGACACCGGCCCCTGGTGGCCCGGATTCATCNCCCNCCGCCAGGTCCGTGAAGGCAAGGTCGCCGCAACCCTGCGGCCCCGCCCCTCCTGGTGTTACGGCGTCAGCGGCACCGCCCGCGCCCAACAGCTCGCCGGCATGGCCCTGCGCGACACCGCACGCCAGCAAGCCGCCGAGAACGCGCTCCTCGCGGCACTTCGCGATGAGGCGCAACTCGACCAGCTCACCGAGATCGGCCTGTGTCACGGCACCGCCGGGCTACTCCAGTCCGCCTGGCGCATGGCGGCCGACTCCCACCATCCCCAGCTCACCGCCGAACTCCCCGGCCTGTCAGCCAGGCTGATCGCACAGATGGGCACAACCGTGCGCGACCCCGAACTTCTCGACGGCGCCGCCGGCGCCGCCCTCGCCCTGCACACCGCCGGCACCGGCGCCGCCCCGACGTCGGGCTGGGACGCCTTCCTCCTGCTGGCCTGATCAGGAGCCGACATGGACACCCGCACCTGGCACCAGGTCAACGTCACCTTCCCCGACTGGGCGAACGCCGAGGGCACCGCCGTGGACCACCTCGCCCCTCTGCTGGACACCGCCGAGACCGACGGGCTCATCACCTCCTGGTTCTTCGTACGCAAGGCGCCCTGCTGGCGCATCCGCTACCTGCCCCGCCAGACGACAGGAGAGGCCAAGGCGTACATCCACACCCGTCTCGCCGATCTCCGGGAGACACGCCGCATCGAGGACGCCACGTCCACCCTCTACGAACCAGAAAGCCATGCCTTCGGCGGCGCCGAAGGCATGGACACCGCCCACCGGCTCTTCCACCTCGACAGCCGACACCTGCTCNCCTNCCTNAACAGCNCCAGCCACAAACCGGCCGACCGGCGCCGCCGTGAACTGTCGGTCCTGCTGTGCTCGCACCTGCTACGCGCCGCCGGGCTCGACTGGTACGAGGAAGGAGACGTGTGGGCGCGAGTCGCCGAGCACCGGCAACCACCTGAGCGCACCCCCGACGACAGGCTCCGCACCCTGCGTGACGGCCTGCGGCGCCTGATGAGCATCGACACCGACAGCCTGGCCAAGGACACCCTGCCGCCGGCCTTCACCGATTGGACCAGCGACTTCGCCGCCGCCGGCACCGAACTGGCCGCCCTGGCCACCGACGGCCGGCTACGCCGCGGCCTACGCGCCGTCCTCGCCCACCACATCATCTTCGCCTGGAACCGGCACGGCCTTCCCCACACGGCGCAAGCCGTCCTCGCGCACACCGCCAAGACCGTCGTGTTCGGGCACGACCCCGCCTCCGATCACCAGCCGCACGATCGGGAACCGGCATGACGAACGTCGGAACAGACCCGGCCGACGAGAACCTGCTCGCCTGGTTCCCGCTGGTCCAACGCCCCCGACCACCCGGCCTCCCCCTCGAAGACCGAGTCAGACAGCTGCACGACCTGGCCGCACGGACATCGGACGGTCTCCCGCTCCTCCGAGCGGCCGAAGTCTGCAACAAGGCGGCGCTGATCGCCTCCGACTGCGGACAACCAGACCTCGCCCAAGACCTGTGCTGGCGCCAACACACGCTGTTCGATCAGGCGCGGCCCCTGCCCGCCTCAGCCGCCGAACTCGCCCTCCAACCGGTGCTCAACCTCCCGCGCCAACTGATCCGCGATGGTGACGGCAACCGCGCTCACGCGATCCTCCAGGCCCTGCACGAGGCCGCGCGCACGCAGACCAGCGCACTGATCGACGGACGGTCCGTCAGTCTCCACAACGTCACCTGCGCCTCCGACGACCATCGGACCATGCGCACCCTGACCTGGACGGCGCTCCTGGCGGACGGAGTCCGGGCACTGGCACGGGCCGGGCGCTGGCACGAAGCCGCCGAACAAGCCGCGGCCCACCGCGGAGTCGGCCGCCGACTGCTCGACGGCCGACAGGCGACCGTCCTGGCACTCGCCCAGGCCGGGCACACCGAGCAGGCAGCAGCGCTGGTCGACCAGAGCGCCACCCCCGAACCGTGGGAACAGGCGATCCAAACAATCCTGCGGGTGCACTGTCTGCGACAGGCTGGCGCCGACACCGGCCCGCAGATCGCCCCGCTCCTCGCCACCGCGCTCACCCTGATGCGGCAGCCCGACCTCTCGACCATGGTCTTCCGTGCCCGAGCAGGCATGATCGCGCTCGACCTCGCCGACGGCCACGACCATCCGCGCATCGACGTACTACGCCGGGCGCTGATCGCAGGTGCGTTCAAGGACGCGTACACGGCCCGCGACACGCTCGCGCACCGCCTCCGGGAGTCGATGACGACGACGCAGCGCCAAACCCTGGCCGATGTCTTCCGCGCCGCCGGGCTCGATGCCGGAAGCATCCCGGAATCGCTGTACGGCGATTTGATGGAGACGGTGAAGTTCGCCGAAGATCAGCTACGTGGATGTCTCGGACGCCACGCCAGGCACTGCGAGTGCACAACAGCGACAAGCTGAACAACAGGTCGGCCGAGGACCGACGTCATCCCGTACCGCTCGGTCCGTGACAGAAGGACTACCGTGAGAATGGTTCCAGTCAGGAACCACCGGAAGATCGACCACCGGATTTCCGAGGGGATCTAGCCCGTCGTGACGGCCAAGCCAAGCCAGCGGGTAGAGCAGGACGAGTTGCGGGCGCGGATGCGCGCGGTCGGGATGAGTCACGACGAGATCGCGATCGAGTTCGCCCGCCGCTACCACTACCGCCCCCGCGCCGCCCATCGCCACGCCCGCGGCTGGACCCAGACGCAGGCCGCGAACCACATCAACGCCCACGCCGCCCGCGCCGGCCTCGACCCGGACGGCGCAGCCCCCATGACCGAACAGGAGATCCACGACATGGTCACCGCCGTGGGCGACATCGTCGCCGTTCTCACCGAAGCCGACCCGGCCGATAAAGCCGAGATCTACACCCAACTCGGCCTGCAACTCACCTACGAACCAGGAGCCCACCGAGTGATCGCCGAGGCCAAGCCTCAAGGGATCATGTACGAACGAGAGTGTCCGAGGGGGGACTTGAACCCCCACGCCCGTTAAAGGGCACTAGCACCTCAAGCTAGCGCGTCTGCCATTCCGCCACCCGGACAGGTGGTTCGCGGATGTCTCACCCGCGAACGACTGCGATGCTACACGCTCCAAGGGGGTGCTTGTCGCTACCCCCGACCATCAGACGATCAAGTCCCGACTTGCGAGTTCTGGCCCGCTTCGACGAGAACGAGAAGCAGTATGATCATTACTTGAGGTGCACCCCGGGGGATGTCGATCATGACTGGCCGGACGCCGGGGCCTCTGGGCCTCGCCTACGCGACGGGCCTATGCGACGGGCCCGCCATGCGGCTGGCCGCCCCGACCCGTCGGAGGAACTCCTCGACCAGGCTGATCAGCTCCCGGGCCACCTCGGGCGGGAGATCCGCGGACAGCACCGCCGGCAGTTGGGTTCCAGCCGCTCCAGCGAAGCTCCGGTTACTCACGCGGAGCATCGACTCGAACACCGGGAGTCCGAGACCAGATGCCTGGTGGATGTAGGGCCGCAGGAAGCTGGTCGGCCGACCGCCGTAGTACTGGACCATCATGAGAACAACACCGAGCACCCGCGGTTCGAGTCGTTTCACGGCCGGATGCATCCCGGACTGCAACCCCGCGACCCTGTTGTACTCCCAGACGAACCGGCCCAGTCTGCTCATCAGATGTTCGATGCCCAGCGTCGNCAGGTTGTCCGGCCGGGCCGGGATGAGCAGGTGGTCGCAGGCTGCGATCGCGGCCCGGGTGATGACTCCGAAGTTCGGCGGGCAGTCGATGAGCACAAGGTCGTAGTCGTACGTGGAGAAGGACGCCAGCCCGGTGGCCAGCCGCTGGTAGACGTCGAAGTAGTACCTGGTGGACCGGTGGGCCCGCGCCCCGCCCAGCCTGGCGGTGAGGTCCATCTCGATGTCGCCGAGTGAGAGGTGCGACGCGAGCAGGTCCAACGTGCCGCCGCCCGCGGCGACGGCGGCGTTGACGACCGATGGTGTGGTCACGTACCCCGCGAGGGGCGGTGGGGTGGTCTCCGGCCGCCACGACTCGAACCACGCCTTGACGGTTCTCCGGTGGTCGGCGAGGTCCGTCCGCCAGGTCTCGGGTCGGTAAAAGGAGAAGGTCAGGTTCGCCTGCGGGTCCAGGTCGATCATCAGTACCCGTCTCCCCAGCCGGGCGATCGCGGCGCCGATGTTTGCGGTGAGCGTGGTCTTGCCTACCCCGCCCTTGTAGCTGGCGATCGCCACGGCCTTCACCGCATCCTCGCTCCCGGTCGCGCGCTCCGCCCGGCGGCGGAGGGACGTCGTGTCTCCTCGGCCGGACCCGCAATGCTTCCGCGTCCGGTTCACCAGCAGACTACGGCTGTTTCTGGATCGGTAACGTCGTCGGGAGTCGGATACTGGTGACTTCCGCCTTCGGGGACGGGAAGGAAGTCCCTCCTCGATCCGCCTCCGGACGCCTGAGTCTGGGATGTATGGGTCAGAAGACGATCGATGGGAACGAGGCCGCCGCGTTGGTGGCCTACCTGGCGAGCGAGGTGATCGCGATCTATCCGATCACCCCGGCGTCGGCTATGGGGGAGCTGGCCGATGCGTGGGCGGCGAAGGGCCGCCCGAACCTGTGGGGTGCGGTGCCCGAGGTCGTCCAGCTGCAGAGTGAGGGTGGTGCCGCCGGCACTGTGCACGGGGCGTTGCAGGCGGGNGNGCTGTCGNCGACGTTCACCNCCNCNCNGGGNCTCCTGCTGATGCTGCCCAACATGTTCAAGATCGCCGGCGAGCTCACGCCGATGGTTCTTCACGTCGCGGCCCGGACCGTGGCCACGCACGCACTGTCGATCTTTGGTGATCACAGTGATGTGATGGCGGCGAGGTCGACCGGTTTCGCCATGCTGTGTTCGGCGTCGCCGCAGGAGGCGCATGACCTGGCCGCGGTGGCGCATGCGGCAACGCTCGAGTCGCGGGTACCGTTCCTGCACTTCTTCGACGGTTTCCGCACGTCGCACGAGCTGAACGAGGTGGCGTTGCTCGACGACGGCACGCTGGGTGGTCTGCTGGCTGCCGGGCATATCGATGCCCATCGCCGCCGGGCGTTGTCCCCCGACCGTCCGGTGATCCGGGGCACCACCCAGGATCCCGACACGTTCTTCCAGGCCCGGGAGGCGTCGAACACGTTCTACGCCGCGGTTCCCGGGATTGTGCAGGGGGTGATGGACCGGCTGGCCGCGGCGACGGGCCGGGCCTACCGTCTGTTTGAGTATCAGGGTCATCCCGAGGCCGAGCGGGTTGTGGTCGTCATGGGGTCGGGTCGGTCGGCGGTGCGGGAGGCGGTCACCCGGCTGGTCGAGCGAGGCGAGCGGGTCGGGTTCGTCCAGGTTCGTTTGTTCCGTCCCTTCGACGGCCGGGCGTTGCTCGCGTGCCTGCCCTCGACGGTGCGGTCGGTCGCGGTCCTGGACCGGACGAAGGAGCCGGGCGCGTCGGGTGAGCCGTTGCGGCTGGATGTCGTCGCCGCGTTCGCGGAACGGCCCGAGCGGATGCCGCGGGTGATCGGTGTCCGTTACGGGTTGGCGTCGAAGGAGTTCACCCCGGCGATGGCGGCGGCGGTGTTCGACGAGCTGGCCGGCGCGGCGCCGCGCCGGGAGGTGACGGTGGGTATCCGCGACGACGTCACGGACCTGTCGCTCGAGGTGGACGACGACCGTGTCCCGGAGCCGGATGACGTGCTGCGGGCGGTGTTCTACGGGCTCGGTAGCGACGGCACGGTGGGTGCCACGCGGGCAACGGCCGGTATCGTCGCAGCTCGCACGCCGCTGCACGCGCAGGCGTACTTCGTGTTCGACTCCAAGAAGTCGGGGTCGATGACGGTCTCGCATCTGCGGCTGTCGCCACGACCGGTCGACTCCCCGTGGCTTATCCAGAACGCCCAGTACGTGGGCTGTCATCAGTCCTCGCTGCTGGAACGGGTGGACGTGCTCGCCGTGGCCGCGCCGGGTGCCACCGTGCTGCTCAACAGCCCGCATGCGCCGGAGAGGGTGTGGGAGCATCTGCCGGCCGACGCGCAGCGGCACCTGCTCGACCGGGATGCGCGCCTGTTCGTCGTCGACGCCGACCGGGTGGCGAAGCAGGCCGGCATGCCCGGGATCGTAAGCCCGGTGCTGCAGACCTGTTTCCTGGCGCTGTCCGGTCTGCTGGACCGCGACGAGGCGATCGCGGCGGTCAAGGACGGGGTCCGCGCCGCCCGCGGCAAACGCGGTGACGCCGTGCTGCAGCGTAACTTCGCCGCCATCGATGCCGCGCTCGACGCCCTGCACGAGGTCGACCTGCAGGCTCGTGTGGTCACGGGCCAGGCGCGCCGGCAGCTGCTCGGCGAGGCGCCCGCATTCGTCCGGCAGGTGACGGCGCGGATCATGGCAGGGGAGGGGAACCTGCTTCCCGTCAGCGCACTACCGGCTGACGGCACCTTCCCCGTCGGGACGGCCCGGTACGAGAAACGCGGCCTGACCCGCGAGCTTCCGGTGTGGGATGCGGACCTGTGCATCGACTGCGGCAAGTGCGCGATTTCCTGCCCGCACGCCGCCATCCGGATGACGTTGTTCGACCCGGCGCGGCTCGCCGACGCGCCGGCGTCGTTCCGGCACAAAAAGCCGAAGGACCGCACCCTCGCGGCGTTCCGGCTCGCGGTGCAGGTGGCACCGGACGACTGCACCGGCTGCGGCATCTGCGTCGAGGCCTGCCCGGCGAAGAGCCGGGAGATCGAGGGCCATCGCGCCCTGGACATGGTCGACGCCGCACCCCGCTTCGAGGAGGAACGTGCCGGATGGGCGTTCCGCGAANCTCCTGCTGATGCTGCCCAACATGTTCAAGATCGCCGGCGAGCTCACGCCGATGGTTCTTCACGTCGCGGCCCGGACCGTGGCCACGCACGCACTGTCGATCTTTGGTGATCACAGTGATGTGATGGCGGCGAGGTCGACCGGTTTCGCCATGCTGTGTTCGGCGTCGCCGCAGGAGGCGCATGACCTGGCCGCGGTGGCGCATGCGGCAACGCTCGAGTCGCGGGTACCGTTCCTGCACTTCTTCGACGGTTTCCGCACGTCGCACGAGCTGAACGAGGTGGCGTTGCTCGACGACGGCACGCTGGGTGGTCTGCTGGCTGCCGGGCATATCGATGCCCATCGCCGCCGGGCGTTGTCCCCCGACCGTCCGGTGATCCGGGGCACCACCCAGGATCCCGACACGTTCTTCCAGGCCCGGGAGGCGTCGAACACGTTCTACGCCGCGGTTCCCGGGATTGTGCAGGGGGTGATGGACCGGCTGGCCGCGGCGACGGGCCGGGCCTACCGTCTGTTTGAGTATCAGGGTCATCCCGAGGCCGAGCGGGTTGTGGTCGTCATGGGGTCGGGTCGGTCGGCGGTGCGGGAGGCGGTCACCCGGCTGGTCGAGCGAGGCGAGCGGGTCGGGTTCGTCCAGGTTCGTTTGTTCCGTCCCTTCGACGGCCGGGCGTTGCTCGCGTGCCTGCCCTCGACGGTGCGGTCGGTCGCGGTCCTGGACCGGACGAAGGAGCCGGGCGCGTCGGGTGAGCCGTTGCGGCTGGATGTCGTCGCCGCGTTCGCGGAACGGCCCGAGCGGATGCCGCGGGTGATCGGTGTCCGTTACGGGTTGGCGTCGAAGGAGTTCACCCCGGCGATGGCGGCGGCGGTGTTCGACGAGCTGGCCGGCGCGGCGCCGCGCCGGGAGGTGACGGTGGGTATCCGCGACGACGTCACGGACCTGTCGCTCGAGGTGGACGACGACCGTGTCCCGGAGCCGGATGACGTGCTGCGGGCGGTGTTCTACGGGCTCGGTAGCGACGGCACGGTGGGTGCCACGCGGGCAACGGCCGGTATCGTCGCAGCTCGCACGCCGCTGCACGCGCAGGCGTACTTCGTGTTCGACTCCAAGAAGTCGGGGTCGATGACGGTCTCGCATCTGCGGCTGTCGCCACGACCGGTCGACTCCCCGTGGCTTATCCAGAACGCCCAGTACGTGGGCTGTCATCAGTCCTCGCTGCTGGAACGGGTGGACGTGCTCGCCGTGGCCGCGCCGGGTGCCACCGTGCTGCTCAACAGCCCGCATGCGCCGGAGAGGGTGTGGGAGCATCTGCCGGCCGACGCGCAGCGGCACCTGCTCGACCGGGATGCGCGCCTGTTCGTCGTCGACGCCGACCGGGTGGCGAAGCAGGCCGGCATGCCCGGGATCGTAAGCCCGGTGCTGCAGACCTGTTTCCTGGCGCTGTCCGGTCTGCTGGACCGCGACGAGGCGATCGCGGCGGTCAAGGACGGGGTCCGCGCCGCCCGCGGCAAACGCGGTGACGCCGTGCTGCAGCGTAACTTCGCCGCCATCGATGCCGCGCTCGACGCCCTGCACGAGGTCGACCTGCAGGCTCGTGTGGTCACGGGCCAGGCGCGCCGGCAGCTGCTCGGCGAGGCGCCCGCATTCGTCCGGCAGGTGACGGCGCGGATCATGGCAGGGGAGGGGAACCTGCTTCCCGTCAGCGCACTACCGGCTGACGGCACCTTCCCCGTCGGGACGGCCCGGTACGAGAAACGCGGCCTGACCCGCGAGCTTCCGGTGTGGGATGCGGACCTGTGCATCGACTGCGGCAAGTGCGCGATTTCCTGCCCGCACGCCGCCATCCGGATGACGTTGTTCGACCCGGCGCGGCTCGCCGACGCGCCGGCGTCGTTCCGGCACAAAAAGCCGAAGGACCGCACCCTCGCGGCGTTCCGGCTCGCGGTGCAGGTGGCACCGGACGACTGCACCGGCTGCGGCATCTGCGTCGAGGCCTGCCCGGCGAAGAGCCGGGAGATCGAGGGCCATCGCGCCCTGGACATGGTCGACGCCGCACCCCGCTTCGAGGAGGAACGTGCCGGATGGGCGTTCCGCGAAACGCTGCCGGCGGTCCCACCGGCGCTCGCCCCACCGGACACGGTCCGCGGCTCGCAGCTACGGGAGCCGCTGTTCGAGTTCTCCGGCGCCTGCGCCGGCTGCGGGGAGTCGCCCTACCTCAAACTGCTCACGCAGCTGTTCGGTGACCGCATCATCGTCGCCAACGCCACGGGATGCTCGTCCATCTAC
Organism: Frankia sp. Allo2; assembly: GCF_000733325.1. Classification (NCBI taxonomy): domain Bacteria; kingdom Bacillati; phylum Actinomycetota; class Actinomycetes; order Frankiales; family Frankiaceae; genus Frankia; species Frankia sp. Allo2. The sequence goes on from NZ_JPHT01000016.1 coordinate 26,477, forward strand.
GGCGGCAACCTGCCGACCACACCCTGGTCGGCGGGCACCGACGGCCGCGGCCCGGCCTGGGCGAACTCGCTGTTCGAGGACAACGCCGAGTTCGGGCTCGGGATACGCCTCGCGCTCGACAGCCGGGCCCGCGAGGCCCGCCGACTGCTGCGCGCACAGACCGCGACGGTCGGCGGCACGCTCGTCGAGGCGCTGCTCACCGCCGACCAGTCGACCGAGGCCGGCATCCTCGACCAACGCCAGCGGGTGGCCGAACTACGCCGGCGGCTGGCCACCGTCGACCACGACACCACCCTCGACGCTGTCCTCGACGACCTCGTCGACAAAAGCGTGTGGATCATCGGTGGGGACGGGTGGGCGTACGACATCGGCTTCGGCGGCCTCGACCACGTGCTCGCGTCGGGACGCGATGTCAACGTGCTCGTCCTCGATACCGAGGTGTACTCCAACACCGGTGGGCAGGCGTCGAAGTCGACGCCGCGCGCCGCGGTCGCGAAGTTCGCCGGCGGCGGCAAACGGACCCGCAAGAAAGACCTCGGGCTGCTCGCCGCCGCCTACGGCGACGTGTACGTCGCGCAGGTCGCCCTCGGCGCCAACGACCAGCACACGGTGAAAGCCTTCAACGAGGCGGCCAGCTGGCACGGCCCGTCCCTCATTGTCGCCTACAGCCACTGCATCGCCCACGGCATCACCATGACCGACGGCCTGGCCCACCAGAAAGCCGCGGTGAAATCGGGATACTGGCCGCTCTACCGGGTCGACCCCCGCGCGGAAAGGCCGTTCTCCCTCGACTCGCGGGCACCGTCCATCCCCTTCAGCGAGTTCGCCGCCACCGAATCCCGGTTCACCCTCCTCAACACCGTCAACCCCGACGAAGCCGACGAGCTCGCGGCACTCGCCCAACGCGACATCCTCGGGCGCTGGCAGACCTACNAACACGAANCCNCCCNCCCCCGCCACACCACCACGTAAGACTGAAGCGGCGCCGTACCCACCAAAGCGCCGTGCCCACAGACCGGCGAAATGTTCGATCTTGAGGGCGAGCCCGTGAGCACGGTGAATGTGCCGTCCGGCGCGGCTTGAGAGTCGCGCAACAGCGGCTTGCAGGAATTTGACAGTAATGTCGAGATGTTCCGGGCATGTTCCGGAATTGTGCCACCTGTAGGTGGTTCCTCGTTCAAGGAGGATTTGCGGTGACGAAAACGACAGGAAAGCCAGGGAAGACGGAGAAGGCGGGAAAAGTCGGCCCGGAGTTCGGTCCGTTGGCGGCCCTGGCCGGTGCGTGGGAGGGCGACCAGGGGGTGGACGTTGCCTTCGGCAACGCCGAGGGCACGATTATCGAGACCCCGTACCGCGAGAGGGTCACCTTCAAGCCCTTCGGTCCCGTGGACAACGGCCCGCAGTGTCTCTACGGCCTCGACTACCACATGGCCGCGTGGCGGGCTGGCGAGGAGAAGGCGTTCCACACTGAGATCGGCTACTGGCTGTGGGACGCCAATCTCGGCCACGTCATGCGGTGCTTCATGGTGCCCCGCGGTGCGGTCCTGATCGCCGGTGGTGCCGTGGCGCCGGACGCGACCGACTTCACCCTGCGGGCGCAGGCCGGCTCCCCCACGTACGGCATCCTGTCCAACCCCTACCTGGCGCGCGCTGCGAACAGTATCCGCTACGAGGTGAGCATCACCGTCACCGGCAACGGGAGCTTCGCCTACACCTCCACGACCACCATCGATCACGAGCGGGTGTCCGACCCGGTCGCCCATACGGACCGCAATGTGCTGCGGCGCCTGTCCGACGCTTAGCCGCCCGGCTTAGAGCGTGTCTCACGTCGAGTGCGGGAGCTTCTTCCAGCAGGTGATCGCGGCAGCCAGGCAGAGGAACCCGAGGAAGTTGTAGCCGTT
>NZ_JPHT01000016.1:28842-104228 GCF_000733325.1 Frankia sp. Allo2
TCCAAGATCTTGCGGTGCGGTCGAGGCCAGACACCCGCCCGGGTCCACGCCTGGAACCGACGGTGCGCCGTGGGTACCGACACCCCGAACTCGGACGGCAGATGCCGCCAAGCACACCCCGAGGTCAGCACGTAGACCACCGCGGTAAACACCGCCCGATCCTCGATCGGGGCAGTCCCACCGCCCTGCCNGCGGGCCTCGAACCGGGGCAGCAGCGGTTCCACCAGCTCCCNCAACTCGTCCGGGACCAGCCGCCCGGCNAGGCTGCTCCCCAACACATCCATGATCGATATGTACCCGGAGCGGCCACGCGAGACACGCTCTTACCGGCATCCGCGGCACCGGCGGCATGGAGATCGACTCCGACGACACCCACCACATTTGGTTCGATTACGAACTCGACGAGTGAGCTCCCCCCGGGTATGTCGATGATCCAGCGCGCGGCGAACAGCCCTGACGCGCGTCCAGCCAGGTGGGTGCGTCTCCGGCGGGCAGTGTGAACACGACGGTGGACAGCACCGAACGTCTCGGCCGGCATCGGTGGAAAGGCGAGAGAACGATCTCCTGGCTGGATGGCTACCGCCGGTTGACCATCCGCTACGAACGCGATGGCCGGAACTTCCTCGGGTTCCTCACTCTGGCCGCCACGATCACCTGCCGGAAGAAACTCCCNCCCCCCACATGAGACGGCGAAGCCCTTCACTCCCAGCGGATGCGCGAGGTGCGCCCGCACGCGGGCCTGTCCCGCCCCGAACAGGATGATCGCGTGACCGGTGAGGCGAGGGCCGGCTCCGGCGCCATGGCTATCGGGACCGGGCGGTGGTCACCTCGCCGTAGGTGTGCAGGGAGGCGAGGTCAGCGGCGGCCCGGCCGGACGCCCACCCCTCGCCGTCGGTCGCGTTCACCGCCCGGGCGACGACCTGCGGGAACATCGTCTCGGCTGCCTCCTTCACGGCGTCGCCACGGGCGGCGAGCACAGGCAGCAGCCGGCTCTCGCCCGCCTCGACCGCGGCCTGTTCACTGGCCTGCTCGGTAGCGGCCGTCAGGCGTTGGCCGATCCGGACCGCGAACGAGGCGAGGAACGACTGGCGGAACGACCGGGTGCGGGACCGCCCGTGGCGGGACCCGGCCTGCATCATCGCCGCGGTCGCCTGGACCAGGAGCGANNNGTACAGCAGTTCGACGGCGTCGAGGTCAGGCTGGAAACCGATCACCGTGGCGAACCCGAGGTTCTTTGTCCACACCGAACGGCATCGGTTTGCACCGGCGACCACGTCGAGCAGGCTGGCCTTGGCCGCCTCGTAAGGGCTGTCGACGCCGACCCGGCGGCCGGCCGGCTCGTCGCGGGTTCCCTCCCGCGCCGCGAGCAGCGCCTCGTCGATGCTGTGCCGGGCCATGAGCTGCTGTGCCTTGGCGGTCAGCGCCTCAGCCTCGTCCGCGAACCCGGTTGATTCGGCCTTCGCCAGCAGCGCCCGGACCTTGTCGAGGATGCGTGGGTCGGCGCTCCGGCCGGCCCCGGCCCGGTGGCCCGGGTCCGCCTGGCCGTGGCCGCGTCCCGCGGGGCGACCTGGTGGGTCGCGTCGTGTGGTGCCTGGCGGGGGGCACAGGGATTCGATCGCGGGAAGGGTGTGCAGAAGGGTGAGCAGACCAAGGGTGTCGGCAAGCGCCTCCGCCCGGTCCCGGCCCTCCCGGTCACCCCAGGCGTCCAGCCAGGTGCCGTCATCCTCCCACCACAGAACGGCGTTAAGATCATACAGCTGGTTCTTCCACCGCTCGTCGACGGTGGCGGCCGCGTATTGCCGCATCTGGCCGGCGATGGCGTCGACGGCGAGTCGCGCCTGGCGCTGGCCTGCCTGACGGTTCACGATCCGGTGCACGTCAGCCGGCTGCCAGCCGCGCTGCCAGGCGGCCTCGACGGTGCGGTCGAACCACCCGGCCAGGGACCGATTGACAACTCGGCGTCCGGCCGGCCCGCCCGGCGCGGCGACGAGCAACTCCACGTACTCGGCCAGTGCCGCCTCATCCCGGGCGAGCTGGGCGTTCAGCGCCGCCGCGACCAGCTGATCGGCGATCCGGCGAAACATCTCCCGCTGGCCGCGCTCCTCCTGGTAGAAGGCCCCTGCCCCGGACTCCGGCGCCTGGGCGCGGACACGGTTCGCGCGGGCCTTCTGTTTTGCCTTGCGTCGTTCCCGGTTCCGGCTGCCCACCCATCACCTCGCTCAGCGGGAGTCCTGATCTCTCGTCCCCAAGGATCGCATGTCGACCGGAGCGAGAAGGACCGACCCCAGGTTCGGTGATCAACTCCGCGGCCATACGGCAGAATGATCCACTTATTCACCTCGTTGAGGTTCGTCATGGCGATGTGCTCGGCGGGCGGCCCGAACGAACCAGCCCCGGACCATGCCGTCGCCCGGACCATGCCGTCGCCCGGACCATGCCGTCGCCCGGACCATGTCGCTCGACCGCGGAACCGGCCCTGGCAACGCTCCTGGGGACGTACGGATCGTTCCTGGCTGCCGTTCTAGACTGATCAGAGTGGTCGTGAGCCTCATGCTCCTGGACGGGGTGCGCTGGGAGGGCACCCCGGTGATGGGCGACCGCCCCCGGGCGTTGCTGGCGGCGCTGGCATCCGAGCCCGGCCGGCCGGTGCGGGCGCAGCGGCTGGCCGAGATGATCTGGGGCGAGGGGTCGTTGGCCAACCCGGCCAAGGGCCTTCAGGTGGTCGTCTCGCGGACCAGGGCGGCGTGCGGTGCCGGTGCGGTGGTGCGCGACGGTGACGGCTACCGGCTCGGTCTCCTGCCGACGCAGGTCGACAGCTGTCTGCTGGGCCGGCTGGTGGCCGAGGCCGCCGAGCTCGTCGCTGTCGATCCGCGGGCCGCCGTCGAGCGGGCCCGCGCTGCGCTGGACCTCGGCGCGGCGCTGCCGCCGGTGCCGGTGAACGGCTCCGGGCCGCTCGCCGGCGTGCGCCGGGCGGCCGGCCGCGACCTGGCGGCGGCCCGACTGCTGTTGGCCCGGGCCACGAGTCGTACAGGTGAGCATGCCAAGGCGCTCGGGCTCCTGGAGGCGGCGCACGCGCAGCAGCCCGACGACGAGGACCTGCTGGTCGACCTGCTACGCAGCGAGGCCGCGGTGCGCGGGCCCGCGGCGGCGTTGGGACGATTCGAGCGCTACCGCCGGGACCTGCGGGAACGGCTGGGGACCAGCCCCGGGGAGACACTCACCCGGGTCCAGCGCGATCTGCTCGCCCTCGACCGGCCCGTCCGGGGCGGGATCCGATACGACGCCACTCCCCTGCTGGGCCGCCAGCACGACGTCGAGCGGCTGCGGGCGTTACTGGACCGGTCGCGGGTGGTGTCGATCGTCGGGCCGGGTGGCCTCGGGAAGACCCGCCTGGCCCATCTGCTCGCCCGGGACAGCACGCTGCCGGTGGTGCACGTCGTCCACCTGGTCGGGGTGGCGGCGCCCGAGGACCTGATCGGCGAGGTCGGCTCCGCGCTCGGCGTCCGCGACTCGATCGGCGACCGCCGGGTGCTGACCCCCGCGCAGCGCGCCGACCTGCGCGCGCGGATCGCCGCGCGACTGGCGCGGGGGCCGGGCCTGCTGCTGTTGGACAACTGCGAGCATCTTGTCGCCGAGGTCGCCGAGCTGGTCGCCTTCCTCGTCACGGCCACCGCCGACCTGCGGGTGCTCACGACGAGCCGGGCGCCGCTCGCGATCGGTGCCGAGCGGGTCTACCTGCTCGGCGAGCTGGTCCGCGCCGACGCGGTCGAGCTGTTCAGCCAGCGTGCCACCGCGGCCCGCCCCACCGTCCGGCTCGACCGTGAGGTGGTCGGCCGGATCGTCGACCGGCTCGACGGGCTTCCGCTGGCGATCGAGCTGGCGGCGGCTCGGGTCCGGGCGATGTCGGTGGAGGACGTCGACCGGCGGCTGGCGGACCGGTTCGCCTTGCTGCGCGGCGGAGACCGCGCCGCCCCGGACCGCCACCGCACGCTGCTCGCCGTGATCGACTGGTCGTGGAACCTGCTGGCGGAGCCGGAACGGCGCTCGCTGCGCCGGCTGGCGCTGTTCCCGGACGGTTTTACCCTGGAGGCGGCGGAGGAGATCCTCGCCGCCCCCGGCCCCGCCGACGAGGCAGCGGGTTCCGATCCCGTCAACGCGGTCGACGCGGTGCAGAACCTCGTCGAACAGTCGTTGCTGAGCGTGCGCGAGCCGGCCGGCGGAGTGCGTTATCGGATGTTGGAGACGGTCCGGGAGTTCGGCCGGCTGCGGCTGGCCGAATCCGGCGAGCAGGTCGCGGCGCGACGGGCCCAGCGGGACTGGGCGGTCGGCTACGCCACCCGGCACGGCGTGGGTCTGGTCACGGAGCGGCAGTTCGCGGCGATCGACGCGATCGCGGCCGAGGAGACGAACCTCGCCGACGAGTTGCGTGACGCGGTGGCCGACGGCGACACCGAGACGGTCGTGCGGCTGCTGGCGGTGCTCGGTATGTTCTGGGCGATCCGCGGCGAGCACCTCCGGATGTCGGTGCTGATCGACGCGGTCACCGCGATGCTGTCCGGCTGGACACCGCAGCCCGCCGCGGCTCAGGCGGCCGTGGCTGCCGGGACCGCGATGGCGACGGTCGCGATCTTCGTGGGGGACGGGCTTCTCCCGGCGCCGATCCGCGAGCTGCTGGAGCGGCTCGGCCCCGAGGCTGCGGGCGACCCGTGGCTGGCCAACACGGCGCGGGTGCTGCTCGCCCTCGACCCGGCGCAGCCCACGGACACCGAGACACAGCTCGTGCGGCTGGCGGACGGCGCCGACCGGCACCTGCGCCTGGTCTGTCTGGTGTGGCTGGCCCATCTGCACGAGAACGCCGGTGAGGCACTGGCCTCGGCGGCAGCCGCCGAGCAGACGCTGGCCCTGGCCACACCGCGGGAAGGGCCGTGGCTGACGGCCATGGTGCACACCCGGCTGGCCGAGCTGACGATGCGGCGCGGAGATTTCGCCGTCGCCCGTTCCCACGCCCAGGCGGCCCTGCCGGTCCTGGAACGGCTCGGTGCCCGCGACGACGTCGCACAGCTGCGGGTGCTGCTGGCGTTCGACGCCGTCAACGGCGGCCGGCTCGACGCGGCCGAGGAGTATCTCGCCCAGATCGACCCGTCGGACGGGGCCGTGTACGGCGGCCCGATGATGGCGGCGATCGGCCGGGCCGAGCTCGCGATCGTGCGCGGCGACACGGCTGTGGGCCTGCGCCAGCATCTGGACGCGGCAGCGGGGATGCGGGCGTTGCGATGGCCCGGCGTCGCAACGACCGGCGTCGAGCCCTGGGTGCTGGCCGGCGACGCGGTGGCGCTCGCCGCCTTCGCCTGGCACGCGGCCAGCGCCGACGACCTCGCCACCGGCCACGACCTGTTTCGCGCCAGTCTCGTCCGGTATGCCGACGCGTTGCGACGCAGCCGGGCCACGATCGACTATCCGGCGTGCGGGACGCTGCTGTTCGCGTTCGGCGTCTGGGGCCTTCGCGACGGCCGGCCGGCCGGGATGCCGGCCGGGATGCCGGCCGGGATGACAGTGCGGGAGGCGGTCCAGCTGCTCGCGCTGGCGAAGCGTTTCTCCTACATCGCGACGATCCCGTCGCTGGGGTGGGCCCGGGTCGAGGCGCTCGCCGAGCGCCGGGCACCCGGCGCACTCCCGGCAGCCCGGTCGGACGCCGAGGCCCGGCGCCCGGCACAGCTGTTCGACGAGGCGTGCATCCTCGTCGAACGGCTGGCCGAGCGGCTGGCCGATCTACCACCGGGCCGCGACGGGGCATCGCCGGGGCACGGGCTACAGGTGCCGCTTGTAGCTGACGACCGACATCGGCAGGAAGATCACGATCACGGCGAGACCGGTGAGCAGCGTCCAGCCGACCTGCCCGGTGAGCACGCCGTTGTTGGCCAGGTCCCGCGTGGCGGAGACCAGGTGTGACACCGGATTGACCCTGGTGAAGGTCTCCAGCCAGCCCGGCAGCGTCTTCGCCGGCACGAACGCGTTGGACAGGAAGGTCAGCGGAAACAGGATCATCATCGAGATTCCCTGCACGCTGCGGGCGCTGCGGGCGACCGTGCCGATCCAGGTGAACGCCCACGCGATCGCCCAGCCGGTCAGGACCGCGAGCACGATCGCGCCGAGCACGCCGGGCACGCCGCCGCCGGGCCGGTAGCCGAGGATCAGGCCCATCAGGTAGGTCAGGCTCGCCGCGATCAGGTAGCGGACCAGGTCGGCGATCATCGGCCCGGCCAGCGGCGCGATCCGGGACATCGGCAGGGACCGGAACCGGTCGAAGACCCCCTTGTCCATGTCCTCCCGCAGCTGCGTACCGGTGGCCATGCAGGTGGTGAGCACGGTCTGGGCGACGATGCCGGGGATGAGCAGCGGCAGGTAGCTGTGGACGTCGCCGGAGATCGCGCCGCCGAACACGTAGGCGAACATCGCGGTGAACAGCAGCGGCTGGAGCGCCACGTCGAAGAACTGTTCCGGGTTGCGGCGCATCTTCTTCAGCGCTCGCCAGGCCATCGCGAAGCTCTGGGTAAGGGTGTCCCCCACCCCGGCGCGGGCCCGGGTACGGGCAACGGCGGCTGCCGGGTCGACGGCCGAGGCCGGCCGCGGCGCGCCTGCGGCCGGCCCGGCCGACGGCCCGGCGAGAACGGTGTTCATCGAGTTACCTCCGTGGCGTGGTCGTCGGGGCCGGTCGCGTCCTGGTCGGGTACCGCTCCGGTCGGGCCGCCGGCGGTCTGCGGGTCGCCGGCGTCGCCCGGGTCGCCGGCGTCGCCCGGGCCGCCGTGGCCGGGACCGGCGCCGTGGCCGGTGAGGGCGAAGAAGACCTCGTCGAGGGTCGGTTTGGCGACACTGACCGAGGCGATCGCGACGGCGGCCCCGCGCAGCGCGATCAGCACGTCGGCGGCCCGGTCGGCGACGTCGAGCGGGACGTTGAGCCGGCCGGACTCGGGCGTGGTGACCGGCTCCTCGCCGAGCACCCGCAGCACCACCTCGCGGGCGCGCTCCTGGTCAGCGCCGGGGGCGAGCTGAAGCTGCAGCGTCGAGTCGCCGACCTGGGTCTTGAGCTCGTCCGGCGTGCCCTCGGCGACCTTGCGCCCGTGGTCGATCACGCAGACCCGGTCGGCGAGCTGGTCGGCCTCGTCCAGGTACTGCGTGGTGAGCAGGACGGTGCAGCCGTCGTTGACGAGCTCGCGGATGGTGTCCCACATCTGGCCGCGGGTACGCGGGTCGAGGCCGGTCGTCGGCTCGTCCAGGAAGATCAACGGTGGCCGGGTGATGAGGGACGCGGCAAGATCGAGGCGGCGGCGCATCCCGCCGGAGAACGCCGAGATCTGTCGTTCGGCGGCCTCCTCGAGACCGAACTGCTCCAGCAGCCGGCGCGCGGTGGCGCGCGCGTCAGCCGAGCGCAGGCCCTGGAGCCGGCCGAACAGCCACAGGTTCTCGGTGGCGGTGAGGTCCTCGTCCACGGAGGCGTACTGGCCGGTCACGCCGATGAGCTGACGGACCCGGTGCGGCTGGGCGGCGACGTCGACGCCGAAGATCTCGGCCCGGCCGTCGTCGATCGCCAACAGCGTGGCCAGCATCTTCAGCATCGTCGTCTTGCCGGCGCCGTTGGGCCCGAGCACGCCGAAGATCTCGCCGTGGTGCACCTCGAGATCGATGTGGTCGACGGCGTGAAAATCGCCGAATCTCTTGACCAGACCACCGGCCTGGACCGCGGGCATGGCTGTCATCCGTCTTCCTTCCGTGGGGTGTCGCGACAACGGGGGATCGACAACGGGGGATCGACAACGGGGGCGTCGGGTCGAGGGAGGCGTCGGATGAGCTGGCCAGAACGCTAGACAACGGCGGTATCACCGCCCCTGCACGCCGGTTTCACCGGCCTTCGACCGGCCGCGCGGGCGGGACACAGGCGCCGCCACCGGCCGGAGCCGCCTCCGGTACCGACGGCCTGCCCGGTCCGCCCCGTGCCCGCCCGTATGCACGATGCGGGCAGGCACGTCACCCGCGAAGCAGAGTGATCGCGCGGCCGGCGGGACCGGCGGTCGTGGTGACGCCGGTGCGTTCGCCGATGGCGGGGGACGTCGGGGCGCTGGTCGAAGATGGCGAGGGTCCCGGTGTCGAACTGGAAACGGCCGAGGTAGCGGTCACGCTGTGGGTCTCGCTCGGCTGGATCGGCGTCGCTCCGCACGTTTCGGTATGTGTCCAGAACTGTGCGGCGCGTCGGCGATAGCCACGCCGCCTCATCCGGCGCGGTCGAGGCGGAGGGCGCGGTCATACGCCTCGCGGGCGTCGAGGAGCTGGTCCCAGTGCTCGGCGACCCAGGCGCAGGCGACCGCCATCGGCTCCAGCATGCTGCGGCCCAGCGCGGTCAGCTCGTACTCGACATGGGCGGTGGCCCTGGCATCCAGGACGGTGCGGGTGATCAGGCCGTCCCGTTCAAGGGAACGCAGCGACTGGGTGAGCACCTTGGGAGTGACCCGGCTCAGCGGCACGCGCAGCTCGGAGAACCGGCGCGGCCCGTCCTCAAGGCAGCGGATGATGAGCGCTGCCCACTTGTCGCCGAAGCGGATCGGGTTGAGCGAGGACGGGCACAGCTCGTCGAACATGTCGGCGGGCAGGGGCTTCCTCACCGCTTCACGATAGCCAGCCAGCCGGTATCCCCGCGGTAACCGCCATCCCCGATAGCGTCCGCGCACCGGCAGGCGCAAGGGCACCGGCATACGGGGAGAGGGGTTGCCGTGAACATTGTGGTGTTCGGCGCGGGCGGGCGTGCGGGGCGGCAGGTTCTCGCCGAAGCAGGTCGCCGCGGCCACCGGGTCACCGCCGTGATGCGCGACCCCGCACGTCATGGCGACCTGCCGTCCGACGCCCGGGTGGTTGCGGGTGATGTCACTGATGCGGTAAGTGTCGAGCGTGCGGCGGCCGGACAGGACGCGGCGATCAGCGCCGCGGTCGACCTGTCCACGCCGGCGCACGACTTCTTCACCGCGTCGTCCCGCGCCTTGGCCACCGGGCTGGCCAGGGCGGGCGTGCGCCGCCTGGTGGTCGTCGGCCTCTCCTCGATCCTGCCGGGGGCATCTGGCGCCGCGTTGATGGACGAGCCCGGCTACCCGAACGAGTACCGTTCCTTCTTCCTCGGCCACGCGGCGGGCCTCGACGTGCTGCGCGCCTGCGAACTCGACTGGGTGTACGTCGCTCCCGCTGGGGACTTCGACCACGACGGGGCGCGCACCGGCCGGTACCGGGTCGCCGAGCACGGCGACCCGGCCAGCCGGATCGGGTACGCGGACTTCGCGATCGCGCTGCTCGACGAGATCGAGGAACCGCGCCACCACCGCGCCACCGTCAGCGTCCAGTAGGTGCCGATCCATGACCAGCGGGCGGTCGGATCATCACCATCGGCAGTAACGCCGCCGACCGGATCCCCGAGCCGGGTGGCAGCGTTTACGCGGCCAGCAAGTCCGCGCTGACCTATAGCCGTAACCCGTTCGCGATAAAATGTTACCCGCCGTTCTATGCCCGGACATCCACGCGCCTGGCCGGGCCCGCCGTTGTCACTTCAGGCGCGGCCATCAGGTTGTCAACGGCGGGGGNTGGGNGGCGTGATGCGACCGTGGCGACCTCGGTTGCCGCGAGGCAGGAAGTATGGGCCCGAAGCAGCGGGGNATCAACCCACGGCCGTGCTGGCTCTGATGTTCGTATCAGCCGATCTCAATTGTCGATGGCTGGCCCCGGGCGCAGAACGTCGATCACCCACTCGTATCGGCTATGATTGGCTCGAAGTCAGTGGAGACCAGTATTTCGCCGGCATGTTCAGCTGCCCAGACTGCCGCACCCGGCGAACGGGTGCCGCCGATGGCCTACCAGGACGTTCGCGACAGTTGCGGAAGGGACGCGGTCATGACGTTCGCATTGTCATCCGGATCGACGGCCATATCTTGCACCGGGACCCGCCGGCGCGGATAAATCAGGAGCGGCATCGGGCACGGCGTCCAGAGCCGGCCTGGGAAACTGGATGTTTTCCGGCTGGCCAGCCGCGGAGACCCCTATACACCCTCCGTACGCTCCGCGAAAAGGCCGGTTCCACCTGCTGCCCCTCAGGGAGGAACCGGTCGTTGTATCTCGAGAATTTGTTGAAGCCGTCTGCTGACGGACCAGAGGAGCGTACTCAGTGGACAAGATCCAAACAATCGAGGAGCTACACACCACGGCATCCGATCTCACCGGACTCACCGACTTCGGCCCGGCGGACTATCTGGAAGGGCTCGAGGTGCTCCTGGCCTCCTATCAGGAAGAGGCGAGCCTGACGCCGCACGGCGTCCAGCTGGTCCAGGACGAGTTGTGCGGCATCCTGATGGCCCGCCTGTTCAGTGAGGCCGGGTGGCAGAGACATCCCGAGCACGCCCAGGTCCCGATCGAGAGGCCGGTGTTCATCGTCGGTATGCCGCGGACCGGCACCACCACCCTGCACCGGCTACTCACCGCCGACTCGGCCAACCAAGGGCTCGAACTGTGGCTGGGCTACGCTCCCCAGCCCCGGCCCGCACGCTCGACCTGGCCTACCAACCCGATCTTCCAGATGGTCCAGGGGGGCGTCGACAAGTTTGTCGAGCAACATCCCGGCTACCTGGGCATCCACAATCGCAAAGCCGGCGAGGTCGAGGAGTGCTGGCTGTTGACCCGCCAGTCGATGGTCTCGCCGTATTTCGAGTTCACCGGGTACGTGCCGACGTACTCCGCGTGGCTGGCAGGCCGGGACTCGACCGAAGCGTACCGGCGGCATCGCCGCAACCTCCAACTGATCGGGCTGCATGACCCCGGGCGACGCTGGGTACTCAAGTCCTCCAGTCACATGCCCTGTCTGGATGCCCTGCTGGCGACCTACCCCGACGCAATGGTGATCCAGACCCACCGCAGACCCGCTAGTACGGTACTGGGATCGGCGTGCAGCATGGCGAGCAAGCTTGCCGCGGGCATGTCCTCAGTTTTCCAGGGCGAGGTGATCGGCCCTACCCTGCTCGCACTCGCCACTCGCACTCTTGCGCGATTCGCCACGGAGCGGGCCAAACACGACCAGGCCAGATTCTACGACGTCGAATTCGACGAGTTCACCGCCGACCCGCTGGCGGTCGTCGCCGACATCTACCGCCACCTCGGATGGGACCTGGCCAACGAGGTCCGCCCGGCCATGTCGGCCGTGCTGGCCGAAGACGCACGCCTCCGTTCGCACCGCTACGACCTGGCCCAATTCGGCATCAGCGCCGAGGAAGTCGACTCCCGACTCGGCACCCTGCTCTGAACCGACCGGAACTCGGTGGCTCCGAACTCGGTGGCCCCGTCGTGGGCTGACCTGGTCTCGGCCTGCTCTGTTTGCGCCGTCCAGCGGTCTCGCATTTGCCCTTCCACCACCGAGCAACGAGAAGACGCCAACACTCCTGGGCCTAACTCGCCGAAATGAGGGACGATCATGACTGCCTTGTCCGCGGAGCCGGCGCTGGCCCGCTGGGGTTTCTCCGAATGGGTCGAAAGCGCGAGGCGAAGCGGTGAACTGATCGCGACTCCCGAGCTTGACGACCGCAACGACGCGGTCATAAGCATCAACGGCAGAAAAGTGGTCAACTTCGCCGGCATCGGCATCCTCGGATGGCAACACGACCCGGACGTGCGCAACGTCTTCGTCGAGACGGCGATGAACTATGGCCTGGTCGTCGGCGGCTCCCGAGTGGTTCAGGGCGTCGCCCGGCCACACCTGGAACTGGAGGCGCTGGTCGCCGAGATCACCGGCCGGCAGAAGGCGCTCACCTACGCCACCGGGCTGCTGGCCAACGTCGGGTTCGTGCACGCGATGAGCGCCAGGTTCTCGTTCAACGACCAGCCCGGCGTGGACAACGCCGACACGGTGTTCGTGCTCGACCGGGACAGCCACTGGAGCATGTGGAAGGCCGTTGAACGATTCAAGTTCGGACGTAACCTGATCAACTTCCGCCACAATGACATTGCCGATCTCAGGCAGGTGCTGGAAAACCTCCGCGGCCGGCGGGTCGTTGTCGGATTCTTGACCGTGTACTCCGACGGCTCGATGGCTCCGGTCGGCGAGATCCTCGACCTGTGCGACGAGTTCGGCGCGGTCAGCTTCGTCGACGACGCGAACGGCTTCATGGTCTACGGCAACGGCGGCCACCGGTTCGCCGCTGAATACGAGGAGCTGCGCCGGGCGACTTTCCTGATGGTGTCGTTCGGCAAGTCCATCGGCTTGGGCGGTGGCGCCCTCGCGGGACCGGCCGACGCTCTTGATGCGTTCCGCTTCCTGTCGGGCACGTCGGTGTTCACCACCAACATTCAGCCGCCGACCGCCGGCGCCATCGTCCATGTGCTGCGCCGGATGAGACAAGACCCGTCCGTGATGGAACGCTACCTCGACCGAGTCGACCGGCTGCGGGAGCGACTGCTCGGGATCGGCTGCACCATCAACGCCACGCCGACCTACGTCACATCGATCTCGGTGGGCTCGAACCACACCGCCGTACGCGTCCGGCAGGACTTCCTCGATCGCGGGTATCTGGTACCGATGTTCGGCTACCCGGCGGTGAACAAGAACCAGACCGTGATCCGGCTGATGGTGAACAACCGGCTGTCCGACGAACACCTGGACGGCTTCCTCGACACGCTCGCCGAGCTCAAGCAGAAGTACGAGTTCTGAACCAGCGCTGCTCGGTCGTCCGCGGGCCGGCCACGGCGGCGGCACGATGATCTCTCAGATCATGCCCAGCCATCTCACCAGCCCGGTCACCCAGGCCGCTGCCGACGAGGCGACCGCCGCCGCCAGTGGAACGATCCCGCTTTTGTGGACAGCGAAGACGGGGTCACTCGGTCAGTAGGAGCAGAAGCGTAACCGATCAGTCAGATGGGGACGTGACGGGACGCGGGCGCAGCGCCGTGGGAATAGTGGGCTCCGCGTCGACGACGCGGATGAGCAGGCGCAGCAGCTGCTGCTGCTCATCCGGCGAGAGCACCTGCAGCGACGCCGGGGGAACGGACAGCATCTCCTGGGCCTGGGCCAGAACGCGTCGGCCCTCCTCGGTCATCGCGACCGTCTTGGCCCGCCGGTCGGTCGGGTGCGGCTCGCGCCGGGCGACGCCGCGGCGCTCGAGCAGGTCGACGACGCTGGTCAGGTAGCTCGGGTCGTGGCGGAACATCTCGACGAGCTCGCGCATCGGGCGCGGGCCCCCCGACAGCACCAGAAGGATCTTCAAAGCGGCCGGCGTGAGATCAAACGCCTGGCAGACGGTGTGCATCCGGCTGGGCGCCTCGCCGCTGAAGGTCAGCGCCAGCATGGCGCGCCACGCCTCGCGAGCTGTCGCCTCGCGAGTGCCCGCCTCGCGAGTGCCCGCGTCCCGGGCGGTCGCATCTCGGGCAGTCGCCTCCCCGGCGGCCTCCCGAGCGGCTTCGATCATGCGTCGATCGTATCGGCAAGCCGCCGCGAACGTCTCGTTGTCACGACGATATATTTGACACAACTCAACGAGCGTCGGATGCTGGGCGGCGACCAGCTTTGTCCCGTCCGGTCGCCGCAGGTCCGAACGCGACCGACCGCCCCCGGCGTCTGCCGCCTTTGCCACGGAGATCAACGTGCCTGACCAACCCAACGCGGCCTCGCCGCCCGCCACCGCCGCGCCCGGGCCCGCCTCGGCCGCCAAGCTGGACCCGGCGCTGATCCGACTGTCCGCCACAGTGATGCTCGGCGCGATCATGGTGATCCTCGACACGACGATCGTCTCGGTCGCCATCCACGCGCTCGGTAACGAGTTCCACACGTCGCTGTCCACGATCTCCTGGGTCACCACCGGTTATCTGCTGGCGCTGGCCGTCGTGATCCCGCTGGCCGGCTGGTCGGTCGAGCGGTTCGGCGCGACGCGGATGTGGAACATCTCGCTGGCGCTGTTCGTCGCCGGCAGTGCCCTGTGCGGCCTCGCCTGGTCGGCAGGGACGCTGATCGCCTTCCGGGTCCTGCAGGGCCTCGGCGGCGGCATGATCATGCCGATCTGCATGACCCTGCTCGCCCAGGCCGCGGGCCCGCAGCGGATCGGCCGGGTCATGAGCATCATCGGCGTCCCGATGCTCATCGCGCCGGTGCTCGGCCCGGTCATCGGCGGACTGATCGTCGACCACCTCAGCTGGCGCTGGATCTTCTACGTGAACGTGCCGATCGGCGTGCTCGCCCTGTTCCTGTCCTGGCGGGTGCTGCCACGCGATGACCGCGGCTCGGCGCACCACCGGCTCGACCTGCCCGGCCTGGCGCTGATCTCGCCGGGGCTGGCGGCGCTCGTCTACGGCCTGTCCGAGGCGGGCAACGGCGGCGGCTTCGGGGCTGCGAAGGTGCAGGTCAGCATCGCCGTCGGCGTAGTGCTGCTGGCCGGCTTCGTCGTGCACGCCCTGCGCCGCGACGGCGCCCTGCTCGACATGCGGCTGTTCGGCGACCGGGTGTTCAGCATCGCGAGCGTCACGACCTTCGTGATCGGCGCCATGCTGTTCGGTGCGATGTTCCTGCTTCCGCTCTACTACCAGGTCGCGCGCGGGCAGAGCGCCAGTGACGCCGGCCTGCTCATGGCGCCACAGGGACTGGGCGCAATGATCTCCATGGCGATCGCGGGACGGGTCTCCGACCGCCGCGGCGCCCGGTCGGTCGTCCCGCTCGGCATGGTCCTCGCCCTGCTCGGCACGCTGCTGTTCACCCAGGTCGACGCGCACACCAATGAGGTGCTGCTGGCGTTCTCGCTGTTCGTGCGCGGTCTGGGCTTCGGGGCGACGATGATGCCCGCGATGGGCGCCGCCTATGCGACGCTCGGGCAGGCGGCGGTGCCGCGCGCGACCACGACGCTGAACATCCTGCAGCGGGTCGGCGGGTCGCTGGCCACCGCGCTGGTCGCCGTCGAACTGCAGCACGCCATCGCCAGCCGGCTGCCGGGCGTCGGTGGCGAGGGTGCGCTCGCCGAGTCGGCGGGGGTGAAGCTTCCCGGCCCTGTCGCCGACAAGGTCGCCGAGGCGTTCGGCGTGACGTTCTGGTGGGTCGTCGCCCTGACCGCCGTCGGCTTCGTCGCCAGCCTCTTCCTCCCCGGCCGCCCCGCTGCCACCGTGGCGCACGGCCCCGCGAACGCCCAGCCGGCGGCCCCGCAGCGCGAACCGGTAGCGGTGGTGGAGTAGCCCGCCGGAAACGCCGGTCGTCGACCACGTGAATCTACAAGGATTCCGGCCGGGTCCCACACGACGGATGTCGTGCACGCCCCGGCCGAGTCAGCGCGCGAGCCACTCTCGATAGGTGGTCCTGGCGATGGCGGCGCCGTCCTTGGCGATGAGGGCGTCGCCCGAGGCGGCGGCGAACATGCCGGCGCTGTTGTCGGTGACGGCGGTGCGATGGTCACCGTGGGCGGCAAGGGTGATCTTGCCCAGTTCGTCGAGCGCGAAGACCTCGGGGCCGGCAACGTTGCGCTGGCGGTAGGTCACGGCCCGCTCGGTGAACAGCGAGGCCCAGCACCGGCTGACGTGCTGGAGGATCGCCGCCGGCCCCACGACGTTCAGGTACGTGTCCTGTTGGCCGGCGAAGGAGGCCGACGGCAGGTCCTCTGCCGTCGCACTGGACCGGACGGCATACGCGGCTTGCCCGCCGAGCTGGGCGAGCGCGCGGATGATCGCCGCCGCGAGATCGCCCGGGATGGCGATCCCTTCGATGGCTGGTTGCACGCCGGACAGCGGGGGGCTGGCCGGTGACGGTCCCGCCCCCAGGCGCTCCGCCACCACGCCAGCCGCCCCGAACGACCCCTACAGACAATCATGAACTTCAGTTGCTAACCAGCAACTTTGCCGGAGCCCTGGTTACCGAACCTGTCCGAGTCTAGGCTNCGCCCGGTCCCTGCCCGCCGGGGACGTCCGACCGGTCCTCGACCAGGACCAGCCGGCCTCGTGCCCGCTTGTCGTCAGTCGCGCCACACGGAAGCGGACGCCCCTCCAACGGACCGGTGAGGCGTCCGCCAAGCCGCCCCGCGGCGTGCCGGATCCGCCCGACCAGGCCGGCGGGGNTGCGCTGGGCCACTACCAAGGCGGTGAGCGCGGCCACCACAACCCCGTCACGGCTACGCACCGGCACCGACACGCAGCAGATCCCATCCACAAGATCCTGCTGGTCGAACGCCGCCTCCTCGCGCCGGATGACAGCACGGGCCCGCTTCCACTCCCGCTCGGACATCGAGGGCGGCGGCACCAGCTCCGGCTGGCAGGCAAGCAGCATCTGGCCGGCGGCGGTGTCGAGCCGTAGCGAACTCGTGCTGCCCCGCAGGTCGATCCCACGGNCCCCAGCGGCGCTGGTGGCCAGCGCCAGCCGCCTCTCCCGCAGGACGACCAAGGCGATCGCCGTACGGGTGGCCGCGCTGAGCGAGGCGACCGGGTCTCGGGCGATCCGTGCCAGCCGGTGCA
This sequence comes from Frankia sp. Allo2, assembly GCF_000733325.1. NCBI lineage: Bacteria > Bacillati > Actinomycetota > Actinomycetes > Frankiales > Frankiaceae > Frankia > Frankia sp. Allo2. The sequence continues at coordinate 45,334 of NZ_JPHT01000016.1, forward strand.
GGGAACGGTCCGGGGCTGCCAGCCGGCGCAGGCCGGAGCCGATCCGGTAGCCGCCGCTGTCCCGATCGACTACCCCGAGCGCGCACATCTGCTCGACCAGCCGATGTACCGTCGTCTTGGGCAGCCCGGCGGTCCTGGCGAGTTCCGACAGGCCGACGGAGTCGAACCAGGACAGAGCGTCGAGAATGTCGAAGGCGCCTTCGAGTACCCCGCGTCCCCGGGGCGCCGCCGGCCCGCGAGCGGCAGCGGCGCGCGGTGCCGCACTATGCTCGGCGGGCTCGGCGGAACCTGCCGCCTGTGGTGAACCAGCCGAGTTGGTCCGGTCCTGGGCCCGGTCATGGGCCCCCTCGGCCGTGCACTCGTCAGGTCCACGCGAGCGCGTTCGCGCCACCAGTCCGCCGGATCCGGACATCCGGTCACCCCCGATGACGTAGCTGCCTGAGTGAGGAAAACCTCGCCTTCCGTCGGATTTTATCCAGACTTGATCGGCTGGTCTCACGACTTCATGCGGCTCCCNGATGTCGTGAAGCCGACGTCCGGCGGGAGTGCCCGAGCAGTTTCGCGTTCGATCATCAAGCAAAGTCGACGGATACCCGGAGGACATCAATCGAAGCACAGGTGTTTGTATGGGCGCGGACACGGCAATGGGCGCGGACACGGCAATGGGCGCGGACACGGCAATGGGCGCGGACACGGCAATGGGCGCGGACACGCGGCCCGGCAGCGGCCTGCGGTGGCTAACGGCGGGTGGCTGTGGGCAGGGTCCAGCCCTGGCGGCACTTCGACCCGCCGATGCCGCCGTTGTCACAGCCCTCGATGAGGAACTGGTAGCCGCCGTTGGTCTCACTCACGACGCGGAACTGCCCGGATGTCCCTCCGGTCACGTCCCGCTGCCAGGTGTTGCCGTACGCGGTCCAGCGGACGATGAACTTGTCGTAGTGGTACGGGTCGGTGGGCCCCCAACTCACGTGGGCGTAACCGTTCGCCTCCCACGCAGTGATCACCATCCGCTTCCCCTGTCGGGGAGACCAGGTGATTTCCCCACCCTGAAACCTCTGCCGCCGGCCAGCCCATTCACCGTTGGTGAAGTAGACGTCGCGCTCGCCGCTGGTCGGACAGGCCAGGTAACTGCGGGGGCCGCCGAGCTGGTTCCAGCGTGCGCCGATGAGTCCGTAGGGTGCCAGCTTCGGGTTGCAGGCGGGGGCCGCGGACGCGGCGGTGGNTCCGAGCCCGGCCACGGTGATCGCCGCTGCCGCCGTCGCGAGCAGCATGACGAGGATCCGTCTGACGAGGGACATGTCTTCCTCCTGTGATAGCGGGAATGTTGGACTGTGGTGATGGGAATGTTCGGGGCCCGGCCATTGGGGAATGCGACGTTGCGGTGTTCGCGGTGTTCGCGGTGTTCGCGGTGTTCGCGGTGTTCGCGCGAGAGCCCGTCGCCCAAAAGTACGCTCGCGATCTGCGTCGCGTAAGACGTCGGTCCACTGGGTGGACCGCCTTCCTGCGCGACGCGGACCGCAGGTACCAGGCGGGGATTCACCTCCGCCGGCTTCGGGCTGAGGCTTTCCCGGAGGCCTGCGCTACCTCGACGAGTGGCGCACGGAGCTCGGGGAGATCCACCGGGATGCCGAACGCGATGCCCCGGCCGCTCATACTGGTGGCCAGGGCGGCCTTCGCTGTGGCGGCGGCCTCGGCCGAGAAGGTGATTCCACCAATGGTGGACCCGCCTGGGCAGGACGTTCTGCGCCCGCTCCGGGTGCCGGAGTGCCTCTGGATGTAGGACGTCAGACCGGGCCGCGGCGGCCGATGCGCGGATAACGTGACTAGTGCCGGCAGGTTCCTCGGCCGGTGCGCCGAGCCGCGCGGCGTGGGGCCGTCTATTCGGCGGACCCGTCCGCGCCGACGGTAATGACACATTCACTGTTGGCTGCCCGGCGGCGGTCGTGACACCCGACGCCGGGGCCGCGCGCACCACCGCTGGCAGCGGCAACACCATCGGGAGCGGAATGTGACACTTGTGCACGATAGGCCGGCCGGGCACACGGACCCGCCGGCGGGCGAGCTCCCGCCCAGGGTTGTGAAAACCCTGGCGCAGTACCTGCGGACGACGTCGCACAAGGACATCGCGCTGCTGTACTTCATGACCTCGCTGGTATTCTTCGCGTTCGCTGGAATCCTGGCGATGCTCATCCGGGCCGAGCTCGCCCGACCGGGCCTGCAGTACCTGTCGAACGAGCAGTACAATCAGGTGTTCACGATGCACGGCACGCTGATGCTGCTGATGTTCGCGACGCCGATCGCGTTCGCGTTCGCGAACTACCTGATCCCGCTGCAGATCGGCTCGCCTGACGTGGCCTTTCCACGGCTGAACGCGTTGTCGTTCTGGCTGTTCCTGTTCGGCAGCCTGACGGTCACCGCGGGCTTCCTTACGCCGAACGGCGCCGCCTCCTTCGGCTGGTTCGCCTATACGCCGCTGTCGAACGCTGCCTACTCGCCGGGCATCGGCAGTGACCTGTGGGTGCTGGGTCTGACCGTCTCCGGTCTGGGTACCATCCTGGGCGCGGTCAACTTCATCACGACGATCCTTTGCCTGCGGGCGCCCGGCATGACGATGTTCCGGCTGCCGATCTTCTGCTGGAACCTGCTGGTGACCTCGATCCTGGTTCTGGTCGCCTTCCCGGTGCTCGCGGCCGCGCTGCTCGCCCTGGAGTTCGACCGCCGGTTCGGCGCGCACATCTTCGACCCGGGTAACGGCGGCGCAGTCCTCTGGCAACACCTGTTCTGGTTCTTCGGGCATCCCGAGGTGTACATCATCGCCCTGCCCTTCTTCGGGATGATAACGGAGATCATCCCGGTGTTCTCCCGCAAGCCGTTGTTCGGCTACAAGGGACTGGTCTACGCGACCATCGGCATCGGGGCGTTGGCGATCGCCGTGTGGGCGCATCACATGTACGTCACCGGCGCGGCGCTGCTGCCGTTCTTCGCTTTCCTGACGTTCCTGATCGCGGTGCCAACCGGGGTCAAGTTCTTCAACTGGATTGGCACGATGTGGCGCGGACAGCTCACCTTCGAGGCGCCGATGTTGTTCGCCGTCGGCTTCCTGGTGACGTTCCTGTTCGGTGGTCTGACCGGTGTCCTGCTGGCCAGCCCGCCGATCGACTTCCACGTCTCGGACAGCTACTTCGTCGTCGGCCACTTCCACTACGTCGTCGCCGGCCTGTTGTTCGCCGGCTTCGGCGGGGTGTACTTCTGGTTCCCGAAGGTCACCGGCCGGATGTTGAACGAGCGGCTCGCGAAGGTGCACTTCTGGACGATGTTCTTCGGCTTCCACCTGACCTTCCTGGTGGATCACTGGCTCGGCGTCAAGGGCATGCCGCGCCGATACGCCGACTACGGCCCGGACGACGGCTTCACCACGCTGAACACCATCGCCACCGCTGGCAGCTCCCTGCTTGCGCTGTCGACCCTGCCGCTGCTGTACAACCTGTGGTGGTCGTACCGGAAGGGTCGGATCGTGACGGTGGACGACCCGTGGGGCTTCGGCAACTCGCTGGAATGGGCGACGTCCTGCCCACCGCCGCGGCACAACTTCACCTCGCTACCGCGGATCTGCTCCGAGCGGCCCGCCTTCGACCTGCACTACCCGCAGGCGGCCGGCGCGGTCGACTACCACGCCACCCCCGAGCTCACCCCGACCCACGACACCCCGGAGCTGAATACCTGAGAACGCGGCTCACGTGGGCGGGTGAACCGCCCCGGGCTCTCAAGAGCCCGGGGCGGTTCAGCCCTGACAGGCCCCGGCCCTCATGGGTTGGTCCGGTTCACGGCGCTGCTGGCCGATGCGGCCCGCCGTGAGGTGCGCCCACCGAGGTCGAGACCGCGCGGGGCTACGACGACCGACGGTTGTAATCTCGGCTAGCTCGTGTTGATTCCATGAGGGTCACCAACCCGCCTGACTCGCATGTACTGGAAGGTGACTGGGTGATGCGCCGCCCTGTACAGCCGGTATCGCTCATAGACGCGGTGGTCGAAAATCTTCGCACCGAGCTGTTCAGCGGCACTATCGGCAGCAACCAGGCGCTGACCGAAGTAGGCGTCGCCACCCAGTACGATGTCGCTCGCCCGACCGCGAAGGCGGCAATCGAGAAGCTGGTCGCGGCCGGTCTCCTTGTCCGCGGCAGTCACAAGGTCGCCCGGGTCCCCGAGCTCGGCCCGGACGACGTTCGCGACATCTACAACACGCGCTACTGCCTCGAGCGCGAGCCACTCCGGCTGCTCGCCGCGGCCCGCCGCGTTCCCGCGCAGGCCCAGATGGCCAATGACGAGATCAAGTCGGTGATCAATGGCCCTCAGATCGCGATCGTCGAGCCCGACATGCGGTTTCACATCAGCCTCGTCGACTCGATGTCCAGCCCCCGCATCAGCGGCATGTACCACAAACTCGCCGGTGAAGTCCGGCTGTGCATGTCGCAGGTGCAGGGTCGGGCGCTGCTGAGCGCGGAATCAATCTACGGCGAGCACGCTCGCCTGCTTGAGCTGATCGTGACCGGCGATCAGGACGCGGCAACGATCTTACTCCACAAACACCTCTCCCGCGCGCGAGAGAGACTCGCGGGCGCTTTCGGCGCCGAACCGGGCCCGGAGGCGGACTTCGCGTACGAAGCCGCGACGGCGCGCGGGTGACACGTTCGCTCGGGTCGCGCATCCATCAAGGTCACGGGAAGTCGTCGATCGGCGTTCTCCGACACGTCACGTTCTCAGCCGGCACCGCCTGGATGGGCAGAATCACGGATCGGGCGAGTCGCGTACTCCAGCGCCTCGACAATGTGGACGTATTCGCGCCCCGTTGCGCGTGACATTCCGATCTCGCAGGTCCGGTTGGCCGACGCATGCACCTCGAAGGCGCGGGAGTTGACCTCACGTGCCTCGTTCAGCGTCGCCGCCGCAGTCAGCTCGGGATGCAGAAGTCCGCGATCACCGGCGAACGCGCAGCAATTCCAGTCCAGCGGCACGACCNCCTCGTCGCTGACCAGCTCGGCGAGTTCCCTGAGTAAAGTCGTGGTGCCCCGCCGCTCGGTCGAGCACGTAGGGTGCAGTACCAGGGACGCCACCCGGCGGGTCACCGAGAGGCGGCCCACGACTTCGGCGCGCACGAATTCGAGCGCGTCCACGAAACGAAGTGCCTCGTAGGCGCCGCCAAGCCGCTTTGCCTCGGCGCGAAGCTCCTCCAGACCTTCTGTACATGACGCCGCGTCGCACACGACCGGCAGGCGGCCGCCGTCAGTCGCCGCGAGCAGCGCCGGCAGGACCTTGGCCCCGATGACCTCGTGGCCACCCCTGAGACCCTTCGACTTCCACGGCATACCGCAACACATCGACGCGATNCCCCTGGGTNCCCGTNCCGCTNCCCCGGCACGCGCGCACAGCGTCAGCATCGCGGGCATGACCCCGCCGCTGGATGACGACGAGCCGAACATGGCCCCGACGCACGCCGGGAAGTACACGGCGCACGCCTCTGCGGCAGCCGCGACCGCCCGGCGCCGGTACCCACCGCGGGGCAGCGAGGCGTCATACTGAGGCATCCTGTCGGTGCCCAACGTTCTGCGGGCCAGGGAGGCCGCGGCTGTCGGCAACGTCGGCGGCAGTGCGGCGGCGGCAGAAAGCGCCTTCCCAGCCAGTGTGGTGGTCGCCCCCCAGTGGCGGGCCGCCGAGCGCCACAGCGCGTCCTCGGCCTTGTTCACCCTCTCGGCGCGCAGCTCTCGCACGAGTGATCCGGTGTTGATCTGCACAGGGCAAGCGGTCTGGCACATACCGTCGACCGCGCAGGTGTCGACCACGTCATAGCGGTAGGCCGCGGACAGCTCATCGGCGAGCCCCTCGTCTCCCTCCCGCCGCGCGGCCTCACGCTCCCGCAGCAGGGCGATCCGCTGCCGAGGAGTCAGGGTCAGCGTCCGGCTCGGGCAGACCGGTTCGCAGTACCCGCACTCCACGCACATGTCCGCGCCGTAGCCGACCGTCGGCACATCCTTGAGATTGCGCAGATAGGAGCGAGGATCGTCGGACAGCACGACCCCCGGGTTGAGGATTCCCAGCGGGTCGAACAGCCGCTTCACCTCCGTCATGACGTCATACAGTTCATCGCCGTACTGGCGACGGACATNCCCCGCCATGATCCGGCCGGTGCCATGCTCCGCCTTGAGCGTCCCCTTGTGCTCGAGCACCAGCTCAACCATTTTCTCGGTGAATGCGTGGTAGCGTTCCAACCGCGCGGGATCCCGGAAGGTCTCGGTGAGCATAAAATGGATATTGCCGTCCTTGGCATGGCCGAAGATGACACTGTTCTGATAGCCGTGCGCGTCGAACAGCTTCGTGAGTTCCTGGCACGCTGCCCGCAGGTGCGGCACCGGAACCGCCACATCCTCCAGCAACGCCGTGGTCCCCGCCTGGCGCGCTCCCGCGACGGCCGTATAGAGACCCTTGCGCACATGCCACAGGTCCTTTCGGCGCCACGGGTCCGAGGTCAACTCCAGGGGCGACTCGATCTCGAGCCCATCGCACACGCCGCCGGCCCCGGACACCTTGTCGGCAAGCTCCTCGGTGGTCGCTGCCTGCAGCTCCACCAGGAGCGCAACATGGTCACGCACCTCCAGCGAGCCGATCTCAGCCGGTGTCGCGCCGAGGGTCTGCGCAACGGCAAGGGACCGAGCGTCCATCAGTTCGATCGTCGCGAACCCCACGTCGACCAGCTCGGGCAACGCGGCGGTCGCGGTGGCGAGGTCACGAAACACCGCCAAGCCGGTCGAGGCGTGGGGAAAGAGCTCCACCGTCCGGAACGTGGCCGAGGCGACGAACCCGAGCGTGCCTTCGCTACCGACCATCAGATGGGCCAGGATCTCGACGGGACGCTCGTAGTCGAGAAACGAGTTGAGACTGTAGCCCATCGTGTTCTTCATTGAGAACTGCCGACGCAGCGTCGCCACGGACGCCGGGTTGCGGCAGATCCGCTCGCGGAGCCGCAGCAAGCCCGCATACAGATCGGGTTCCAGTGCGCGCAGCCGTTCATCCGCGTCCGGCGCACCGGTGTCAATCACGGATCCGCTGGGTAGCACCACGGTCATCGCCTCAAGCGTCTGGTAGGCGTTCTGCCCGGTGCCGCAGGCCATTCCGCTGGAATTATTGGCAATGACTCCACCCAGGGTGCAGGCGACCTCACTCGCTGGGTCGGGGCCGAGCTTCCGCCCGTACGGACGCAGCCGCGCGTTGGCCGCACGGACGGTCACGCCAGGCTCGGCGCGCAAACGGTGACCACCGTCGAGCACCTCGGCCGACTGAAAACCGTGTCGCACGTCGACCAGGATCCCGTCGGTGACGCCCTGGCCGCTGAGGCTCGTTCCGCCCGAGCGGAACGTCAGGTACGAACCACTCCGCCGGCATCTCGCAAACAGCCCCGCCACATCGCCCACGCCGGCAACACGTTCCACCGCGGAGGGCACCAGGTGATAGTGCGACGCATCCCGCGCCATCGCGTAGCGCAGGACCGGGCTGCCTGCCACGGCCGGCCCCTGGCCAGGTCCGCCGCGGCTCCCCGCTACCTCCGCGCCGGTGGGACGCCCCTCAAGACTCATTGCCTGCCCTCCCCGGACAAGGAAAGTCTGACAAGTATACATTCGCCCACACTGCGTCGTGACACCTCGGCTGCCCTACGGCGTCCCTGCCACCCAGCGTCCCTGCCACCCAGCGCATCGAGCCCTGATCACGAACCCGCGGCAGGCCCCGAAATTTCTCAAATCGAGACTGCCCGTGGCGGCTGTGACTGCTACGACCATGGGCGAGGTGCCGAGCGTGGGGGCCACCCGTCGTCGATGGTGTGGAGACAGTCATTGGAGCTCGGTACCCCAGGCGGTCCGTCGCCCACAGCAAGAGCCATGAGCTCGGAAAGGGTCTATAATGATCTTTATCACCGCCAAGTTCCGGATCAAGCCGGAGTATGCCGACCAGTGGCCGGAGATCTCACGGGCGTTCACCGAGGCGACCCGCGCTGAGCCGGGCTGCAAATGGTTCGACTGGTCCCGCAACATTGAGAGCCCGACCGAGTACGTACTGGTCGAGGCATTCCAGGATGGCGACGCCGGAGCCGCGCACGTCCAGTCCGACCACTTCAGGGCCGCCCGGCAGACACTGCCGAAGTACCTCGCCGAGACGCCGCGCATCGTGAACACGGTTCTGGAGCAGGACGACTGGTCGGAGCTCGGCGAACTCGCTGTGTCCGACTGATCGGTCGGGCCGCCGGCGACGACAGGCGGAGCCCCGGTCGGAAACCTCCGTGACATCCAACCAGACGCCGCTATTCCCGTGGTCCGGCGTATCGGCATGAGGAAGAGACCGGGTCAGCCGCCGACGTGGACACGCCGGCAGTTGATCGACGGAATTCGGTGGCGGACGCGGACCGGGGCACCGTAGCGGGACGTTCCCGCCCAGTACGGGCACTGGCGCATGGTGTACGGGCTGCCCTGTTCCAGGACTGGCATCCGGACGGGATCGCTCCAGCCCAGCGACAGTCACCCAGCGTCATACTCGGATGCATCTTCGCATCATGGCCTCCAGGGTGCTCTACTCGACCCCACCCTGGGGGCCGTGGTTGCGGTCGTAGGCCGCGCGGGCCACGGCGATGTCGTCGCGGTGCCGTTCGGCCCACGATGTGAGCGTCCGCAGCGTGGCATACAGCTCCCGGGCCATATCGGTGGCCTGGTACTCGACCTTCGGCGGCACCGTGGGGTAGACGACCCGCGTCAGCAGCCCATCACGTTCCAGGTTACGCAGTGTGAGGGTGAGCATCCGCCGGCTGATGCCGCTGATCGACCGCTGCAGCTCGGTGAACCGGACCGGTCCGTCGCTGATCCGCAGCAGGATGCCGATGGCCCACTTGCCACTGATCCGGTTCAGCACCTCCAAGACGGTGCAGGCCTCGGCCTCGTGGCCGGGGGAGTCGATCACATCGCTGTTCCCCTGAAACATGAAAGTGCCTCCTTCCGGCCACTCCCACAGTCACACATGATGGCTTCCGTAACAAGGCATGCCCCANGCGGCGGCTGNAACCGCCGCACCTGGCTGGCGGCCGCGACCGGCCCGCCGCCGCGGCCCGTCCGGCCTCCTCGACGTCAAGGAAGACTGTTGACCGACTCGACTCCCCCGGCCCCGCCCCCGGCGCTCCCGTCCCGCTGGCTCGCCCTCGGGGTGCTCTGCACCAGCAACCTGATGGCCATCCTGGACAGCTCGATCGTTACGGTCGCGCTGCCGACCATCCAGCAGGACCTCGGCTTCTCCCAGGCGAACCTGGCCTGGGTTGTGAACGGATACCTGATCGCCTTTGCTGGCCTGCTGCTGCTGTCCGGGCGGCTGGGTGACCTGCTGGGCGGCCGGCCCGTCTTCATCGGGGGGCTCGGCCTGTTCACGGCAGCCTCGCTGGCCTGCGGCCTGGCCAACACCGGCGGCCTCCTGATCACGTTCCGCTTCCTGCAGGGCGCCGGGGGGGCGCTGGCCTCCGCGGTGGCACTCGGCATGATAGTCACGATCTTCCCTGACAGCCGGGAGCGGGCCAAGGCACTGGCCTGCTACGCCTTCGTCGCCGCGGCCGGCTCATCGATCGGGCTCATCCTCGGCGGCGTGCTGACCAAGAGTCTCAGCTGGCCGTGGGTCTTCTACGTCAACGTGCCGCTGGGTGTCCTCGCGGTGGTGCTCGCCCTGTGGGTGCTGCCCCCGATCGCCGGGCTCGGGCTGCGCGAGAGCGCGGACGTTCTCGGCGCCGGGCTGGTGACCGCCGGGCTGATGCTCGGCGTCTACACCGTCGTCCGGGGCGGGGCGGACGGCTGGAGCGACGGCGGGACGCTGGGGTCGCTCGCCGCCTCGCTGCTCCTGCTCGCCGCCTTCGTGGGCCGCCAGGCCAGAGCGGCCAAGCCACTGCTGCCGCTGCGCATCTTCCGCTCCCGCGCGGTCGGGGGAGCGAACATCATCCTGACCCTGATGGTGGCCGGCCTGTTCGGCTACCAGTTCTGCACCGCCCTGTACCTGCAGGACGTGCTCGGCTACAACGCGCTGCGCACCGGGCTGGCGTTCCTGCCGGCCCCGCTAACCATCGCGGCCGTCTCGCTGGGCCTCGCGTCGCCGCTGAACACCCGGTTCGGCCCCAGGCCGGTGATCGTCGTCGGGCTGCTGCTGGTCGCCGCGGCGCTCCTACTGTTGGCCCGGCTACCGGCTGACGGCAGCTACGCGAGCGACATCGCCCCGGTGTTCGTCCTGCTGGGTATCGGTTTCGGCGCGGCGATGCCCGCACTGATCGGCCAGGCGATGGCGGTCTCCGACCCCGCCGAGGCCGGCGTCGCATCCGGGGTGGCCAACACCACCCAGCAGATCGGCGCCGCGCTCGGCACCGCGATCCTGGCCACCCTTGCCGCCTCCCGCACCGACTCGCTGCTCGACCACGGCAGGAGCACCACCACCGCCCTCACCGGCGGGTTCCACCTCGCCTACGCGGTGAGCGCGGCCCTGGTCGCCGCGGCCGTCCTCGTCGCCCTGTTCGTCCTGCGCCCGCCCGGCCAGTCGCGGGCCGCCGACAGCGCACGGACCGCCGACGCCCACCCAGCCGAGACCGACGACCCGACGCAGCCGGCGGGGGTGCCGGCCGCGGGACAGTAACCGCCGGGGCCAGCCGTCGGGGACGGGGTAGAAGGAAATCCTTCGCGACCACCGCGTCCTCGGCGGCAGCGACAAGCCAGCCGGTCACATACCGGGAGTAGATATCGATGATGACGTACAGCCGGTACCAGACGCCTTTCTCGGGTCCTTTCAACGCGGTGATATCCCGCGACCAGACCTGTGACGGTCCGGTCGCGGACAGCTCGGGGCGGACCCGCGGCGGGTGGGTCGCCTGCGCACGGCGTTCCCTGGTCTGCCCCGCCGCCCGGACGATCCGGTACTCGGAGTCCGCTCTCTCGGAGACCTGCCGCAAGAGAGAGCGCGTGCTTTTCCCATAAAAGCCAGCGCGGTTTCTGCCGTCGCAAGTTTCGCTTTCAACCGTTCGTTCTCGCGGCGCAGACGCTCCAACTCGATCTGTTCCGCCGACTTCCCCGGATTCTTCCCCGGAGCGCGGGCCGGGACGCCTGCTCTTCCCAGCGCCCCCGCGTCACGTGCCCGGGTCCGCTCCACCACATGCGAGGAGAACAAACCCTCCCGGCGCAGGATCGCACCCTTCTCGCCGTGCGGGGCGTTCTCGTACTCCGCGACGATCCGCAGCTTGTACGCCGTGCTGAACNCCCGCCGCGACGGACGCGGCGCCGGGTCCCGCGCCTGCGGTGACCCGGCCGGAGCCTCCTGCGACTCAGGCTCCATGAACATCATGGATCTCCGATCACGCCCTCCGTAGCCAGCTCACACCCACGAGGGTGTCTCACTCAACCCCGACAGAGAGGGCAAGGACGGTCCCTACCGCGACCGCCCGGACTGCTTGCCAACAAATTTCCGCACCTTCAGCCAAAGGGCTTGAGAGTTCATGAAGGCTGGGTGTAGGCTCCCCATTGTGGAGCAAGAGGGAAATTTGGACCGCAGACCTCCACTAGTGCCACTTAATTAACAGATCTTGATTTTGCCTATCGTTCACTTCATCCACCTTCGTCGATCCTGGTCTTGGCGTCGATCGAGTCGCAGATGATCGAAAACTGGTCGACCATAGCGAGACGCGTGCCGGTCATTTCTGTTTACGGAAGGTTGATCCTGAAATCGATATCAACTACGCGCGCACGCGGAACTGGGGCGATCGGTGTCGCGGCGGCCGACTGGGGTCGCGGGNGCCAACAAGTGATCAAGAGAAGACGAGGCCGACGATGACCCAGTTGTCGCCAAAGCCGACCTGCCGGTTGCCCCTTCGCGGAGCCGTCGTGGAACCAGCCGGCGGCCCACACCTTCTTCCCCGCCCGGTGGAACAGGGTGTCATCGACCACGACAGTCAGCGGCCCGGCCGGGAGCAGCCGGTCGACGACGACGCGGGCGAGTGCCAGGCCGACCCGGTCGGGCGACCAGACCGCCCGCGCGAAGAACCGGTGCGCCTATCCACATCGTGAGTGGGGTGACATGTTCGACGGAAACGATCATGTCATCTCTCATCATGCGTGCGTCATGATGTGCGGCGAGGACCGCGCGGCACGCAATGTTTATATCAACTAACTGACACGTCGACAGCTGGCCGCGAGCAGCGGCGCGGGGCTATTCTTGCGGTCGAACAGGGGAAGGAAAGATGCCGGAGAAGCCACCTCATGGATCCCTCCGTGTCGGAGTCGTTGACCTCATGGCGGCCACCGGCCGAGGAACAGGAGGGCAGCAGTTCGACCGGCTGATAAGAAACGCGGCGAACAGCGCCAGAGTGGCAGTCCACGTCGATGTGGTGGACCTCGACCCGACGACCAGCCATCCCCATCTTCCGGGGTCACGAAGCGATTGGCAGCGAATAGCATCATTCGATGCTCTGGTGGTGACCGGCGCACAGCCACAGAATTCCCGCCCAGAGAAGGACCCGGGCTATCCGGTGATCGAGCGGATTCTCGACCTCAGCCGGAGACGGAATTTCTTCACTGTGTTCTCCTGTCTGTCTGCGCATTTAGCCCTCCACCAGATGTGCGGCGTGCAGCGCCGCCGACTGGCACACAAGAGGGTCGGCGTGCTCGACCATCAGACCGTCGCACGACGCGGCCCGCTCACCGTCGGGCTGCCCGACGTCGTCACCATGCCGCATTCCCGATGGAACACTGTGGACCGTGACGAACTCGTCGCCTGCGGCGTGCGCCTGGAGCTGCTTACCGGTGGCTCTGACTGGGCGGTAGCGACCAGTCAGGACGGGGTCCGTCAGGTCTTCGTCCAAGGTCACCCGGAGTACCTGCCCGACATGCTGCTGCGGGAGTACCGCCGCGACGTCCGGGTCTTCCTCACGGACCCTGACGCGCCGTACCCGCCGATCCCGGAGGGCTACCTGGCCGATACCGCAAGCCGGCGGCTCGCCGCGTTCGCCCGGCGCGCCCGCAGCCAGCGCTCTCCCACGCTGGCCACACAGCTGCCCACTGTCGGGCCGCTGCCTGACGTCGCCCGGCGGTGGACCGCGGAGGCGACCGCCATGACCGCGAACTGGATCCGCAGGGTCGCCGACGGATCCACCGGGAGGATCAATGACCCACCTACCCGACCAGCCGCCGGACGGCACCAGGATGACCTGGTCCTGGCCAACGGATGTTCGTCCGTACAGTACGGACCTCGCCTCGATGCTGGCCGCGAGCGTGATCGATGACGGCATCCTCGGCTTCACCGAGCCGGTTACGCCGGCCCAGGGCGTGGGCTTCGCGGAGGACCTCGCCCGTCGGGTCGGCACAGGCGAAGCGCTCGTCCTGCTCGGCCAGGACGACGAGGGCGTCTGCGCGATGTGCGTCGTCGCCCTGAACTCGATGCCGAACTGCCGGCATCTCAGCGAGGTCAGCAAGGCATACCTGCGTCCCCGGATCCGTCGCACCGGTGCGGTGATCGAGCTCGTGTTCGCCGTCTGCGAGCGACTCGCCGACGTCGGGGTGGAGCGCGTTCTCATCGACGTCCGCGAAGGCTCCCCAGCCCACCGGGTCTGGAGCGGCTTCGGGTTCACCACCTACGGCGTGCTGGACGACTACAGCCGAGTGCGGGGCATCAGCCACCGCGGCCTTTACATGACTCACGCCGTGTCCGAGCTACAGGCCGTCACGGCCGACCGGCTGGCCCGTCGTGCCGATCCCNCNCGCCGCCACNCCNCCCCACAAGCCGCCATCGCAGAGAGGACGAGCCGATGACGCTCCCGCGGGACAGGTTCAGGGCGTCCCTGGAGGAGACCCTGCACCAGCACCTCACCATCGCCCACCCGGTGTTCGGGCTTCTACTGGACGCGGACAACCCTCAGCCGCGTTTCCTCCAGCAGGTAGCGCTACAGGGCTACCAGCTCACCAAGCACTTCCTTACCTACGTCGAGCACCTGTTCTTCTACTGCCCGCTCCCCCGGCACAAGCGGCGCCTGCTGCACAACCTCTACGAGGAGGAGACCGGGCGGATCTCGAAGACGCGGAACCACGTCAAGCTGATGCAGGACTTCCTGCTAGCGATCGGGATCGACGACGAGACCCGGGATGCCGCCGTCGCGCTGCCGACGACCCAGGAGCTGATCGACTACCGGCTCGCGGCGGTGAAGGATCCGGATCGCTATCACGTCGGTGCCGCCGCGGTCACCATCGCGAGCGAGGGGCAGAACCTGGAGAAGCTAGGCAGCGAGAGCCGCGACATCCTGTTCGGTCGGGTGTACGGGCTCGAGCCGAGGGACCTGCTGTTCTTCTCGGTGCACCAGGTCGAGGACATCACCCACACTCAGCAGGGCCTCGACCTCGTCGCAGACCTGTGCACGACGGAGCAGATGCAGCAGGAGGCGCTCTACGCCGTAGCGCATACCTGCGAGCTGTTCTACGGCATGTACGAGGGCATCTACCAGGAATACCTGGCCGGACGGCTGCTGCCCGCATGACGCCTCCGTCCTCCAACCGTACGGCCTCCGGCACCCGCCGCGGACTGGCGACGGAGGCGGTGCGTGCCGGCCATCGCCAGTCCGTTGACGACCAGCACAGCGAGGCGCTGGTACTCACGTCGAGCTACCTGTTCGACGACTCGCACGACGCGGCGGAGAAGTTCGCGCAGCGGCGCCCCGGCAACGTCTACGTCCGGTTCACGAACCCGACGGTGCGCGCGTTCGAGGAGCGCGTCGCGCGGCTGGAGGGTGCCGAGTCCGCCGTAGCGACCGCGTCCGGGATGGCCGCGTTCTTGGCGGTGTCGCTCGGGCTGCTGCGCGGCGGGGACCATGTCCTGCTTGCGGAGGGTGTCTTCGGCACCACGACCCGGCTCTATGCTCACTATCTGGACCGGTTCGGCGTCATGACGACCGTCGTTCCGGTGACCGACCCGGCCGCCTGGGCGCGCGCAATGCGTGCGCAGACCAGGATGCTCGTCGTTGAGAGCCCCACGAACCCGGTAATGGCCGTGGCCGACATCAGGTACCTCGCAGAGCTCGCACATGCCGCCGGCGCGCTGCTGCTGGTCGACAACACCCTGTGCACCCCGGTGTTCCAGCAACCGATCGTGTTTGGCGCAGACCTCGTTCTGCACTCCGCCGGCAAGTACATCGACGGTCAGGGCCGCTGCGGCGGCGGCGTTGTCGCCGGCCGCGCGGGCCTGATCTCCGAGCTGCACGGTGTGCTGCGCACCGCGGGCCCGAGCCTCAGCCCGTTCAACGCGTGGATCTTCCTGAAGAGCCTGGAGACGCTGCCGGTGCGGATGCGGGCGCACGACGCCAACACGGCGGTGGTGGCTGCCTGGCTAGCCGACCAACCGGACGTACGGGCGGTGCACTACACCGGCAGCGCGGATCACCCGCAGCGGGAGCTGGTAGCCGCCCAACAGTCCGGGCACGGCGGAGTGATCAGCTTCGAGCTGTACGGCGGCCAGCAGGCCAGCTGGTCGTTTGTCGACCGGCTTGAGCTCGTGTCGAACACGACAAACATCGGGGACACCAAGTCGATGATCACCCATCCGGCAAGCACCACCCACGGCCGGCTCACGCCGGCACAGCGCGACTCCGCCGGCGTCACCGACGGCCTGCTGCGCCTATCGGTCGGCCTGGAGGACGTCGAGGACATCGTCGCCGATCTGGCCCGGGCGTTCGCAGCGACCAGGCCTGCCGGGGCCCGCGCCCGATGAACCCGCAGCCGACAGCCCCGCAGGCGCCAGGCCAGCCGGTTTTTCCAGGGCTCGACAGGGTGCCACGCAGACCGCTCATTGCCGGGAAGCGCCGGCGGGGACGGCCGCCGGGCGTGGCGCGGGCAGCCGGGCGATCAGCAGGAACGACACCCCGACCAGCAGCGCCTCGCCCATCGCGACCTGCGTATAGGAGTTGTACGAGTCGGCGACCAGCGCGCCCAGCTGGCTGGAGAGAGCGGCGCCGATGCTGTGCAGCGTCCACAGCAGACCGAGGCCGGTGGCCCGGGCGCCCTCGGGCAGCACCCGGCCAATCCACAGCGTGGTCGCGACCACCGTCGCCAGATAGCTCGCCCCGAAGATGNCCCCGAAGGCCAGCGAGGCGGTTACGGTCGCGTCGAAGGCGACGAGCACCATCGCCCCGCCGCGCAGCGCGTAACCGACAAGCAGGGTCTGCCGGACCCGGCCCCGGTCACACCTTCGGCCGGCGGCCAGTGAGCCAAGGATCTCGAAGACGCCCAGCATGGCGAGGGTGCCACTGACGACACCCGGGCTCATGCCATGTTCGTGCAGATCGGTGACCAGGTGAACGTCGACAAACGCCATCGTGATCCCACAGCCGGTGAACGCGACGGTCAGCGCCAGGAACACAGGGTTGGCGGCTGCCAGCCGCAACCGGTCCCCGAAGCCGAGCCGCGCGTNGTCCGCGGTCCCGGGTGTGCCCGGCGTCGCCGTAGGCGCCGGCTCGTCCTGGCCGGACAGCCGATACAGCAGCAGCGCAAGTGGGGTCAGCACGAGGAGCATCGACAGACCGGCGACGACGAAGACGGCCCGCCAGGACGCGAACGCGCCGAGCCACACCCACAGCGGCACCAGCACGATGAACCCGACAGCCGGGCCGTTCGTCATGACCGCGTACGCCAGGCCCTCCCCGCGGGCGGTGAACAGCTCGCTGGCAAGCTTTCCCAATGGAACGTACGAGAGCATCGTGAAGGCGAAGGCGCCGAGCACGCCGTAGACGGACGCGAACAGCGACACCCCCGGCGCCGCCGCGCAGATCAGGAAGGCGGCACCGGCGAGCACCGTTCCGCTGACCAGCACGGCCGCGCCGCCGAACCGATCGGCCAGCACCCCGACGACCGGGCTCGCCACCGCGATGACCACAGCGAAGACCGTCGTCGACCAGGCGAACGTCCCGCGGCTGACACCAAGGTCCACTGCGATCGGCGAGAAGTCCACTTGAATCGTGTTCTTCAACGCCGACCCGGCCAGCGACAGCGTGAACGCGAGCGTCGCGGCGAAAATCAGCGCCGTGTTCCGCCGGCTACGACCAGCAGGGGACGCGACTTCAGGTGCGTCGGCGGCGTCTCGAGTCGTCATCGGGTCCGCATCCTTCGGGTCGGCCCGGCGGGGCAGCGGCTTGCTGGACACGAGGCCAGAGTGCCGGGCGCCGAGTGCGCAGCGGAATAGGCTGTTCTGCCGTGCTGCATAAGGAAACGGCCACTCGCCACGCCGTGGTGGCCCTCGCGGTCCCGGCCACCGTCGCGATGGACCTCGCGATCCCGGCCCAGGTGTTCGGCCACCTGGACCTGGCCGAGCATTACACGTTCACGCTGTGCACGGAGCAGCCTGGCTCGCTGCCCACCACCACCGGCTTCGCCTTGGAGGTGGCGCACGGGCTCGCCGCGCTGGATGCCGCTGACACCGTCGTCGTCCCCGGGTACGCCCCACTGGTCACACCCGCACCAGGGGTGCTCGACGCGCTGCGCGCGGCTGCCGACCGCGGCGTCAGACTGATGTCGGTGTGCACCGGAGCGTTCGCCCTCGCTGCCGCCGGGCTACTCGACGGTCAGCGGGCCACCACCCACTGGGAGGACGCGGGCGACCTCGCCGCCCGCCATCCGACGGTGCAGGTGGACCCGAACGTTCTCTACGTCGACGGGGAGCGGATCCTCACCAGCGCCGGAGTGTGCGCGGGGATCGACCTGTGTCTGCACATACTGCGGCGCGACCTCGGCAGTGCCGTCGCCACCCGCGTCGCCCGCCGGCTGGTGGTGGCGCCCCATCGCGCAGGCGGCCAAGCCCAGCTGTTACGCCGCCCGGTGCCCGGTCCAAAGCCCGGCTCTGGCGGTCCTGGCAGGCTGGCCGCGACCTGCGACTGGGCGCTGGAACGGCTCGCCGAGCCACTGTCCGTCGCTGATCTCGCCGGCCACGCTGGCTACGCGACGCGCACGTTCGCCCGGCGCTTCATCGCCGAGTACGGCGTCACGCCCAGGCAGTGGCTGCTCGCCCACCGGATCGCCGAGGCGCGGCTGCTGCTCGAGGTGACCGACCTGCCGGTGGATCGGATCGCCGCCCGTTGCGGACTGGGGACCGCCGCCAACCTGCGGATCCACCTCGCCCGCGACGCCGCCAACACGCCGTCCGCCTACCGCGCCTCCTACCAGGGCCGCCCGCGCCGAGCGAGTGGGCGTGCCGACGAACTCGCCCCGTAACAGCCGGGTCCAGACGANGTACCGGCGTGGCGTGTTCGATGAGGCGATGCTCGACGCCTGCGAACGGACGATGCGCGGCGTGTGCGCCGACTTTGGCGCGACCCTTGCCGAGTTCACCGGCGAAGCGGACAGCGACACCGTATCAACGGCGGCAGGCTCACCCCTCATTCACGGGTTGTTCACCCTGGCCCGCACCTGGCGGCAGCGCCAAGTCATATCTTGGCCGATTTCGCTGACTTCGCAATACGAAAGCGCTGGTTCCATCTACCCAACGAGCCGGGGACAGCCCATCACGAGCTGGACTTCCGCGTCGGCGGGCACGAGTATCGCCCGCGGCACGGGCCTGACCCGCACAGAACAGTACGCGTTCCTCGCCTTCACGGATGACGGGCGGTCNGGGGCCATNCCCGCCTGTCAAACCACCGCGGAAGCCTCATTGACCAGCCGGCAGACAGCCGGACGCCAATGGTCAAGTTCCGGTACCGCGACGCCGGCTCGCTTGGCGTTGTCGTCCCATCGACGCAACGCGATGGCGAGGTCGGCATGTGGCAGGCAAAGGAAGGCATCGACTTCTCTGCCAGTCATCGGGCCGCCTTGGACGCGTAGGCTTCGGGTGGAGGCTACGGACAGGCTGTTGGCGTAGGCGGGGTCGGTGGCCACGAGATAGCGCTTGGCTTTGACGTGCAGCGCGACCGGAGTGCCGATATCGGGGCCGAACCATCGGGTCAGGTAGCGTGCTCCGACGATTTCGTGATGGAGGTCTTCGGCGAGGAAATTGTGGTGCGCGTCGTGTTCGTCGAGGAGGAGATGGCCGATATCGTGCAGCAGCGCGGCGACCTGCGCGGCCTGGTCATAGCCGTCGGCTTCGGCGAGGGCGGCGGTTTGCCGGGCGTGTTCGAGTTGGGTGACGGTTTCGTCGTATTGACTTTGGCCAACGGCGGTGAGGTAGGCGAACAGTTCATCGCAGAACTCGTCCGCGCCAGTGAAGGTGCCGTGGAGGAGCCGGTCGGTATTCATGCAGATTCCTCGGCGCCCCGGGCGCTGACGTGGCTGTCGCCGGTGAAGTGGCCGATGAGGCTGATTCGGTCGGTGCCGGCGGCTAGGCGGTGCTGCTTTTCCTGGTAGTAGTGGTGGCGGTGGTCACCGTCGGAGGCTGCGTTGTAGGTGAGGTAGATGGCCCGGCGACGATGTGGTGAGGTGTTGACTCCGGAGCGGTGCGGGACGTACCAGTTGAACCAGAGCAACGACCCAGCGCGGACGGGGACGGGTTTCCAGAGGAGGGTCTCGGCGAGACTGGCGGGGATGCAGCCGACATCGTCGGTGGGGAGCGGCTCGTGGTGCATGCCTTCGACGACGTCCAGGCAGCCATTGTCGGTGGTGGAATCGTCGATAGCGATCATGCAGGTGATGGTGGACCGGACAAAGGGGTAGGCGGGCGCGTCCTGGTGTGGGGCGAACCCGGCGCCGCCGGGTTCCTTATAGTTGATCTTTTCTTTGTAGAGGACGGCGGGCTCGCCGAGCAACATGCTGGCAATGTCGAGCAGCGTGCCCCGGGTGAGCAAGGCACGCATGCCGTCATGGAAGGGCACGATGTTCTCGGTGCGGCACCGCACCGAGAATCCGTCCCCGGTGGTCTCGTCGTACTGCAGCAGACCGTCCTCGCGGCCCGGCAGGGCCTCGATCTCATCGACCCAGCGTCGCACCTCCCGCAGGCGCTCCGGGCCAAGGAAGCCGTCCATGAGAAGAACGCCACTGGCCTGCCAGGTCGTGAGGTCAAGGGAATCGGTCAGCAACGTGAGCCTCCGAGGAGCCGGTCAACCAGAACGTCTGTGTAACTCTTGTATCAAGAAGAGACGCTGTGATGCAACTTTGTTACAGCGACCGAGTCAAGATACGAGAGGCTTACCGAGAGGAAGTCCACGGCCACCGGTCTCGCTCCACATAAGATCGACATACAGGTAGACGGCGACGGCAACGAAGGCGAAGACCACGTNCCCGCCGAGATGGATGAAGGTGGTGTTGGCCTCCAGGGTGCCGACGAGCAGCAGGACGAGGGCGACGTCGACCAGGCCGAGGAGCAGGGTGAAGCTCCAAGGTAGCCGTATGGTGACCAGAGTGAGCATGGCAATGGTGACCAGCCAGCAGATCAGCCAGATGGCTTGCGTGTGCACGATCTGGGCATCGGGGATGCCGTACCAGTTGTGCCCGAGTCCGAGGGCGAGTGCGGCGTAGCTGGCGTAGAAGCCGAAAAAAACGGCGAACAGGCTAGCCGAGGCATTTTGCCCGAGCGCGGCGGCCCAGACGGTAGCCAGCAGCAGCCCGATCGAGGTTGCGGCGAGGATGGTCGGGATGCCGGCGGCGGCGGCCTCGGCGGGCACGTAGCCGGCGTCGACCAAGCCGAGTCCGAGCGCGCCAGCGATGGTAATCGGGATGCCGACGATGCCGGGGTTGCCTCGCAGCGGGTTCGTGACCGGTGGGTCGGGCGGGGTTTCGGCCTCGGTCAGTAGCGGTACATGCGTTGCCACCGATGCGGGCGGGGCATCAACGGTCATGGCGGATCGCCTTTCTGTTCAGGGGATGACTGGGCGCGCGTGGGAGCCGTGGGGCGCGGGGCGCGCGGGCCAGCACGAAGGCGGGTTGCGGTGTGCCGGTGGATCAGGTCAGCTCTCGGCGGCGAGCAAATCTGCGTGGTGGAGTTGCGCGACGTCGGCGTGGGCACGCAGCCGCACCTTGAGGATGTTCTCGCCGTAGGTAGCGAGGATGGGGTTGTCCGGGTCAGCGCTGTGTCCGCCCGTTGCCTGGGCGGCAAGTTCGGCGGGCAGGTCGATGGGAGTGAGGGTGGCGTCCAGGCGCGGGTTGAAGAAGTAGATAACCGAGAATCGCCGCACGCCAGCGGGTGGGCTGATGACGCGGTGGACGGTGGCCTTGAGGTAGCCGTGGGTGGCGAGCTGCAGCATTTCGCCGAGATTGACGACCAGGGCGCCGGGCAGATGCGGGACGTCGAAGAAGCATCCGTCGCGCTCCNCCTGCAGTCCACCGACGGCGTCTTGCAGGACGAAGGTGAGCAGCCCGAAGTCCCGGTGGGTGCCAACGCCTTGATGATCGCAGCCAGGTCCGGACGGAGGGTAGTGGATGGCTTTGATGGTGGCCTCGCCNAGGTCGATCTCCTCGCGCCGGTCGGCCCGACCGTTCGTGAGTTCACCACCCAGTGGGGTGTAGCCACGGAAGTGTGGCGACCGGGTCATCGCGATCGCCATTCGATCGGCTTCGGGCAGAGCGAAGAACGCTCGGGTGACCTCCTCGACCTCCCGGAACAGGGTGTCACCGATGCCGTGCCCCACCAGGTAGAAGAAACNCACGTCATGGCAGGTCTCGCGCAGTCGCTCAAGGAACCGGCTGCGCACCGCGGGATCAGTGCCAGGGTCGAACTCGCGCAGGTCGAGCACCGGCAGCGCCGCGTCGTGCTCGGTCGTGCTGTGGGTCGGGGTGGTGCTGGTCATGACCACAGTCGATCGCTGGCCAGTCGAGCGCCGGCGGTGAGGGATTCGAGTTTCGCCCAGGCCAGGCTCTCGTCGACGGCGAGGAAGGTGGCGAAGGACGCGAAGCCGCAGTCGGTTCCGGGGATGACGCGCTCGCGGCCGACGATGTCGGCGAAGCGGGTGATGCGCTGGGCGATGAGTTCGGGGTGTTCGACGTAGACGCTGGAGGTGTCGATGACACCCGGGATGAGGACCTTCTGCTCGGGAATCTTCGCGTCGGCCAGCACCTGCCATTCATGTGCGTGGCGGTGATTGGCGGCCTCGAATACCAGCCCATCGGCCTTGAGCTGAATGATCGTGTCCAGGATGACGTCCAGGCCGACGTCCTTGTGGTGCGGGCCCTGGTAGTTGCCCCAGCACAGGTGCACCCGCACCCTCGCCGGGTCGATATTGCGTAGCGCGTGGTTGATCGCCTCAACGTGCACGCGCAGCCGGTCCAGGAATCCCTGCTCGGACAGGTGCGCGTACTGGATGTGCCGACCCATCGCCAGATCCGGGGCGTCGATCTGCAGGACCAGCCCGGCTGCGGTGATCGCCTCGTACTCGGCCCTCATTCCTTCGGCCAACGCGAACAGGTACTCATCCAAACTGGCATAGAACTGGTTCGGAAGATAGAGCGCGATAACTCCAGGTGACGCGGCATTCATGAACCGCTCGGTCGGCTGACCCGATCCTGCCGAGATTGAGCTGACGCCGGCTGCGAAGTTGGCCAGATCGGTATCGAGCAAGGCGGTGCCGGTGTAGCTGATCGGACCGGTACAGGTCGGTGTCGCGGTCTCCAAGCCGGCCAGGGAACGTTCGGCCATGCCAGGGTAGTCGTCCAGATCAGCGATCGACAGGCCGCCGCCCTCGGGAACGGCAACGTCCACGTCGAAACCGGTGAGGCGTTCTTTGACGTAGGTGGCGTACCCGATCTTGCTCATTTCGCCATCGCTGATCACGTCCAGCCCGACCTGCGCCTGATGGCCGACGACCACGCCAACCGCGTCCGCGATCCGCTCGGGCAGGTACTCGGCGTCCGCGACCGAGAGGGTCTCCTGTTCCCGGGCCCGGATCAGCTCGGCCAGCCCGGCCGGTCGGGGCAGGCTGCCGGTGTGCGTGGTCAGGATGCGGTCGCTGCTGAGTTTCATGACAGTTCCTCCATCAAGTGGACTAAGCGGTACAGACGGTTCCGGACAGCACCGGCCACCCGGACAGCCTCGTCGAGGCCGCCCCCTGTGACTGCGGTGGCAGCGCGAGGCCGGGTGGGGTCATGGCGGTGACACTGACAGGCCAAGGGAAACTTTATCTAAACAACATCTTACTTCCGTAAGGAAATTACATACATAATGATGCGAAGGGTTGTAAATGATCTATTGTCGGAGACTAGACTCAGGCATGCAGATCATCGGCGCCGTGCTCACCATCCACGGCAACGCGCTCGCAGGGATCGCGGTAAGCGACGGGCGGACCTGGACATTCACTCGCGACGACGGCTCGTTCAGCCTCCGCACCGTGCCGGGGCGCCCGGTCTGGGCCCGGCGCCCCAACGGCTGGACGGGCCGCTGGTGGCAGCACCCGGCAGCGGGGGAGCCGGTGCTGTTTCAGCTGCACCCAAGCCGCACCGGCAGCGATCCACAACCACCCTCGGCTCCCTCAGGGGAGCTGCGATTCGCGCACATCACGGACACGCATGTCAGCGCGATCGACGGCGACCCGTCCCAGGCGGTCGAGCTCGCCGCCCGCTACGGCGACCAGACGGACACCACCAGCGGCCTGCACCACGCGCTGCGGACCGCAGCCGACCACGGCGCGGCATTCGCCGTGATCACCGGTGACCTCACCGACCACGGCACACCCGAAGAGTTCAGGCGCGTACTCGACTCCCTCGCCGCAGCGCCGCTGCCGGTAGAGATCGTGCCGGGTAACCACGACCATTACGGCCACCGCCACCAACCCCACCCCAGCGACACCCCCCACGGTGGCGGGTTTCTCGGCGCGGCTACCCTCACCCGCTACGAGCAGGCCATGGGCCCGCGCTGGTGGTCAGCTGACCTGGCCGGCGTGCACCTCCTCGCCCTGGACTGGTTCAGCGCCTGGTGCGCGATCGATGACACCGATCAGCAACGCTTCATAATCACCGATCTCGCCACCCGAACCCCCGGGCTGCCAGTCGTCGTGCTCACCCACGACCAGCCCGACCACGACACACTCGAACTGATCCGCTACAGTGCCGCACCCGACAGCCTCCTCGCCGTCCTGTCGGGACATTGGCATGCCGACGCGCAGCGCAACGTCGGCGGCTGTCACCTGCTCAGCACGCCCGCAGCCAGCTTCGGCGGACTGGACTGGTCACCACCGCAGCTCCGCCTCATCNCCCTCNCCCCCGGCTTGAGAACTATGGATCTACGGCACGACACGATCCCGGCGCTACCGAAACCGCCACGGTCACCGACCACGTCTCGCGCCGATGCCCCGGCCTCGCCCCGCACCACCAGCCACTCGATCGGCGCCCATCAACATCTGGGCACCCTCGCGACCATCGCCGGCACCGTCATCGCACCGAGCACCGACACCCACGGCGCAGGACNCCTGACCCGCCTACACCCCTCCAACACCGGCAGTAACGACAGCCGAGTCGACGTGCTGTGGACGGTGCGCGCCGCAGACGACCCCATCACCGGCGTTCTCGCCGGCCATGACCAGATCCTGGCGTGCAGCCATGCGGGCACCCTCACCGCGCTCGCCCCAGCCACCGGCGCACCCCATTGGACCCGACACCTCCCACACCGGCAGCGACGCCGGCTGCTAGCCACCCCCATCCTCACCGCGGCGGGCCGGCTGATCGTCGGTGACGTCGGCGGCGTCACCTGCCTGGACCTCGACACCGGGGATATCGCCTGGCACCGCGACCAGCTCGGCCAGGTCGACACCCTGCTCACCTACGGAACCGGTCTGGCCACCGACCGCTTGGCCGTGCTGCCCCTCGGCGGCCCCACCCCGGGCCTGACCGCCCTGGACCTGCGCGACGGCACCATCACCTGGACCGATCCGCCCGGCACACCACCGCCCTCCAGCTCGCTGGTCGCCATTGACGGGACCGATGCGCTGCTGCTCCGTACCGCCGGACCCACCCTCGAGCGGCTGAACCTCTCCACCGGCCAGACTCGGTGGCGCACCACCCTGACCGGCCGCTTCTCCACAGCCGCTCCCCTGGTCACCGACGAGGCAATCGTGCTCGTCACCGGCGACGGCATCGCGCACCGGCTCGACCCGGATCACGGCGGCATCCTCGACCGCCAGCACCTGCACGGGCTGCGCCCCGCCTACGGTCCCTACCGGTCCACTGGTACCGGCGCGCCCACCACTGCCGTCCATACCCCACTCGGACCGATGATCGTGCTGCTCGATGGCAGTATCTGGCAACTGGACAGCCCCGCTGGTCCGCTNCTGGTCGGCGACGTCGCGGCGCCCGTCACCACCCAGCCTGTCCTGCTCGGATCGAACACCCTCGTCGTGCTCAGCACCGACGCGGTCGTTCACCTGCTCGACATCAACGCCACCGCAACCCGCCCCATGCTTGCCGGTCCGGCATCGCGGTCTGCCTCATGACCAGCGCCATCCGCAACCGAATTCTGGCACCTACCCGCGGGACCGCCACCCACCGTAGTCCCAGGCCTGATTTGATCCTAAGTTCCTGGGTATTAGACCAGGAGATGATCATTCCACACAGGGGGATGTGATTTAATGACGTCTGAGCCGAGGAGAACCTTGTCGGACGTTTCGTCGGACTACGCACTGGATGCCGGTTTCGATTCGCTACTGGGCACGCAACTGATCGATTTCAGTCCGACGGCGATGGTAATTATCGATCCGGATCTGCGGGTGCGACGGAGCAACCGGTCCTTTCGGGAAATATACGGCCTGTCTCCCGAGCAACTGGCGGGAACATCCATCCCCGAGCTGCTGCCGGATATGGACCCGCGGGTGTGGAAGCTTGCCCGGTGGGTCCTGGCCAGCGGTGAATCAGTTGAAGACACGGAGATCATCGGCAGGAGCGTGGCTTTCCCGCAGGAGGAACGCACCTGGCGCTTTTCGCACTTTCCGCTCCGGGACCGTGAGGGGGTGCCCGCGGCGGTTGGCGTGACGCTGGTCGATGTGACGGATCAGCGCCGTGCCGAGCGGAAGCATGCGGAAGCAGAGCGGCGACTGCGGCTGCTCACCCGGGCGAGCACACTCGTCGGGCGATCCCTGGAACTGGACGCCACACTGGCGAGTATAGCCGATTTTATGGTACCGGAATTCGCCGACACCTGCAGCGTGTACCTGCTCGACGAACCCCTTGACACAGACGCCCGACCGGAGCTGTTGGAATTGCGGCGCGCCATAAAAACACGCGTTTCCGGTCCGCCCCTGCAAAGTTGCGACATCCCGTTCTCAGCCGCCGGAGAGATCCTTTACTGCCACCGAAACTCTCCGATCTACCAAGCCTTTGCGTCGGGTCGCCCGTTTCACCACGCGGCCGACGATGAATCGTTGATCAGCGGATATCAGACTCCTGGATTCCTCGACTACTTCCGGCGGCTGCTGCTGCGTTGGGGGATCGCGGTGCCCCTGCTGGTGGGGCGCTACTTTCATGGGGTCATGGTTGTACATGTCGGCGTTTCCGGGCGTACCTACACCGACGACGACGTCGAGATGGCCGCCAACCTTGGTGGACGTATCTCAGCCGCCATCGCCAATGCCCGCGCGTACGCTCGCGAGCGGGAGGTTTCTGTCACGCTGCAGCGCAGCCTGCTTGCACCCGACATCCCGGCCGTGGCCGGAATGGACATCGCCTGGCGGTACGAGCCGGGCTCCCTTCCCGGCCGGTCGCCCTGCGCCGAGCCGGGTCCGCCGATCGACGCCGAGGTGGGCGGGGACTGGTTCGACCTCATCCCGCTCTCGGCGGGTCGGGTAGCTCTCGTCATCGGAGACGTGGCCGGCCGCGGNGTGACCGCCGCCGCCGTCATGGGTCAACTCCGCACCGCCAGCCGGGCGTTCGCCTCACTCGATCTGCCCGCCGACGACGTACTCACCCACCTGGACAACCTTGCCCAGACCATCGGGGCAGGGCCTGACGGTGCCTTGGCGAGCTGCGTCTACGCGATCTTTGAGCCCACCACCGCGACGATAGTCCTCGCCAACGCCGGCCACCCCCCTCCCGCCCTGCGTGATCCCGATGGCCGGGTCCGCCTCCTGACCGGCGGGGGCGGCGCGTTTCTCGGTATCGGCGGGCAAGTTTTCGTCCAGACCTGCTACCCGTTCCCCGTCGGGGCGACGCTCGCGCTCTACACCGACGGCCTCGTCGAGTCACGCGATATCGATATCTTCCAGGGAATCGGCCGGCTACAGCACGCTCTCGCGGACGCCGGCACCGCGGACGCCACCGCCGACCGGCTGATGCGCCTGGTCGATCAGGCCAATCGAGACGACGACGTGGCGCTCCTGCTCGTCCGGGCCGCCGCGGCCATCAACACTCGCACCCTTACCATCCCTCTCACCCTCGACCTCAGGGCCGTCGGACAGGCTCGCCACGCCGTCAACGCCGCGCTGCGTCGCTGGCAGCAGCCCGAAACCATCGAGACCGCGGAACTACTGGTGAGCGAGATCGTCACCAATGCGATCCGCTATTCCCGAGTCCCCGGCGAACTCGTGCTCCGCAGCGTCCCGACGGCCCTCTACATCGAGGTCTCCGACAGCGACAGTCACCTCCCCCGTGTCCTCCACCCCAACGAGCAGGAAGAACACGGTCGTGGCCTGATCCTCGTCGATGCACTCGCTGCCCGGTGGGGCACCCGCCCTACCCACTCCGGCAAGACGGTCTGGTGCCAACTCGACACCGGCACTGACACCGGCCCGGAAATCTTCACCTAGATCTCGTCCACGAACCCGCTGTCCCCAGGCGCGTGACGGCGCGTCGATGCATCCTCGGAAGCCCCGGGCCGAGCCCCGAGGTGGGACGCCGCATCGGCGGCGAAGCTCTCAGCCGGGCCGGTCGGACACCCTGACCTGCACTGTGTGGTCCCTGCCGTCTCGGTGGACGCCTAGCGTCACCATGTCACCCGGGGATACCTCGCGCAGCCTGGCGGAGAACTCCCCGGCGGAGGCGACCGACTTGCCGTTAAAGCTACGGATGACATCACCGGGTAGAACACCTGCCTTGCCCGCGGGCCCGCCGCGCACGACGGCCAGCACGAGCGCCCCGGCACGCACGTCCAGTCCGAGCCGCTCAGCGATCGCCGAGGTGAGGGTGGCGAGCTGGACGCCAACGAAGGCGTGCTTCACGGTCCCGGTGCGCAGCAACTGCTCAACGGCGTCAACCGCGGTCGCGGACGGTATCGCGAAGCCCAGCGACGAGGCTCCGGTCGACGGTGGGATGTAGGCCTCGTTGATGCCCACGACCCGGCCCTGGCTGTCCAGCAGCGCCCCGCCGGAGTTACCGGGCGAGATCGCCGCATCGGTCTGGATAAGGTCCACCAGCGGCCGCCCCTGCCCACCCTGCTGACCGGATACGGGCAGGTTCCGGTTCACGCCGGAGATGATCCCGGCGGTGACGCTGTTCTCGAATCCCAGCGGGCTGCCGATCGCCACCGCCAACTCGCCCACCTGGGGCAGATCCTTACGGAACGTCGCGGCGGGTAGGCCGGTCCGGTTCACCTTCACCACGGCGATGTCGCTGATCTCATCGGCGGCCTGTACCCGACCGGCCACCCGGCGGCCGTCGGCGAAGGCCACCTCGGCCTTTCCACCGGATGCCTGGGCAATCACATGCTGGTTGGTGACGATGACACCGTCGGCGCGGTAGACGATGCCGCTGCCCAGCTCGTTCCCGACCAGGATGGTGACAACGGACGGCTCGACGTCGGAGACGATGCCCGCAACGGCGCCGAGCCCGGCTCTGTCCGCGGCGGCGGCCCGGTCCGCCGTCGGNGAGCCGGGCCCGCCGCCAGTACCGCAGCCGGTGGCGCCCACCAGCATCGCGGCAGCGGCGACGATCCCACTGATCCAGCCGGTCAACCGGCTCACGCTCCTGCCATACCCGCCAGAAGCTCCTGCCATACCCATCAGAACAGCCCGAACGCACAGCGGGCGGGGCCGGCGCACACAGCCCAGCGCATCGACCCGTCCGGCCCGGTGCTGTGGTCCGCCTCGCCGTACGCCGCGGTCATCGGACCCGGAACCGTTCGGCGTCCCGCTGCCGCACCGACAGGCCCAGGCCGCACCGCGACCGATCCGGGACCAGCGTCCCGTCCGGCCGCGCATCGAGGACCCCGTCGAACAGCAGATGTTCGACCCGGACGTGGTCGTGGAAGTACTCGAGGTGCCGCAGATGCCACACCGCGGTGCAGGCGTGCACGCTGACCTGCGGCGCACAGTGGGCGGACAGGTCGATCCCCCGCGCGTCGCACAGCGCCGCCGCCCGCAGGAACCCGCTGATGCCGCCGCAGCGGGTGACGTCCACCTGCAGGCAGTCGACAGCACCCGCGGCCAGCATCCGTTCCAGACCGGACAACGTGTAGCCGTACTCGCCGGCCGCGATGTCCATCCCCGCCGGGCCGCGGTCCCGCAGCAGCCGCAACCCCTCCAGGTCGTCGGAGCTGACCGGCTCCTCGAACCAGCGCACATCCTGCTCCGCGAAGATCTCCGCCAGCATCAACGCCTGCTTGCGGCTGTACGCCCCGTTCGCGTCCACATAGAGCTCGACGTCGGATCCGACTGCCCGCCGGGCCACAGCCACCCGCTTCCGGTCCTCCGCCGGGTCCCGGCCGACCTTCATCTTCACCCGCGGGATACCCGCCGCCGCCCAACCCGACAACTGATCGCAGAGCTGGCTGTCCGGATAGGACGTGAAGCCGCCACTGCCGTAGATCGGGACCCGGTCGTGCACCGCGTCCAGCGCCACCACCAGCGGGACACCGAGCAGCCGCGCCTTGAGATCCCACAGCGCTATGTCCACCGCCGAGATCGCCTCTGCGGCCATGCCGGGACGGCCGATGTTCCGCACCGCCGCCTGCATCGCCGACCAGCAGGCACCGACCCGCAACGCGTCCCGGCCAGTCACCACCGCCGCCAACTTTCCCGCGACGACATCCGCGGCAGCGAGATGGCAGTAGGTGTAGCCCAGACCGGCCTGGCCGCCGGTCCGGACCGTCACCACCACCAGGGTGACGGAACCCCACTCCAGCGTCCCGTCCGACTCGGGCTGCTCGGTCGGCACCAGGTAGGCGGCGACCTCCACGCTCTCAACCGCTGGCATGCCTGCTGTCTCCCCGAAACCGCGGCCCGCCACGCCTACCCGGTCGCCCAGGCTGCTGCCCCGGGACGGGGTGGGCGAGGTTGGCTTCCGTGGCCACGGAAGATCCGCCAGGCTCGCGGGGCTGGGCGGCCCTCCGGCACGAAATCCTCCTCCGAACGTTCACCTTGGCTGGCGAAGCCAGGAGACAACCTCGGCCCCCGCGACCCGCCGGTCACCTCAAGGCACCGGCGGCAGCCGCACCAGCCTTCGGCGGGACCGAGTCACCAGGGCGGTGCCGGCTCTGCCGGCGAGCGCCCAGGCGGTACTGCGAGACTTGCAGGCCAGTCTGATCAGCCAGATCCGGACAGGCTGGCTATGGCTGGCGGCAGCGCCGATGCTGGGCGGCTGCGCCCTCGGTCTGGCCGGGGCCGTCGCCCGCACCCCGCGCGGCCCGTCCCCTCGCCGCGGAGACCTCCTGCAGGGTTGGCTGCTCGGCCGCGAACGCTGACGCCGCGAACGCCGACGCCACCACGGAGTCGGCCAAGGCCAGCCGGCGGTGCCCGGGAACGGCCGCGGCGAAAGCGAGCATGCTCGCGGCATGCAGGCAGTCCGCAGCGACGCCAAGCCGGCCCGGCGGTAGCAGGCTCTGGACGAGATGGCGGGCTCCCAGCACCCGCACGGCTGCCGGCCGGGCGCGGCTGGAGGAGTGGCCGCCCGCGGCCCGCAGAACCAGCCCGGGCTGCGCCACCAGCAGGATCCCCCACCCGGTCCGCATGGCCCTGAGCGCCGCCCACCCGGTCCGACCGATCCGCCACATTGTTGGTCCCGCACATTGTTGGTCCCGCGGCTGGTTCCNGGCCGNGGGACACCGCCTCGGTTGCCACGATCCGTACCGTGGTCAGGTCCCCTGTTCGGACCGCTCCCGCTGCTCGTGGCCTTCGGCTTCCCTCTCGTGGGCCTGAGCCTGAGCCCGGGCCTCTTCCGCCTCGCGCTGCTCCCGGCCCTTCTCCTCCTGCTGCTGCCCCTCCTGCCGCAGCCCTTCGCTGCCGGTCACATCGGCTGCCGCTTTCTTGATCTTGCCTTTCGCCTCTTCGAATGCGCCCATGAGTGAGTGTTCCCTCCTGACTGACTTTTTTGGCAATCTTGGTGCCACCTACGGCGGCCGATCTGCACGGGCCGCCAAGGTAAGCGTTCCCACCTGGGCGGACGTTCTCCCCTACCGCTGGGATTCGTCAGGCAACCGAAAGATCAACAGGCTGGCCCGGCGCGCCCGTCGCCGGCCCCCTACCGGTGCCGGGGCATCCGGTCGGCCCCGACTCCCATGCCGGCCCCGACTCCCATGCCGGCCGCGGTGACCACGGCGGCGAGCACCCCGCGGCGGTGCTGGCTGAGCCAGAGTTCCGGGCTGTGGGCGTGGGCGCGGTCGTCGAAATCGCCGTGCGCGCCGTGGTCGCCGGGCACCGGGTAGAAGATGTTCTCGCCGAGCATCGGGTTGTGGTCGTCGGGTGCCTGCTGGCTGGCGTAGCCGGTGCGGGCGAGGTAGCGGTCCAGCAGGGCGGGCGCGATCCGGTTGCCAAGGATGGTGGCGACGGTGGAGACGCCGACCCACATGCTGCGCCGTGGGTGCTCGGCCGCGTGGACCACCGCACGCGCGCCCACCTCGGGCTGGTAGATCGGCGGGACGGGCCGCGGGNGGNGACGCAGCCGGGAGCACACCCAGTTGAACTGGACGGTGTTGAGCGCGGGCATGTGTACCATCACAACCCGCACGTTGCTGCCGTCGTGCAGCAGTTCGGTCAGCACCGACTCGGTGAAGCCGACGATGGCGTGCTTGGCGCCGCAGTAGGCCGACTGCAACGGGATACCGCGGAAGGCGAGGGCGGAACCCACCTGGATGATCACCCCGTGGTCACGTGCCATCATGTGCCGCAGCGCCGCACGGGTTCCGTTGACATGGCCCAGGTAGGTGGTGACTGTGGCGCGTTCGAACTCCTCCGGGGTGATCTGGGGAAAGGGAGCGAAGACGCTGGCCATCGCGTTGTTGACCCAGACGTCGACCGGCCCCAGCTCCGCGCGCGCCCGCTCGGCGGCCTCCTGCACGCCCGCGGCGTCGGCGACGTCCGCGGGCAGCGCGAGGCCGCGCCGGCCCGCCGCCGCCACGTCCGCTACCGCACCGGCCAGACCATCCTCGCCACGGGCCAGGACACCCACGTCGTAGCCGCGGCGCGCGAACTGCCGGACGATCGCCCGACCGAGCCCCGCCGAACCCCCGGTGACCACCACCACTCCGCGCCGGCCGCCCGGCTGGTCAGCTGATCTCCGCATCATCCCTCCGTCCAGTGCCGCGATACGTCCAGTGCCGGGATATTCAGTGGTCACGGATCCGCTGTCCCGCGGCGCGGGCGGCCAGGCCGCCTGCGGCCGCCGCGGCAACGCCGAGACCGGGCAATACCGCCAGCGACGCGGCCCGTGGCGACGAGGGCCGCTCGACAGCCTGCTCCGGCCGGGCTGCCGGCACGTCGCCGAACCGGGCCATGGCCACCACTTCGGCGAGATGGACGGCCTGCCGCCCACCGGCCTCGCCCTGCTCGATCTGTGTGCGGCAGCTGAAGCCGTCCGCCAAGACCAAGGCGCCGTCGGGCGCGTCGCGCAGGGCGGGAAACAGCACCCGCTCCCCGCAGGCCTGTGACACGTCGTAGTGGCCCCGCTCGAAGCCGAAGTTGCCCGCGAGTCCGCAGCAGCCCGAGTCCAGCACCCGCGGGNCCATCCCCATCTCGCGCATCAGCGCGGTGTCCGCGTTGAAACCCAGCACCGCGTGCTGGTGGCAGTGGGTCTGGACCATCGCGGGCCGGCCCAGCGACGGAGGTTGCCAGCCGGGCGTTCGGTCGTACAGCAGCTCGGCGAAGGTCAGGGTCTGCTGGCGCAGCCGGGAGACGTCGGGGTCGCGCGGGAACAGTTCCTCGGCGTCTGAGCGGAAGACCGCCGTACAGCTCGGTTCGAGCCCGACGATCGGCGTCCCGGCCCGCAGGTACGGATGCAGCAGCCGGGTCGTGCGCCGCAGCACCCGCTGCGCGGTGGCCAGCTGGCCCGTGGAGATCCAGGTCAGGCCGCAGCACACCGTCCCGCCGGGCGTCACGACCCGCCAGCCGGCGTCCTCCAACACCTCGATCGCCGCCTGCCCGATGTGCGGGTGGAAGCGGTTGGTAAAGGTGTCCGGCCAGAGCACCACCTCGCCCCGCCGGCCGGATCCTCGCGGCCCGCGCCGGGCGTACCAGGCCTGCAGGGACTCGGACGCGAACGGCGGGATGGCCCNTGCCCNGGCCACCCCGCCGGCGAGCTTCACCAGGTCGGTGAGCCCGGGCGCGGTCGCGAGCGCGTTCACCGTCCGGGGCGCCAGGGAAGCGAGCCTGGCGGCCAGCGGCAGCCATCCCATCGAGTAATGAGCCAGCGGCCGGATGCGCCCCGCATAGTGGTGGGCCAGAAACTCGGCCTTGTAGGTGGCCATGTCCACGTTCACCGGGCAGTCGCTCTTGCAGCCCTTGCAGGCCAGGCACAGGTCGAGCGCGTCGCGCACCGCTGTCGAGCGCCAGCCGTCGCGGATCGGCGAGTCCGGGTGGCCCGCCAGCATCTCGAACAGCAGCCGGGCTCGGCCCCGAGTCGAATGCTCCTCCTCCCGGGTGACCATGTAGGACGGGCACATCACACCGCCGCCCTCGCGGCGGCAGCGGCCGACCCCGACGCAGCGCAGCACCGCCCGGCTGAAACTGCCCCCGTCATGTGGGTAGCGGAAGAAGGTCTCCGTCTCGGCGGGTTCCCAGTCCGCGCCCAGCCGCAGTTTGTCGTCAATCGGATAGGGAGCCACGACCTTGCCGGGGTTCATCCGGTTCCCCGGATCGAAAATCGCCTTGAACTGACCGAACGCGCGGACGATGTCCGCGCCGAACATCTTCGGCAGCAGCTCGCCGCGCTGCTGGCCGTCGCCGTGCTCCCCGGACAGCGACCCACCATAGGAGGCGACCAGGTCCGCGGCCCGTTCCAAGAACTCCCGATAGCTGCCCACCCCAGAGGCGGTGACCAGGTCGAACGGGATCCGGCTGTGCACGCAGCCCTGCCCGAAATGGCCGTAGAGCGACGCCTCGGAGAACCCGAACTCGCCGTACAGCTTGCGTAGGTCGCGCAGGTAGTCGCCGAGCCGGTCCGGGCTGACCGCGCTGTCCTCGAACCCGGGCCAGGTATCCGGCAGGCCCGGCACCCGGGNAGTCGCGCCCAGTCCCGCCTCCCGCACCTCCCACAGCTCGGCCTCCCGGGCCGGGTCGTCGAAGAACGACGCCACCGGCGGATGCGGCGAGGAGCACAGGTCGTCCAGCATCGCCCGGGCCTTGCGGTCGGCCTCCTCGGTTGTCTGGCCGCCGAACTGCACGAGCAGCCAGCCGGCCGATCCCTCGGGCAGCAGCGCCAACGCCTCCGGGTACAGGTGCTTCTCCCGCTCGAAGTGGATCAGCCTGTCGTCCAGGCCCTCCAACGCGATCGGGTCGTGCGGCAGCACCCGCCGTACCGCGTCCCCGGCCGCGGCGATGTCCGGGTAGCCGAGCACGACCAGCGACTGTGCCGGCACCACCGGCACCAGTTCCAGCTCGGCCCGCAGCACCGTGACCAACGTCGACTCGCTGCCGACCAAGGCCCGCGCGACATGGAAGTGCTTTTCTGGCAGCAGGCTGTCCAGGTTGTAGCCGGACACCCGCCGCGGCACCTCCGGATAGCACCGCCGGATCTCGGCCAGATAGTGGTCCCGCAGCTCCCGCACCTGCCGGTACACCTGCGCCCGACGGCCTCCCGCACGCACGGTCTCGACATACTCATCGTCGGATGTCTCCCCCACCCACATCCGGGTCCCGTCATACAGCAGCACCTCCAGGCGGGCGATGTTGTCCACCACCTTGCCGGCCCGCTGTGCCGTCGACCCGCACGAGTTGTTCCCGATCATCCCGCCGAGGGTGCAGTGGTTGTGCGTGGCCGGCTCCGGCCCGAACCGCAGCCCATGCGGCGACAGCAGGTCGTTGAGATGGTCCAGTACAACGCCCGGCTCCACCACGCACCGCCGGCCATCCGGATCCACCGACAACAGCCCGGTGCAGTACTTCGACCAGTCAATCATCACCGCCGCGTTCGTCGACTCCCCC
This sequence comes from Frankia sp. Allo2, assembly GCF_000733325.1. Taxonomy (NCBI): domain Bacteria; kingdom Bacillati; phylum Actinomycetota; class Actinomycetes; order Frankiales; family Frankiaceae; genus Frankia; species Frankia sp. Allo2. Next base: position 80,600 of record NZ_JPHT01000016.1, read on the forward strand.
GCCAGGCTCGTCCCCCCACCCCGCGACAGCACCGGCGCGTCATGCTCCCGGCACACCGCGACCGCCTCGGCACCCGCCTCCACCGACCTCGGTACCACCACCCCGATCGGCACCTGCCGGAAATTGGACGCGTCCGTCGAATACGCCCCCCGGGTGCCGGCGTCGAACCGCACCTCACCATCCACCCGCGCCGCCAGATCCCGCTCCAACGCCGCCGCGCTCACACCACCAGAACGCATCGCCCGGACCCGCCGTACCGGGTCAGGAAGCCGGACCGCGGTCATATCGGCCGCCCCGCGCCCATTCCCGCGCCAGGCCTGATCCCCAGGTCGATCGGGAAGTCGCGCATACCCACCCCTCTCCTGCGAGCGTCCCGCACCGACTCTCCGTCAGGCACTCTCCGTCAGGCACTCTCCGTCAGGCACTCTCCGTCAGGCACTCTCCGTCAGGCACTCGACAGGCCACCGCCTCGGCCATTCCCGCACCGGCGACCGGCCAACCATCCGCCCCCACCCACGGCCGCTCCCGGCTACACGCCGTCCTTACGGGTCACCGGCATCGCCCGGGCGACGCCAGCCGCGGCCAGCCCACTCGATCGAGATTGGGCGCCCCTGGTAGCCGGCCGAGGCGGACCCCGTCCCAGGGGCGCGCGCCGGGGCGCTCACCTCGCGACGCAGCTGGTCCAGCCCGGCGGACAGCCGCCCGGCCAGGTCCGCCGTCGGCGGCACAAGGCTGGGATCCGTCGTCACCGAGAGGCAGAGTTCGTCCTGCCAGCCGAGTGCCCCCACCGCAAGCGGCACGCCTTCGGCGAGGGGGGACCAGCGGGTAGGTGTCGAGCAGTGGCAGGCCGACGAACTCCCGCGGGCCCGCCGCGCCTGGAAGGTTCGATACGATCATTCCAATATGCCGACCCTGATAGACGCTGCGAGCCGCGGGTCCGCGCAGCGGCGCCGGCAGGGCACCTATCNCCCGCAGGGCCGCGCCGGCCGCGAGGATCCGCCCCGGGCGCCGCGCCCGCCGGCCACCGGCGGTAATCGCCCGCAACCGCCAGGACACTGGCATCGGGTCGAGCGGCAGGTCAANCTGCACCNCCGTGGTCGCGTTACCCAGGTCGTCGCCGATGGCGGTGCCTGTCGTGCGCAGAGAGATCGGCGTGATGGCACGGACCGCCGCACCGCACGGCTGGCCCTGCTCGGCCAGCAGCTGGGCCAGCCTGTGCCACCATGGCGAGCAGGACGTCGGTCACGCGGGCGTTCGCGGCCCGCGCGACTGCCCGAACCTCGGGCAGTCGCAGCCGCACCATCCGCACCCGGCGAGCCGGTCCCGATCGCCCAGACCAGGGGAAGGGGGGCGCGGCTCCGTCCAGCCCGAGCCGCACCATGCCGGTGGTCACGGCCGCCCATCGCGCGGGCGCGGGCGAGGCGGACAGCGAATCCGGCCGCACGGCTCCGGGCTGCCGGGTCACCTCGCGGACATGCCAGGACAGGTCGATACTCCGGGCCAGTTCCCATCTGTAGCCGGACAACGGCCCCGGCGACACGACTCGTCGCAACATCGGGGGAATATCCGCCAGGCGCCGAGCGACATGGGCGCGGATGTCGGCGAGCGTGGGCGAGGAGCTGCCGGGGAGGAGTCTCAGAACCGCGACGCCCCCGACCTGCTGCGGGCTGCGGGGGCCTTCCACCTCGAGGAAGAAGGCATCGGTCGCGGGCATTCGGCGCCGTTCCCGCGGCTGGCTGTATCCCGGCCCCTCCGGACGAGCTCGCGCCCCCGCCCCGCCGGGGCCTGCAACTCACCTTCCTGATCATGATGGCTCCCATGGTGGCCGCCGGCCTCGTCGGTCTCCGGGCGCTACGCACCTATCCCCGAGACGTCACCACAGCCGCGCAGTACGAGGACCGCCACCACTGACCGCGGCAACCGCCAAGCATCCCCGATCGCACACCTCATCCATCAGCACACCCATCGGCGACGTTCACCGGCGGTGAGAAGGTGACGTCTGGGCAGTCACGGGAGGGGATGCAACGGGACATCTAGCCGTCCCGGTCAGCCTTTCCTGGCGGCGAGGCGGCGCTCCAAGCGGGTGACGCGGCAAGCGATGCGCGCCCGGTGCTCAGGCCGAGCCTGCTCGTACACGTCGCGCAGCATGAGGCGCAGCCGGGAGAGCACCCGTGGGGAGTCCTGCGCCCACCGGCTAATGTCGTCCACGCCGATCCGCAGGTAGTCCTCGAGATCGGGTTCCGGCACCACGAGCCGCGGCTGGCCGTCCCGGTCAGTATGGGCCCGGGGCGTCAGGTGCCGCGTGACAAGCCGGCGTAGCAGATCATGCACCTGATCGACCGCCGCCACCGCGGTCGTATGGTCGTTCATGGCTGGTGACAGGGCGCGTTCCGCGATATCGGCCAGCTGCCGGAAGCCGAACGCAATGTCCTGCTCCATGCTCCGCTCGATCTCGATATCCACCGCGTCAATCACGGCCTGCCGGTCGAGGTCTCCGCGGAGGCCGTCGGCGGGGCCATCGTGCACGGTGAACAGCGGCATCCCGGCAGCAACGAAATCACCGATCTTTGGCACGAGCACAACCAGACAATTAGCCTGCGAGGCAGCCCGAACCACCGGTCGGTCTCGCACCACGGCGATAATACCGTTCCGCGGGGCGCTTATGATCTTATATCTTGGGCTGCGCGCGGCCGTCGGCAGAGGTACCGAGGATACGGAGCCGACGCCATCGAAGCGGCGAGCGATGCATCGGCGGGTCTGCGTGCCGATCGAGGCCAAGATCTGCGACACCCGGACCGCATTGGTCACGTGGTGGATATAAGCGATGAAGAGCACAACGCTGATGAGTACCAGCAGAACCGACAGAGTGACAGCCGTCCGCGGCACAAACGACCGGGCCGTGTCCGCGCCGCGGACCGAGCGCAGGACCGCCAGCGCATAGACGAAAGTCGCAACGAAGACACCCAGTGCCAGTTGGGTGAGGCGATCCTGAAGGAAGGTCCGCAGCACCCGAGGCGAGAACTNGCCACTGGTCAGCTGCAGCGTCACGATCGTGATCGAGAACACCAGCGCGGTAAACGAGATCATGGAGGAGGCGACCGCGGACAACACGGANCGTGCACCGTCCGGCCCGCCGCTGAACAGGAACGGCAGCGCGGCGGACAGCCCCCGCTCATCCAGCCAGGGAACCGAAACGGCAAGACCAACCGCCAAGGCGGTACACAGGGCCGGAATCGTCCAGAAGCTGGTCCACAGCCGGCGCGCGCGGGACCGCCACATGCCTTGTTGCCGCGCGGACAGCATGGCCAGGAGATGCCCGTCAGCTGCCCGGCTGACCCGCAGGTGAGGCGCGCGTCGCGGCCGTCCCGAAGGACCACCCCCTCCGCGCAACGGATCTCCAGGGGGCCGACGGTCAGCGCCCGCGGCTCACCAGGCCCGGCAGGTCCCCTGAGGTACGCAGGCGACGGCACACCTCCAAACCATCCATGCCCGGCAACATCAGGTCGAGCAGAACGGCGTCCACCGGATGCGCGGCAACCTCCACCAGGGCCGCCTCGCCCGTAGCCGGCTATCGTCGCCCCGCCCAAGCCGTTACCATCGACCTTCCCACCCAGCAGATGAGCCACCCTTGCGGGTGCGGGTTGGCTCTCGGGATGCCGAGACACGACACGTCGAACGACACCGGCGGCCTGTCCCGGAGGCATCCGCGCCACGGACCGCCGGCTACCCCGTCAGGGTGCCTGGGCCGGTGCCGGGCAGGTCCTGCGATGCCGCCAGCTTTTCCACGTAGGCGCGGATAGTCGGATGATCGGTGAAGACCGAGGCCCGGACGTCCTGCTCCAGCTCGGCACCCAGCCGTGCCGCGATCTCGATCAGATTCAGCGAGTCCAGCCCCAGCGTGAAGAGGTTCTGATCCGGGTCCACCTGTGCCGCATCGTCCAGTCCGAGCATTTCCGCGACCTGATGTTGGATGAAATCGATGACAAGTGCGGGTCTCTCGGCGTCCCGTGCCGTCTCCACTCGGTCGCGCAGCGTCCCCTCCGCCGGCGCGGGGCCGGCATCGGTTCCTCCGGCAGTCGCCGGAAACGCGTGCTCGTCCGCCTCGACCCAGTAGCGCCTGCGCTGGAACGGGTAGGTCGGCAGGGGCACGCGCCGATGTCCCTGGCCAGCATGCAACGCCGACCAGTCGAGGCTGACGCCGCTTGTCCACAGGCGCCCCGCGGTCGCCAGCCACACGTGTCGGGCGTCGTCGTCGGGACGGGTGCCAGCGTCGGGACGGGTGCCGCGCGGGTCCATCTCCAATGGCACAACCTTCCGCCCGGATGATGTCTCGCGCCGACCGTCGAGCAGGAGGGCGAGACGTTCCTCGGCGTCGGGAGTCTCGTCACGCGGCCCGACCCAGCCCGCCGACGGCACCGGCGCACCCACGTCCAGCCAACCGTTGACTGCCGCGGACCACACGGGGTACCGGGGGGCCGCTGGCGTGAGGTTGCCGGCCGGCTCGCCGTGCGCCTGCGCCCAGGCCAGCCCGAGCGCGGACTCGAGGGGGAAGATCCCGGCGAGGCAGGCGGCGACCAGATCGCCCGAGCCGAACCCCACCAGCGCGCTCGGACGCACACCACATGCCGTCCAGAGCTCGGCGAGAGCGTACTGCCCGACGAAGGCGGCGACGGCGTCGCCATGCCGCGCACGCAACAACGACGCCGGGTCGGGTGTCCGCGGCCTCACCCCGAGAGTCTTGAGGGCCACCGCGCACCGGTCGACCGCGTCGCGGAACACAGCGACGTCGCGGTATACGGCGGCGTCGCGGTACAGGCCGGCGAGAGGGGTGTCGTCGCCGTTCTCCATAAGACGGTGCGCGAAAACGAAGACTACGTCGGCCTCGCCGTCGGCAACCTGCCCGGTGGACACGCGGTCGGGCTCCCCGAGCGCGAGCGTCAGTGCGGCGTCGTGGACGTCCCGGCACACCAGCGCCCGTCGGTACGCACGTGCCCGGCGTCCCACCGCGAGCGTGTACGCCACGTCGGCGAGGTCGAGCGTCTCGCGGTGCACGCGCAGATGACGCGCCAGATTCTCCGTTGCCTCCTCGAGCGCCGCGACCGAGCCGGCAGAGATCATCAGCAACTGCCAGCCGTCCGAAGGCGGCACCCCGGGCTCGCGTTCGCGGGGCGGCGGCTCCTCAAGAATCACATGGGCGTTCGTCCCGCCAATGCCGAACGAGCTCACGCCGGCACGTCGCGGGGCTGTGCCCGATGCCGGCCACTCCTGGGACTCCGTGGCGACGCGGAAGGGATTGGCGTCGAAGTCGATGTCGGGATTGGGTTTTTCGAAGTGCAGGCTCGGCACGATCCGCCGGTGTCGCAGCATCAGCGAGGTTTTGATCAGTCCGGCGATCCCGGAGGCCGCGTCCAGGTGGCCGATGTTGGTCTTGACCGAACCGATGGCGCACCGGGCGCCTGCCCCTGTCTGCCGCAGGAACACGTCCTGCCGCAGGAACACGTCGGTCAGGGCGGCGAGCTCGACCGGGTCCCCGAGCGGGGTGCCGGTACCGTGGGCCTCGACATAGGTGATCGTCTCGGCGGCGCAACCGGCAAGAGCCTGAGCCTCGGCGATCACGGCGGCCTGGCCCTGCACGCTGGGAGCCGTGTAGCCGGTCTTCGCGCCGCCGTCGTTGTTGACCGCGCTTCCCTTGATGACCGCGTGAATCCAGTCGCCGTCGGCGAGCGCGTCGGCCAACCGCTTCAGGACCACGATGCCGACACCGCTGCCGAGGATCGTGCCCTGCGCTCGGGCGTCGAAAGCCCGGCACCGGCCGTCCGGCGACAGGATCATTCCCTCCTGGAAAAGGTAGCCCTCGGCCTGTGGCACCTTGATATGGGCCGCTCCGGCCAACGCAAGATCGCACTCTCCGCCCAGCAGGCTCAGGCAGGCCAGATTGACGGCCACCAGCGAAGTGGAGCAGGCGGTGTTCACGTTCACCGCCGGGCCCCGCAGGTTCAGCTTGTAGGCCACGCGCGTCGCCAGGAAGTCCTTGTCGTTGCCTATCATCAGCCGGTAACGTTCCAGCGTCGACCCGTGGCGGAAACGGCCGGAGAGGTTGCGTAGAAGGTAGGTGTTCAGCCCGGCGCCGGCATAGATACCGATCGGTCCGGGGCAGGTGTCCGGGTTGTAACCGGCGTTCTCAAGCGCCGTGAGCGCGCATTCGAGGAAGTGCCGTTGCTGTGGGTCCAGGAGCTCCGCCTCCTCGCTCGTGATCCCGAAGACCTCGGCGTCGAACATCTCGATGTCGGCCAGTATCTGCCCGGCCCGCACATAGCGCGGGTCCGCCACGAGTGCGGGGCCGACGCCGGCTGCCAGCAGTTCGGCCTCGGTGAAGAAGGTGGTGGTCTCACGCCCGTCACACAGATTCTGCCAGAATTCCTCGACGGTATCGGCCCCGGGAAAACGGCACGCCATCCCGATAATAGCGATGTCGGAATCCCGGACGTCGTCTGGTCGTTCCATCGTCTCCCCCTTCAGCGCAGACTCTCAGTCGAGTCGGATGCCCATGTCCGCGGCCACGGTACGCAGGTCGAGGAAACTACGGGCGACATACCGGGCGGCGTCCTCGCCGGCATCAAGCTGCTTGAACACCTCGACGAGGGCCTCCTCGTGCGCGCCGGGGTCCCCCTCCCCTGCCGCGATCTCGAACACGATCGCCCTGAGTCGGTCCTCGACCTCGGCCACATCGACCGATCGGGGGAACTTGACACTGTAGGTGGACCGGTCGTAGTCCTTGTTTCGGTTGACCGCCCGCACATAACTCGACGCGTTCAGCTTGTAGAACATACAGCCCCAATTCCTGAACGAGTAGTAGTTGAGTAGCGGAAAAAGCGTGCAGTGGGTCTCGAATGGCGAGGATTCGTAAATTCCTTTCGCCTTCAGCTCCGCGACGATCCGGTCGGGGTCGTATTCGTCGCGTAGGGCGACGAAGGGAAAGACAATCTTCGGCAGCTCACGCTCGTCGGCGAACAGTAGTTCCTCCAGCCCGCCCGAGAAGAACTCGCCGGTCCGGTCCCGGCCGAAGATCTGGTAGAAGTTCTTAACGATCTTCCGGACGTTCGACTCCATCGTGAGCGTCTGTTGCGGGTCCGCGCACAGGATGATGTAGGGGATGTTGTTCCGCCACGCGTGCAGGATTGCCCGGATGACAAAGAATGACCGGCACGAGACACAGGGAAGTTTCTCGTCCAGGTACTTACCCGGCCGCTCCGGGACCGGTCGGTTGAACACCTCCCTCATCATGTCCTTTATCTTGTCGGACCGGTCGGTGACGAAGGTGGCCGGGATCCTCTCCTGGGCAAGCCGCATGTTCGCTGCGGCATGGCTGCTCTCGAAGGGAATTTCGAAGGTGTAGGAGACGACTCTTTTATGGTACTCGTTCACGAACTTGTCCAGCATGTACGTGCTGTCCTTGCCACCGCTGTACATCAGCAGGCAGTCGTAGGGACCACGCTCGTTCGGCCCGCTGTTCGCGAACTCCTCGTAGGTTCTGGACACGTAGGTGAAGTTCTCGAACATCTCGACCGCGACGTCGAGGCTACACAGGTTGCACACGCCATCATTGTCAAGTGATATTCCCGGATGACCAGCGTTCAGTGAACAGATCTTGCAGCGGACCATTCCTCACCTTCCCAGCCGAGTTTTCGAACGCGTCGCCGACGGGCCCGCCTCATGCGCCGGGTGCCTCATGCGCCGGGTGGCTGGCGGGAGCTGAGACCACCACGTCTGCGCCTGAGGCCCGCGAGTGCTGACCGGGAACGCCCCCCGGATTCTTCGGGTGCCCCAGCTCGTCCGGGAGGGTGTGGCGCGCCGGATCCGGCGTCACCGGACCGGCGTGGCGCAGCGGTGGACAAGTATGCCGCCAGTCCCCGGACAGTCGGATAGGCGAACATGTCGACCCGCGTAAGCGACTCGGACAGCTCCGCCTGAAGCCGGATCAGAACCTGCATGAGCAGCAACGAGTTACCGCCGGCGTCGAAGAAGTTCTCGTCGATTCCGACCTCCGGCACCCCCAGGACACCCCGCCAGATGCTGGCGACTGCCGCCTCGAGCTCGCTACGGGGCAGGACCCGCTCTCCGCCTGCGGGCGGGAGAACCTCAGGCGGCCCCGGTAGGGACCGACGATCGATCTTGCCGTTGGCTGTCAGCGGCAGACGTGTCACGGTCACGAACGCAGCCGGGATCATGTAGGGAGGTAGTCGGGTACGTAGGTACCGCCGGAGTTCCTCCGGCCGCGCGCCGAGGCCGGATTCGGCCGAGACGAGGTAGGCCACCAGCTGGCGGTTACCGGGGGCGATGTCGCGTGGGCAGACCACCGCCTCAGCGATGCCGTCATGCCGGCGCAGAGCTTCTTCGATCTCACCGGGTTCGATGCGATATCCGTGCAGCTTGACCTGGTTGTCGACCCTGTGGAGGTAGTCAATCCGGCCGTCGGGCAAGTGGCGCACGATGTCCCCGGTCCGGTACATGACGGCGGACTCGTCCGGTCCGAACGGGTCTCGGACGAACCTTTCCCGGGTGAGCTCCGGCTCGCCGAGATAGCCCGCGGCCACCCCGTCCCCACCGATGTACAGCTCGCCGGGTACCCCGGGCGGCACCGGCTGAAGCCATCTGTCGAGGACGTAAAACCGGGTATTGGCGATCGGTCGCCCGATCGTAACCTGCCGACCCGGCTCCACGCGGTCGACCGAGGACCAGATCGTCGTCTCGGTCGGGCCGTAGAGGTTCCACACCTTCGCAACCCGCGCGAGAAGGCCGTCAGCGAGGTCGCGAGGCAGCTGTTCGCCTCCGCACAGGGCCGTCAGGCCACGGTCACCCTCCCAGGCCGCGGCGATCAGCATCCGCCAGGTCGCCGGGGTCGCCTGCATGACCGTCGGGCGGCTCCGCTCGATCCGTCTCCGCAGTTCGAACCCGTCACTGGCGACATCGGCGGGTACCACCTCGACCTGCCCGCCTGTCACCAGCGGCAGGAGAAGCTCGAGGTAGGCGATGTCAAAGCAGACCGTGGTCACCGCCAGCAGGCGGTCGTACTCGGTAAATCCTGGAGTCCGCGCCATCGAGCACAGAAGGTTCGTCAGGGCCCGGTGGCCGACATCCACCCCCTTGGGCCGGCCGGTCGACCCCGACGTGTAGATTACATAAGCACGACCCTCCGGTGACCCTCGGTCATATTTTTCCTCGTCAGATTCCTCGTCATGTTCCTCGCCCGGACCGCCCCCGGCTGTCGCGATCACATCCCAGTACTGATCGAGCGTGACGACGGTCGCCGGGCAGTCCCGGACATCGGGCTCCAAACTCGTCCGGGTGAGCAGCAGTGTCGACCCCGAACTGGTGAGCATCTGAGTGATGCGGTCGGGTGGATACACCGGATCCAACGGCACAAAGGCCGCTCCGGATTTCATCACGCCGAGTACAGCGACAACAATTTCTTCCGACCGCTCGAGGTAGATGCCGACAAGGCTGCCGGGACCGATGCCGTGGCGACCGAGGAACGCGGCGAGGCGCGTCGACCGTCGATCAAGTTCGCCGTACGAGAGACTGCGATCAGAGCAGACGACGGCGGGTGCCTCGGGACGGCTACGTGCCTGCCGTATGAACAACTGATGCGCGCACAGGTCGCGCGGGTAGTCGGCGTCCGTGTCGTTNCAGGTGACAAGCACACGTTGCGTGTCCTCGGGCGACAATAGCGGGAGCTGGGTCAGATCGGCCGTCGCGGAGCCCGTGAGGGCCTCGAGGAACGCGACGAACATGGAGCGCATCGTGTCGGCCGCACCAGTTTGCAGGACGTTCTCGGCGATGAGCCAGCGGCATCCCTCACCGTCTCGCGGGATCTGCGCGAACAGCACGGTCGCGGACCGCGGCTCGGCAGCGACATCGAGATTGTCAACCAGCTCGACGGCGACCGGCATGCCGCGCTCGGCCCATGGCGCGCACGCACGTAGCTCCGCGTGACGAACCCCTAGGTCGCGGGGGTGGCCGCTACGCCCGCTGAACAGGCGGAGCTGCCTGGCCACCTCACGGCGGAACTCCAGGAAACCCCGGCTCTCGTTGAGCGAGGGCACCCGGAACGGCCGATGGCGGGCAAGCGGTATGCCATCCCCGCCCGAGGCGTCGGATTCGGCTTCCCACGACAGGTCGACGTCCGGACCGTCCGCACCGCTGAATCGAACCAGGAAGGCCAGCAGCACCGTGAGCAACCATTCGGACCTATCGCGCCCCCGGCCGTCACCATCCCGTGCGGCCATCTTCTCCTCCACGCCGGCGAGATCAGCGGGGACGGGGAATCGGATATCCCGGTACCGGTGCGGCGGATCCGCGACCGGATTACGGCGCGGGAGGTCGAGCGGCTCGACGGACATCAGGCGCCGTACCCAGTCGGTCTCGTGCTCGACAACTCCAGCCGGCTCCCCCGGCTCAACCGGCTCAACCGGTCCGACCGGCCCGGCCAGTCCCTTCGTCCGCCGGCCGGCCAGCTCCTCCGGGGCAAGTTTCGGAAGCGCACCGAGGGGGACCTCCGGGGCGGCAACCATCGCCTCCAACAACCGCCGAACCTGGGATCCCATCCGTTCTACCGTCTTGTCGGTGAAACGGCGGCGGTCATAACCGATCCTGAGGATGAGGCGGTGGTCGTGGTTCGCATAGAGAGNGAGCGGGNAATTCGTCTGCTCCTCCAGACGGAATTCCCGGTGCCGCCAGGAACCCCCCAGCGACCGCAGCCGGGTAGCAGGCAGGTAGTTCTCAAAGATGAGCAGACTCTCGAACATCGGGAGCGAGGCCGGAATATCACTCCAGGTGTGGATACGGGTCGGCGAGGTGTGCTCAAACTCTCGCAGCGCCAGCTGATGCCGTCGCAGCCGCTTCAGCAGCTCGATCACGGTCATCGTGCTCGGGGCGACGACGCGGAATGGCAGCGTATTGAGAAAGAGACCAAGCATGTCCTGGGCGCCGTCCAGGAATCCGCGACATGCCCGGGTTGTACCGAATACTACGTCATGGCGGCCACTGAGCTGTTGCAGGAGGACCGTCCACGCCGCCTGCACGACGTTATTAGCGGTTACCTGTTGCTCACGGACCAGGAGTTCCAGTGCCCTGGTCATCTCTTCCGAAAGCTCGGTCTCCACGGCCGTCAGGACGTTCTCACCGGGGTCGGGGACGCGGACCACGTCGACGACGAATGGCGTGGGCTCCGTAACACCAGCCAGATCGGCACGCCAGAACGACTCCGCTGCGACAAGGTCCTGCTCGGCCAGCCAGGCGACGTAGTCCCGGTACGGGCGCGGACGGGGACGCTCGGCCCGGCGCCCGACGAGCAGGTGATCGTACCGTTCGAAGAGTTCCGCGCTCACCATGAAAAGGGAGCGCCCGTCCATCAGTGCATGATGGGTCGTCCAGACGAACTCGTATTCATGATTATCCATGCGGAAGACCGCGAACCGCATCGGGGGCCCGGCCGCGAAATCGAAGGACCGGCGCTTGTCATCGTCGAGGTATTCGCGCAGGCTCTGTTGCCGAGTTGCGCTGTCCAACTGCCTCCAGTCCCGCGCGGGCAAGGACACATCGACATCACTGCTGACCACCTGGCTCGGACCGTCCGGATGGTCCAGCAGAAGCCTGGTCCGCAGCATCGGATNCCAGTCGAACAGGTCCCGCAGTGCCTGCTCGAACACCGCCAGATTCAGCTGCTCCCGCAACGTGAACAACTTCTGCAGAACGTAGAATCCCTCGCCGGGAGCGCTGCCACTGTGCAACAGCATTGCGTGCTGCACCGCCGACAGCGGAATCCTTTCCACGTCTCCGCCCGACCGCACGGCTCCCGACCCGAGGCGGCGCGCGCTCGTCGGCGCCACCGGACCTGGCGAGGTGCCGCGCCCTTCCGGGTTGTGCATATCGAGCCTCTCGTAACGTTGGGTCGACTTTTCCGACCGGAGGTCTGGCCCCACGGCGAGGCTATGTGGAAAGCCGACCTGGCCCAGACTACTGGAATTCGAAACGGCTTCCTCTCGTCGCCACGAGCAGGTCAACCTGCCGAGCACCACTTTCAACCGGTACTGTGGCCCACGCCACGAAGGTCGTCAACACTTATTACACAGCGCTATCGATTCATTCGAGATGGCGATCGAGCAGCACCGAACAGCGGCTTTATCCACCTTCATTCCGACGCCATTCCGACGCCATTCCGACCGATTCATTGGCCGTTCACCGCCCGGCCAGGAGGTACCGCTGAAATCCCGACAAGATTTTCGATGCGGACGCGCGAGAAGCGCCACTGAAAATATCCCACAGCCTTGACTCCGCGCCGACGAACTGCCCGCGCTCAGGGGTCAATGAGGCGTTCGATGCCGTCAAGGACACGGTCGAGGCCCCAGCTGAACTGCTCGGTGGTGACGTAGGCGGCCAGCACGTCAATCTGGCTGGCGGTGCGTGGGTAATGCTCGACGGGCACGGCAGCGAACGCGTCACGGCGGGCGGCGATCCGCTCCGCCTCGGTGGTTCCCGGCTCGTGCGGCTCGGCGGCCTCCAACGCGATGGCGCCCAGCACATACACGATCAGCAGATATGCGGACCGGGCCGCGTTCGCCGCCGGCACCCCGCCGTCGGCCAGCGCCGCGAGCAGCCGCTCGTTGAGCGCGAGCGCGTTGGGGCCGTCCATCGGGCCACCGAGTCGTCCTTCCGTCCTTCCATCGAGGCGGCACCGGCCTGGTCTGGACCTGGTTCGCGACCGGCTGGACCTACGCTCTGCTACTACCGCCGACGCTGCTGCTGCCCACGGCCCTCGGTCGCCGGGACGATCCCGTCCTGCGCGCCGCGACCTGGGTCGGCTCCGCCGCGATCGTGCTCGCGCTCGCCGGATTCCTGCGCTGGGTTTTCGTCGTGCCGCCGCTGGCACGGCAGTACATGGCCGGCGACACGACGACCCGAGCAGCCGTCGACGCCGCCTGGCTCGCACAACACCAGCTCGGCGGCGCCCTGCTTGGCGAGCACCTCGGCCAGACGCTCGCCATCGCCTGGTCGACGACGATCTCCGTGATCATCCTCCGCCGCCGTCTGCTTCCCGCCGCTGTGGGCATGCTGGGCCTGGTCGCAAGCGCCATCTACCTGCTCAACCAGGGCGACATCCTGACCACCGCGATCCCCGGGGTCCCCGCATGGGAATCGGCGGGCTTCCTCGGCTCCACACTCTGGTGGAGTATGGATCGCCACCCTCGGCTTCGCGCTCCTGCGCCGGCATCCACCCAGCCGACCCCGCAGAACCGGCTCTGCCCCGCGGCCAGCCGCTGCCGGGCTGCCGGGCTGCCGGGCTGCCGGTTCAGCCTTGAGTAATTCAAGATCGGCATCGGGGTCTGTCGCATCCGCGACAGACCCCGACGAGGTCGAGATGGGACCGGTCAGGCGACGATGTCGACCGGCGTGCCCAGGGGCAGCATGCCCGCCAACCAGGTGATGTCGCTGTTACTCAGGCGGATGCAGCCGTGGCTGACGTCACGCCCCAGCGTGTGGGGCTGGTCGGTGCCATGCAGACCGATAATCGGAGCATGGCCTTCGAAGGAGGCCAGTGAGGTGGAGAAGCCCGAGAGGCCGAAGGCGAAGGGCCCGTAGGGTCCGGTCGGATTCCGCGGCCGCAGCAGTTCGGTCAGGTAGTACCGCCCCCCGGGGGTCGGCGTGTCCGTGGTTCCGACCGCCACCACGAACAGGGATATGAGCGTGTTCCCGCGATACAGCCGCAACTGGTGGGCTCCGCGGACGACCTGCAGGTGATAGGCGGTGGTGCTGGCGCGGACCTGGTCGTCCCTGATCCATCCGCGGCTGCCGTTGGGCCATATCGGCAGCAGGACCTGCCACCATCCGGGCAGTCTCGCCGTGACGAGAAAGACCCGTGGCGCGCCCGCCTCATTCGGGTTACTCAGCCGCGACGCGGGCCAGGTGGACATGGGCGTTGGGTAGACGTCCACGCCGGCGACGGTCGCGGTCAGAATCGTGTTCACCGCCTCCGGCTCGGCCGCCGCGCCGCGAGAAGACCTGGCGGTTACCGAAGACCTGGGGATGGCCGAAGACATACCGGTGGCCGAAGAGCCGGCGCCGATGCCCTCACCACCGACCGCGCAGGCGGCCGGGAACAGCAGCCCGCACACGGCGACCATCAGCGCGGCCGACGCGCGCGGCGCCGACAAGCCGGCGGGTGGTCGAGGCCGCCGGGTGCCCGCGTCCGTCACCTCTGTCATCCCATAGAGCCGGTCATCCCGTGAAGGGGACGGTGTTCGTCGTGATCGGCGTCGCCGGTACCGTCGTGCCGGTACTGGTGCCGGTGCCGCCCTGCTGCCCGGGCGAGCCCTGTGGTGTCGTGCCGCTGGTTACGGGTGATGTCGAGCCCGTCTCCTGGGCCGGGGCTTCTCCCGTTCCGGGAGCCTTCGCGGTACCGGGGATCTGTCCGCCACCGGTCGACTCCCCAGTACCGGGAGTCTGTCCGCCAGCAGAGGCCTGTCCGCCACCAGAGGCCTGTCCGCCACCAGAGGCCTGCGGGTACGAGGGCGCCTCGCCCCGCGTGCCCGGCACGATACCGGCTCCCGGGGCGACGGGGCCGGTGCCGGTAGGACCGGTGCCGGTAGGACCGGTGCCGGTAAGGCCGGTAGTGGTGGCCGCGGTCGACGGGCCCTGTCCGCTGGCCGGCACCGGCCGACCGTGGGTCGACACACCGATCGTCGGCAGCTGGGGTGAGGGGTTCCACGACTGGTCGAACACGCGGGCCACGACGAGGGAGGAATGCGTGTCCAAGGTGCGCGAGGCNCCCGCCGCCAGCACCCCGTTGCCGCCCCGCCCCTCCTTCGAGAACCAGCCGAAGGCGACCGGATGATCGGTGACGTTCTTCAGCGTCCACGAGACCATGCCGTGCCCGCCTGCCGATCGCAGGNCGAGCGACCGCAGGTGGCTCTGGATCCGGTTGATGTCGGCCGCCCCGATCGAGTAGGCGCGGAACAACGGGTTGATCTGCGCGACGATATGAGGCGGGGTCGGGTTGACGACGACGTTGTCGATACTCACGTCGAGATCTGGCCGCAGGGCGAAGCCGCCCGGGAGCGTGACCTGACTGGAACCGGGCACCCCGTCGGGGAACGCGGCACCGGCTGGACCGGCCACGGCGGCGGCCAGGGCGCCGGCAGCACCGACGGCGGCAAAATACATTTTTCGCGAGCGCATGGCGGGACGCCCCTTCCCTGCGTAATTTATCGGCGTACGTGTACGTTGAATCGCCCTGGCGACAGTACTCTGCGACGTCCTCGTGCTACCCCGCACGATCTCACCAGGTACCCCGTCCGGGCTAACACGGCGGCGGGAACCGGGCGCGGACGGTCCGTCCGTGCCGTGTGTGCAGAGGATTTTTTCGTACCCACCAGGAGGCGCCGGCGAAAGTTGTTCGGCCGGTATCTTCCGACTCACCTGTCCTCACCAGGACAGGTGAGGACGGCGATACGATTATGTCGGGCTCTCCGAACGGGCCAGGTACGCGGATGTGGTGTGCAGGACGATGGCCGCCAGCGCGCCGGAATGGTGGGTGCGGTAAACGAGGTCGGCCTGGGCCGGGTCCACCCGGCACCGCCAGAACCAGGAGGGTGATAAGGAGGGCTACGCAGAACTCGGGGAATAGAAATAGAGCGCCCAGATCACGGAGAATTCCGTCCGACGGGTCGGGAGCGGACGCCGGTGGTCGGTGTGCAGTACTCGCCAGACCCTGGAGTTGGCGACGGCCCGGGTTGTGCCCGGTCAGGTGCTGTTCTCCCGAGTACAGTTCCGGATCGGAACTGTACGACCGACACGGCAGCAGGGACCCGTCCGCCACGGTGGCCGTCCCCCGAACTCGGCCGCGATGCGGTCGATGCTCAGCGGGTGAGTCGCAGTACGCGTCGGGTGCGGGGAACGGCCCGGTTGGCGGCGGGACGCTGGTCATGATCGGGTGCCTTCGGCGGGATGGGCCTGGCCCCGGCGGTCGCGTCGAAGCCACTCAGGCGCTCAGGCACTCAGCCGCTCCTTGACGTAGGTGGCATAGACGATCTTGATCATCTCGCTATCGTTGCCGACGTCGATGCCGACCTCGGCATGGCGGCGCACCGCCTCGGCGGCCGCCTGGCGGATGGTTCCCGGCAGCCGCTGTGCCCGCTCCGGGGTCGGGTCGTGATGCTCCCGCTGGAGCACCTCTTCGGCCAGCATCCTGGGCACGGCAGGCTGCCGACGTGGGCGGTCACGATGCGGTCGGTGCTCAGCTTCATATCTCTCCTCGCTTACGGCAGACGGTCAACGGGCTCAGCGGGGGCAGGGCTGAGAGACGGAGACAGAAGGAAACATCCTCTTAACGGAATGCATTAGATGGATAGAATTTTCATACAGTATGATTTCTACCAAAGGAACAGATCTTCATCCGGCCCGTGCGGCAGATGACAGCGCACCACCGGCAAGCTGGAAGCCGAAAAGCGCGAGGATGGTGACGACGTTGGGAGAGACCATGACCGGACCGACGGCCGTCGAGACGATCGACGAGCCCGCCCAACCCACCCCCGGGCCGGGCGGCACCATCGCGCACCTACGCGCCTGCCTGCCGACTCTCACTCCCAGCGGTCGCAAGATCGGCCAGCTGATCCTCGACGACCCGAGGGAGATCGTTCACCTCACCGTCACCGATCTCGCCGACCGGACCGGCACCTCCGTCGCGACCGTGGTCCGGTTCTGTCAGGATCTCGGCCTCAAGGGCTTCGCCGACCTCAAAATTCGTCTCGCCGGCGAAGCGATTCCTCCCGAACGCGGCCTCCACGAGGCCGTCACCCACGCCGACTCCCCTGCCACCATCCTGGAAAAGATCCTCCACAGCACCGAGTCGGCTCTGTCCGAGACCACCCGCACCGTCGACCGCGCGGCATTCACCCGCGCGGTCGACGCCCTGCAATGCGCTGACCGGGTCCTGCTCATCGGCGCGGGGACGTCCGCCCCGCTCGCCCAGGACGCCGCCTACCGCTTCCGCACTCTCGGCCTGCTCGCCGAAGCCCCCGCCGACGCCCACGTCCAACACGTGGCCGCGCGCCTGCTGCCTCCCGCCTCCGCCTGCCTGGCCATCAGCCACACCGGGCAGACCCGCGAAACCCTGGCCGGCGCCGCCGCGGCGCGCGCGGCAGGGGCCACGACCATAGCCCTCACCAGCTTCTTCCGATCCCCCCTGACGAGGCTGGCCGACGTAGCCCTCGTCGCCNGCAGCAGCGAAACAAACTATCGAGTCGAGGCCATGAGCAGCCGCATCATCCACGCGACGGTCCTCGACGCCCTGTTCGTGGCCGTCCACCTCGCGCAACCCGACCGCGCCCAGAAAGCCCAGGAACTCACCGCCGAGGTACTCACCGAACACCGGATCTGACACCCGAGATCACGGAGGTGAACCCGCGGAGGGTGACGGCGAGGGTGGCCATGGCGAGGGTGGCCATGGCGAGGGTGGCCATCTCCCGGTCCGGTACGGCGGTGATCTGATCGTTCTCGTTGACCGGAAAANGGTCCAGCGGTTGGCTGGTTATACACGGTCGAGACGGCCAGCGAGACGGCCAGCGAGACGGCCACGGCAGGCCGGCGGCGGTAGCGGCGGTCCTCTCACCCCGCGCTGACCGCACGAACTACGCAGACCGTGTAAACCGTGCGCCGGCCTCCCACCGCACCCGCTCCTGCGGTGACCACGATCCTTCGACTGGCCTTCGGCCGGCGAATCTGGGACCTGACCTCGTGAACGCTCGTGAGTGTTGGCGGTCATCACGTTCGCCGGCCGTGTTGTCCTCGACCGGGCACCCAGCGTCCTCGACAGGGCACCCCGCCGGTTGGCCTTCCCCTGGTAGGACACTTACGAGGAGACCTACGCGGAGCCCTCATTCAGGACCGGCCTCGGCGGGTTGATCACGTGCTACTTCTCCGTTCGGGCCAACCCGACGGGCACCGTGTTCAGGTGGACGAAGGACGACCGGCGTGAAGGCGTTGCGGGCGTACCGGTTCGCGCTCGACCCGAACAACAACCAGCGTGCCGGCCGACGACCGGCATGTGAAGCTGCCCCGGATCGGCCGGGTGAAGGTCCGCGAGCCGATGGGCGCGCTGACCGGGCGGCTGGCGAATGGTCGGGCCCGCCTCCTAGGCGCCACGGTGTCGCGCACGGCCTGCCGCTGGTTCGTATCGTTCACCGTCGAGGTCGAGCGGGAGGTTCCCACCGGCCCGTCACGGCGGCAGCGTGCCGCCGTGACGGTCGGTGTCGACCTCGGGGTGCGCCACCTCGCCGTCCTGTCGACCGGTGAGACCGTGGCGAACCCGAAGCCGCTGGCCCGGTCGCTGCGGAAGCTGCGCCGCGACGGGCCGCACAAGCTCACCACCCGGCTCGCGACGTCCCACGAAACGATCGTGGTGGAAGACCTGCCCGTGGCCGGAATGGTCCGTAACCGCCGCCTCGCCCGTGCCGTGTCCGATACCGGCATGGCCGAGGTCCGCCGCCAGCTCGCCTACAAAACCCTCTGGTACGGATCGACCCTGGTGGTCGCGGACCGCTGGTACCCCTCGAGCAAGACCTGTTCCGGCTGTGGCGGGCGNAANCCAAANCNGACCCNGCCGGACCGCATCTTCACCTGCCCGTCCTGCGGGCTGGTGGCCGACCGCGACGCCAACGCCGCGGTCAACCTGCGTCACCTCGTCGCCGCCAGTACGTCGGAGACGATAAACGCCCGTGGAGCCGACCGTAAGACCCACCCTGGTGGGCGGGTGGCTGTGAAGCGGGAACCCGGCACGGCCATGGCCGGGAAGAGCGTCACCCGCACCACCGAGGTGGCATCCGGCGGGAAGTACGGCGGGACACGGCGGGACACGGNGGGNCACGGAGGGCGTCCCGGTCGGCGTGAAATCCTTCACGCGGCACGGAAGGGCGCGACACGTGATTCCCGTCGCGATCGCCTTGCCGGGTCTGCCGTAGACCATGACGGCGAGCTTCCGAAAAAGCGCCGTGACCACGCTCGGCGTGAACGCCCCGCCCACCAACTGACACAATTGGGTAGTCAGATCACGGCCCGCTGCTGCGCCCCGGAGGGCACGAATGAGGGCACGAATGAGCCGGCCCTCCCAATCCTTCCGGTAAAGTCGGACGGGACCCGGACCCGGACGCGGAGCGTGAAAAGCGGAGCGTGAAAAGCGGCCAGAACCGTTGAGGAATGCCGCCGAACCCGGCGGGCCGTCATGGCCGGGACCGTCACGGATTCCCCGCGCAGGGGGCATCATTGCCGGCTCACAAGTGGTTGCAAGAGGTTTCAGGCGTCCGGCCGNCGGCTTCCTCCGATGCCACCCGACTCCGCCTCGAGCCGTTACCCGAACAAGCCAGCCGCAGGGGCGGCGGCGGCGGCTTTCCCTCGCATCCACCAACGATTCGATAGGCATCAGCAGCACTCCATCGCCGCACCGGTCAGTCATGACGGCCCTGAAGCCGCGCCCCGGCCGGTTTCCGGAGTGCCCTGGGAAGGAGAATCCATGGCGGATCCCGTGGTGACCGACGTCGGGACGTCGGCACGCAAGATCGACCGCGAAGACCCGAACGGCGGATGCCCGGTCGTACAGGGCGCCGACGGCGTATGGCGGATCAGCGGGTACGCCGCCGGGCAGGCGGTGCTGCGCAGCTTGGAAACCAAGCAGGCCGGCCTCGGTATCGACGCATCTAAGGCGATTCCCAAGCGGATCCGCCGACCGGTGCTGCACAGCGACGGCCCCGAGCACCGGGAACGCCGCCGGCTGACCGCACGATTCTTCACTCTACGCAGGGTCGACGAGCACTACCGCGAGCTGATGCACCGCGTCGCCGACGAGCAGATCGACCGGTTGCGCCGCGAGCGGAGCGTCGACCTGTCCGAGCTCAGCTTCGCCCTCGCCGTCGAGGTCGCCGCCGCGGTGATCGGCCTCACCAACAGCCGCCCCGGCATGGCCGCCCGCCTGGAACGGTTCGCCCAGGGAGACCTCGGACCGCCGAATGTCACCAGCATCCGCGGCATCAGGCAGTTCATCCGGCAGAACCGCCACGCCCTCGCCTTCTACCTCGCCGACGTGCGCCCCGCGGTACGCGCCCGCCGTCGGCGACGCACGGATGACCTCATCTCACACATGATCGACCAAGGCTGCACCAATGCCGAAATCTTCGCCGAGTGCGTCACCTTCGCACCCGCAGGAATGATCACCACCCGGGAGTTCATCAACGTCGCCGCCTGGCACCTGTTCACCGACGACACACTGCGCGCCCGCTACCACGACGCTGACCAGACCGAACGGATCGCGATCCTGCACGAGTTCCTGCGCTTGGAACCGGTCATCTCCACTCTCAAACGGCGCACGACGGCCGACATCCAGCTACCGGGCCCGCACGGCCCGCTAACGATCCCAGCCGGCGCCCAGATCGACATCGCGGTGAGCAGCACCAACATCGACACGCAGGCCATCGGCGCCGACCCGTACACAGTCCGCCCCGCCCGCCCGATCGGCGACGGCGTGAGTCCGGCGGGGCTGAGCTTCGGCGACGGCCCCCACAAATGCCCCGGCGCACACGTCGCCATCCACGAAACCGACATCTTCCTGCACAAGCTGTTCATGCTCGACGGCCTGCACATGGCCAGCCCACCCCAGGTCACCCTCCGGGACGAGATCGCGGCCTACGAGCTGCGCGGCCTCGTCGTCACGCTCGACTGAATCGTCGCGCTCGGTTGACCCGGCCCCACACGCCCGGCGCCGGGCACCAGGCACCGGATTCGCGTCGTCGCCGACGATGAACCTGAGGCGTCACGACACTCCCGGATCCATCACTCCCGGACCCATCGGCTGGGCCTGGCCGTTACGGATCTCCGCGCGGGCGTGCGCGACGAGCTCCTGGACGTCCCGTTCCACCTCGTCGGGGTCAAGCCCGAGCGCCCGCCCGATGTGGACCGACCACACCTCGGACCGCAGGTTGGTCTCGAAGTCGAGTTCGGCACGGAGGTTCTGCCGGGCGGCCTCACGGTTCTGGCTGACCATCACGAACGTCGATAGGAAGATCGCCTCCAAGCTGACGATCATCGTCAGGAGGCCGAACGGGTAGCGGTCGAAGANGGCGTCCTCGCCGAACACGCCCTCGTTCAACAGGATCCAGCCGCCGAACCAGACCGCATGCAGGTAGACGAAGGGCAGCGATCCCGCGAAGGAGGTGATCAGATCCGCCCCGCGGTCCTGCGAGGTGCGCATCCGGGCGAAGGCGATCCGCTCGTTGGAAATACGCGGATGCGGGCGGCCACCCGCTTCGGCGTGACGGGGTCGGCCATGGGTGTCGGCGGAGGAACTCATGCCTTCATGCTGATATGCACCCGGATGCGTTCCCGCGCCGGCCCGCTCCTGGTGACGCTCCATCGCCTCCAGCCGCCTGGCGATCGGAATCCAGGAATTCCTCACCTGCATCCGCGCGGTCAGCCGGCGGCCCGCGGGACACTGGGCCGATGCCGCGTCCCTTCCAACAGATCGATGTCTTCTCAAGATCCCCGTATCAGGGCAATCCGGTAGCCGTCGTGCTCGACGGATCGGGACTCGACCCGGAGGAGATGCAGCGGTTCGCCCGGTGGACGAACCTCTCGGAGACTACCTTCATCCTGCCGCCCACCTCATCGGACGCCGACTACCGGGTCCGGATCTTCACACCCGGTGCCGAGCTGGCCTTCGCAGGGCATCCCACGCTGGGTACCTGCCACGCCTGGCTGACCACCCGGCCTCCGGCCGAACGGGGCGATGTGGTCGTTCAGGAGTGTGGTGCCGGGCTCGTTCCCGTCCGGCGGACCGCGGACGGACTCGCGTTCGCCGCACCCCCGCTGCGACGCTCGGGGCCGGTTAAGGAGGCCCTCGTCCAGCGCATCGGCACGGCGCTGGGCATCGCCCGCGATGACATCGTGGCCGCCGAGTGGGCGGATAACGGGCCGGGATGGATTGCTGTTCTACTCGACAGCGCCGAGGCGGTCCTCGCGTTGCAACCGGGCATCGTCGACCTGCATCTCGGCGTGCTCGGCCCGTATCCGCCCGAGTCGACCGAGACGTTCGAAGTTCGGGCCTTCTTCCCCGTGAACGGCACGACGAGGGAGGATCCGGTAACCGGAAGCCTCAACGCGTCCGTCGCCCAATGGCTGCTCCGGACCGGGCGAGCGAGCGCACCCTACACGGTGAGCCAGGGAACACTGCTCCACCGGACCGGACGGGTGCACATCTCCGCTGATGCGGACGGCACGGTCTGGATCGGCGGCGACACGATCACCTGCGTGTCCGGCTTCGTCGAGCTATAGGTTCCGTTTGTAAACGAACCGACCTGCGCTGGCATACCGGCGCAGGTCGGCGAGCTGGGCGTCGTTCCGGGTCAAGAGCGAACCCGATACGCCTGGAGGACCCTCACGGGCTTCCTCGACGGCGGCTGCGACCGCGCGCCGGACCCGGTCCGCGGCGGCCTCCCGACCATACAGCCGGAAGCACAGCGACGTCAGGATCTCGGTCACGTCCCCGACCAGATCGTCATCCACCCCGGCGGGGTCCTCATCCACCCCGGCGGGGTCGACGACCAGCAGCCGGCGGCCGGACGCGGCAAGGTCGGCGTCGACATACTCGACGCCGAACCGGCCGAACCGGTCGCGATACTCGACAACGATCGTGGCTACCTGCGTGCCGCGTAGCAGGGCATGGCCCACTATAGCCTGCCAAAGTACATTATTAAGCGCTGAGTCGTGCAAACTAAAGTACACCCTATGGAACGCGAACTAAGTGACGGAACGGTCGAAGGCATCGCCATCAACCCCGAAACAGGCGAAGAACACCCGTTCCTGCGTCGCCCAGGCCGACGCACACGGGCCGTGGTCTATCCGCCCTTTCGGTCCTACGGCGTCGAGGTTCGGTCAGGGACGCGGCCGATCTGGCTCTATCTGCGGCTATCGAAGTACCACCGGGATGGCGCTGATGCGATCGAGCGTCACCGCATCGACCTCACGCGGCTACTGGCCGGCCACGTGGGGCGATGGAAAATCGCTGGTGGTCGGCCGGTCGACGTCGGGCTGCCTTGGTGCCGTAGGTGGAGCCCGTCTTCTAGTGTGACGTGGGGATCTTCAGGCACGTGGGACTGCTGCTTCGAGCGCGACCTTTAGACTCTTTGATCATCTGATNCCCCCGGTCGGCCGCCTGGCAGGGCCCCGGCAAAGTTGTCGGTTAGCAAGCAAGGNTCTTGATCGTCTCTAGTGGTCGTTCGGGGCGCCGCGCGTGGTGTCGGATTGCCTGGGCGATGTTCGTGGCGCCGGTCAGGCGAAGGATCGCGATCGCCAGGTTGCGCAGGCTGGCCATGACCTGGGGAGCGTGGCCGGTCCGGACCTGGCTGAGGTCCTCCCCGAAGGTGACGTCGCGGACCCAGTGCAGCCGGTTCTCCACGAGCCAGTGCTCGCGGGCGTAGGTGGCCAGCAGCGTGGGGCTGGCCTGGTGGGTCGGCAGGCTGGTGACAAGGTAGACGATCTCGGTCGTGGCCGGCCCGTCGGCGAGCGGCTGGCGGCGGCGGGTGACCTGCAC
>NZ_JPHT01000017.1:0-99024 GCF_000733325.1 Frankia sp. Allo2
GGTCGGGTCCGCATGATCGCGCGGTGGTCCCATGCGCGGTGGTCCCATGCGCGGTGGTCCATGCGCGGTGGTCCCATGCGCGGTGGCCACGTTGTGGGGGGCAAGGCACGGTCCAGGGGACCGTGGACCGTGCTCAGGTCCTGCGCATTCACCGGCCGACGTGTCGGACCCGGGTGGGATGGTGGCTTTCGTCGCCGATGACGGTGGTGTAGTCTGTGAACCGAGTACACAGCAATCAAGTATGCGGCGATCAAGTATGCGGCGATCGAGGGCACAGCATTCGTGGCGGGTCGTCGAGGCCCGGTGGATGCCGAGGGGGGAGACGCGCCGTGGTGGAGCCGGAGGCCGAGGGTGGGCTGTTCCCCGTGCCGCGGGGGATCCCAGGGGCGCTGGGGGCGCCGCCGTCGCCCGCCGCGCCGGGGGGCGCGGCGGGCGACGGCACCGGTGCGGGCGACGGGGCCGGTGCGGGCGACGGGGCCGGTGCGGGCGCCGACGGCCGTACGGCCGCGGAGGTCCTCGACGCGCCACAGCTCTTCGAGCCGGCGGCGTCCTATGAGGTCCGGGATGCCTTCGCCGAACTCGTCCGCCGGGATCTGCTCGGCCCGTGGGGCGGCGAGCGCGAGCAGTTCCACCCCAGGGCGATGGGCCCGCGCGAGCGGTACCTCGTCGGCATGCTCGGGCCGAAGCCGGCTCCGCGCGGTGCCCGGGAGGCCGCCGCCGCGGACGTCGTCGCCGACACGGAGACGGCTGTGCAGGGCGACGCGGACGCCGACCTGCCGGAGATCGCCACCCCGCAGAACCGGGGGCGGATCTGGGCGTCGTCGATGGGACTCTCCTTCGCCGTGCCGGCCGGAACTGACGTGCCGGCCGGAACCGACGTGCCGGCCGGAACCGACGGCACGGATCCGGTCGACGTCCTCGCCGTCACGGCGGCCTGGGGGCATTACACCAAGCGGGAGGTGGAGGACGACGAGGGCCGCAAGCGCAGCGCGTGGACCCGCGAACCGGTGGTCTTCGCGAACCGGGAGATCCGCCTGGACGATCACCTGGGCGCCGGTTCTCGGCGGATGCCGCTCGTCGGCGACGACGAGACCGGGGTCTTCCTCGTCGTCGCCGTCCGCGAGCGCGGTGCCCGTCGCGTCGTCGAGCTGACGCTGGTCAACAGCCAACCGGAGCCGCACTCGTCCGCGGACACGGCGTGGCTGTTCCAGCCGACGCTGTCGGTGACCGCGCTGGACGGCGCGCGCGCCGTCTTCCTGCCCGTCGACGATCCCGCGGACGAGTGGTCCGGCCCCGGTCTCGGTTTCGGCCCCGGCCCCGGCTCCCCCGAGGGCGGCGCGCCGCTCGCCGGCGCGCCGCCCCTCGACGCGGATCACGAGGATCTGCATCTCCAGCTGCTGTACCGGGGGGAGCGTCGCTACGCGACCGGTCGCAATGTCGCGGTGCATCCGCACGTCCGGCCCGGTGAGCGGTGCGCCCACCGGCTGGAGACCACCTGGCTGCCCACCTACGACGTGCCGGCGACGGTCGCGCCCGCCGGGCCCGGCACGCCGCTGGCCGGGGTCGAACTGGCCATGGACACTCTCGCCGTGGCCGGGCCCGCCGCCCTGCGGCGCGGGTTGACGCCCCTCGCCGACGGTTACGCATCCTGGCTCGACGAGCGCGAGGCCGAGGTCGCGGGCCTGCCGGCGCGGCTGCGCCCGGCCGCTCGCACGGCAATCGGCGACGCCCGCCGAGCGGCGGACCGTATCCGGGCCGGTATCGCCCTGCTCACCGACCAGGACCAGCCGCGCCACCGCGAGGCGCTGGCCGCGTTCCAGTTCGCCAACGAGGCGATGGCCGCCCAGCGCCGGCACACGGCGATCGCCCGGCTGCGCGACGAGCAGGGGCTGGACTACGCTGCGGCCGCCGCTGCTGTGCGGGCCCGGGGCGCGGGGGAGGCCTCCTGGCGGCCGTTCCAGCTCGGCTTCGTGCTGCTCAACCTGCCCTCCCTGACCGACCCGGCGCACCCGGAGCGGGCCGCGGACGCCACCGCCGTCGTCGACCTGCTGTTCTTCCCCACCGGCGGCGGCAAGACCGAGGCCTACCTCGGCCTAACCGCCTACACCTTCGCGATCCGCCGCCTACAGGGGACCGTCGGCACCGGCGCCGCGGCCCGCTCCGGCGAGGCCGGGGTCGCCGTCCTCATGCGGTACACGCTGCGGCTGCTCACCGCCCAGCAGTTCCAGCGGGCCGCCACCCTGGTCTGCGCCGCCGAGGTGCAGCGCCGTGCGAACCCGGCGACCTGGGGTGCCACGCCGTTCCGCATCGGTCTGTGGGTCGGCGGCGGGGTGTCCCCGAACCGGTTCGAGGACGCCCGCGACCAGGTCGGCGAGGCGCGCGAGGCCGGCGACGGCAAGCGGGCCAACGTCCTGCAGACCCTGGGCTGCCCGTGGTGCGGCAGCGCGCTCGGGGCCCATACCGACGCCCACGTCGACGAGGACCTCCGCCGGGTGCTGCTGTACTGCCCGAACGGCGAGGGGGCCGACGCCTGCCCGTTCTCCCGGCGGGCGGCGCCCGACGAGGGCCTGCCGGTGCTCACCGTCGACGAGGAGATCTACCGCTACGCCCCGAGCCTGGTCATCGCCACCGTCGACAAACTCGCCCAGCTGCCCTGGCGCGGCGAGGCGGGGATCCTGTTCGGCCGGGTGAGCCGACGCTGTCCCCGGCACGGGTACCGCCACGACGACCTCGACGCCCGCACCGGCTGCGGCGAGCGTCACCACAGCCGCGGCAGGCGGCCCGCCGTGACCAGCGAGCCGGTCGTCCGGCTGCGCCCGCCCGATCTGATCATTCAGGACGAGCTGCATCTGATCTCCGGTGCGCTCGGCACCACCGTCGGCCTGTTCGAGAGCGCGGTCGACGAGCTGTGCACCTGGCCGGTCCCGGCCGGCGCGCTCACCGGCCCGAAGATCGTGGCCTCGACGGCGACCACCAGGCGGGCTCGCGACCAGGTGCTCGGCGTCTTCGGCCGCGGCCTCGCCGTCTTCCCGCCCCAGGTGATCGACGTGACCGATACGTTCTTCTCCCGGCGGGTCCCGGTCACCCCCGCCACCCCGGGCCGGCGCTACCTCGGCGTCTGCGCGCACGGGACGAGGATGAAGTCCGCCGAGATCCGCCTCGCCGAGATCCTGCTCCTCGCCGGCCAGACCCTGTTCGACCGGCACGGCACCCCCGCCGAGCCCTATCTGACCCTCGTCGGCTACTTCAACGCCACTCGCGAGCTCGCCGGCATGCGCCGCTACCTCGACGACGACGTCACCACCCGGGTGCGTACCCACGGCCGGCGCAAGGGGCTCGCCAACCGCATCGTCACCGGTACCGGCATGCTCGCGATCTCGGAGCTGACCTCCCGGGTCTCGTCGGCGGACATCAGCGAGGTGCTGGGCCGCCTGGAGATCCCCTTCGACCCCGAGCTCGACACCTCCGCGCGGCGGGAGGCCGTCGCCGAGAACGTCCGCGCATCGTTCCGGAGCAGGGAGCGGGACCGGCGGGCACCNCACCCCCNCNCCNAGCGCACCCNCGCCCNGNGCAACCAGGACCGGATCCCGGTCGACGTGGTGCTCGCGACTTCGATGCTCCAGGTCGGGGT
Organism: Frankia sp. Allo2; assembly: GCF_000733325.1. NCBI lineage: Bacteria > Bacillati > Actinomycetota > Actinomycetes > Frankiales > Frankiaceae > Frankia > Frankia sp. Allo2. Next base: position 3,632 of record NZ_JPHT01000017.1, read on the forward strand.
GGACGTCTCCCGGTTCGGGCTGATGGCCGTGATCGGCCAGCCGAAGAACACCGCCGAGTACATCCAGGCGTCCTCCCGGGTCGGCCGGGACGCCGGCCGCCCGGGTCTTGTCGTCACCCTGTACAACTGGGCCCGGCCGCGGGATCTCGCTCACTACGAGGACTTCGAGTACTACCATGCGACCTTCTACCGGCAGGNGGAGGCGCTGTCCGTGNCCCCGTTCNCCCGCCGCTCCCTCGACCGGACCGCCACCGGCACGTTCGTCGCCGCCGTCCGGCACGCCGACGAGGCGAACACTCGCAACGTCAACGCCCACGACGTGGACCTCGCCGGCCCGACGGTCAGTGGAGTGATCGACCGGCTGCTGGCCCGCGCCGAGGCCGTCGCCGGGCCGCGCGGCCGGGAGTACCTCGAAGAACGGATCCGGCAGCTGATCGAGAGGTGGGAGCTGACGAGGACGGGCCCGTCCCGCATCGGTTATCGCACGGCCGGGGGACAGCAGCGGGTCACCGGCCTGCTGGAGCCCGCCGGGCACGTCCGCTGGGACGTTCTCACCGTCGCCCAGTCGATGCGGGAGACCGAGCGCGAGATCAACCTGCTGGTGCCCGGCCCCGCCGAGATCTTCACCCCCGCCTACGGCGAGCCGGGCTGGGCGTTCGGCGCGCCGCCGGACGCCGACGGTACCGGTGAGATCGGCAGCGGCGGTGAGATCGGCAGCAGCGAGGNGGACGACAGGGACGAGGNGGACGACGAGGCCGCCCCGGTCGGGGACGAGCTGGGGGAGACGGCCTTCGCGGCGGCACGGGCGGGCCGTCCGGCGCGGTCGGCCCGCGCAGCGCTCCCGGGGAGGGGTATCTGATGGTCACGGCGTTCCACCGGCGGGTCGGCGCGGTCCGGCCCAGCCACCTGATGTTCACCAGCGGTGTCGGCGCGCTCGTCGACCTGCCGAACTTCTCCGCGATCGTCCGCGGCGTTGACGACTGGGACTACCGCAACGTCCCCGAGTACCAGCCGATCGTCGAGCCGCGGTTGCTCGCCGCCGTGCGGCGGCTGTACGACCGGGGCGTCACCGAGCTGCGCCCGGCCCCATGGGCGGAGACCGATGCGGGCGACCGCAGCGGGCAGGGCGCCCGCATCGGCGTGCCCACCGTGCCGTTCCCGAACTGGCTGCGCTGCACCGCCTGCAACGAGCTGGACGTGATCGCCTCCCGCGCGTTCGGGTTCGAGAACCCGTGGCTGACCCGGCCCCAGGACGCCCGCTTCTTCCACGGCACCTGCGGGCGGAAGAAGACCGGCCGCCGGCCGCTCGCGGTGGCGGCCCGTTTCGTGCTCGCCTGCACCGCGGGTCATCTCGACGACTTCCCCTACCCGATGTTCGTGCACCGGGGCGCGCAGTGCGCCAGGGCGAGTCATCCCCGGCTGCGGATGGAGGACCGTGGCGGCAACCTCGGCGCCAACGTCGAGATCCGGTGCGTGAACTGCGACGCCCGGCGCAACATCCGGGAGGCCATGGGTCGTCGCGGTGCGGGGCACCTGCCACGCTGCCGGGGCCGCCATCCCCACCTGGGGACCTTCGCCGATGGCGGGTGCCCGCAGGAGTCCCGCCTGCTCGTCGTCGGCGCCTCCAACCAGTGGTTCGCCCAGACGCTGTCGGTGCTGTCGGTGCCGCGGACTGGCGCCAGCGAGCTGGCGGTCAAGGTCGAACAGCACTGGGAGGTCTTCGAAAAGATCAACAATATGGCGATTCTGGACTTTGCCCGCTCAGCGCCGATCCCGGTGTTCCGTCAGCTGGAGAAGTGGTCGAACGCCGAGATCTGGGCCGCGGTCGAGCGGCATCGCGCCGCGATCGAAACCGGCCCGGCCCCGGGTTCCGACGCCGACGGCGAGCGGGCCTACCCGGATCTGCGCACCCCGGAATGGGAGATCTTCTCCTCCGCCGTCCTCCCGGAACCCACCGACGATTTCGCCCTGCGCCGCGAGCCCGGCGGTGTGCCGGCACCGCTTGCCGGCTGCTACGCCGACGTCGTGCAGGCCGAACGCCTGCGGGAGGTACGGGCGCTGACCGGGTTCACCCGGCTGGACGCGCCCGACCCGGACGACCCCGACCTCGTCATCCGGGCGCCGCTGGCCCGTGGGCCGGCTTCCTGGGTACCGGCGAGCGAGGTCCGCGGCGAGGGCATGTTCCTGCGGGTGCCCGAGGAGATCCTCGGCCCGTGGGCGCGCCGCGTCGCGGACAGTGTCGCGATGCGCGAGCACCGCGACGCCTACAGCCGATTCCGGGTGAACCGCTACTCCGACCGGATCGCCGGGGACTTCGACCCCATGCAGGGCTGGCCCGGGGAGCGCTTCCTCGCCCTGCACACCCTGTCCCACCTGCTTATCCNGACTATCGCGCTGGAGTGCGGCTACAGCTCGGCCAGCCTGAGCGAACGCATCTACGCCGGGGACGACGGCGACCCGCGCGGCGGCATCCTCATCTACACGGCCGTCCCGGACGCGGAGGGCACCCTGGGCGGGCTGGTGTCGCTGGCCGAGCCCGACCAGCTGCTCCGGCTGACCCGCCGGGCCCTCGCCGACGCCCGGCACTGCTCGTCCGATCCGCTGTGCGCCGAGCGGCTGCCGTCGGCGCCCGCCGACTTCCTGCACGGAGCCGCCTGCCACGTCTGCCTGTTCGTGTCCGAGACGACCTGCGAGCGTGGCAACCGCTTCCTCGACCGCCGGTTCGTCGTGCCCCTCGGAGACGAGCCGCAGGACCGCGCCCTCGCCCTGTTCGGCGGGCTGCCGTGAACGGGCTGCCGGTGAAGACCAGCGGCNGGGACACGGCGAGCTCCGCGGCTGTCACGGCCACGGCCACGGCCACGGCCACGGCCGCAGACACGGCCACGGTCACCGCCACCGACATCGCCCGGCTGGCCGGAGTCGGGCGGGCCGCGGTCAGTAACTGGCGGCGCCGGTTCGCCGACTTTCCCGCACCCGTCGGGGGGACGTCGACCAGCCCGCTGTTCGCGCTGGCCTCCGTGGCGGACTGGCTCGCCCGGCATGACCGACCGTTCCAGGTCGAGGCGGCCGACCAGGTGTGGCAGCGGATCCGGGGGGCCGTCGATGATCCACGCCTCGGTGAGGTGACCGGCCATCTCGGGGGTTTCCTCATTTATCGTCAGCGGGATCCCGCGGGCGCCACGGCACTGCTCGGGGAGAGCGACGCGGTGGCGGCCGTATCCCTGGAACCGGCGATCGCCCGCGCCGTGCCGGAGCTTCCCGGTGGTTTCCCCGATACCTGGGAGACCGGGTGGGTGGCGATCGCCCGGGTCGCCGCCGAGGCGGCGGACCGGCACGGCCACGCGGAGCTCTTCGACGCGCTGCGCGCCCGCTACCGCGAGGTCTGCTCCCGGCAGGTGGCGGAGCCTCCGCGGGCGGTCGGGGAGCTGATGGTGACCCNCGCCGGCCTGCGCGGCCGGTCGGGGGCCGCCACGGTGCTCGACCCGGCCTGCGGGATCGGCGGGCTGTTGGAGGCCGCCCGGGCCGCGGGGGCGGGCCGCCTGCTCGGCCAGGATGTCAACCCGACGATGGCGCGGGTGAGCGCCGTCGGACTGCTGCTGCGGGGTGGTGACGCGCGGATCGTCGCGGGCGATTCGCTGCTCGCCGGCACCTTCGCCGGGGAACGGGCCGACGCGGTCCTGTGCGCCCCGCCGTTCGGGCAGCGTTCCTGGGGCTACGACGAGCTGCTCGGCGCGCCGTGGTGGCGCCACGGTGTTCCACCGCGGGGGGAACCCGAGCTGGCCTGGGTGCAGTACTGCCTGGCGCACGCCCGGGACGGCGCGCAGGTGCTGGTCATCATGCCGGCGGCCGCCGCGTCGCGCCGTGCCGGGCGCCGCATCAGGGCGAACCTGCTGCGCGCCGGGGAGTTGCGCGCCGTGCTGGGGCTGCCGCCCGGCCTGTTCCCGGCGGGATCGGCCCCGGATCTGTGGGTGCTCCGCCGCGGGGCCGGCCCCGATGCCGGTGCCGGTTCCGATGCCGGTGCCGGCGGGGCCGGGGCGACGCCCGCTCAGGTGCTGCTGGGCCTGGCGCGCGATGAGATCGCCGTCGTCGAAGCGGCCTGGGCGTTGTTCGTCGCCGCTGGCGGGTTCGGCGGCGACACCGCCGCCCAGGCGGACCAGGTGGCCGACGACGCCGATCTGCCGGCGGGATTCCGGCGGATATGCGTTGCGGACCTCCTCGACGACGAGGTCGACGTGAGCCCGCGACGCTACATCGACCATCCTCCGGAAAGAACCGCTGTCGGTGAATTTCCCGCGGTCGGTGAATTCCCCGCTGTCCGGGAGGATTTCCTGGCGACGGTGGCCTCGTTGTCCTCGGCGGTTCCCCTCCTGACCCCACCGAGGGGATCCGGACCGGCGGACCGGCCGGCTTCGTTGAGCGTCACGTCGAGCGTCACGATCGGTGAGTTGGCAAAAGCCGGATCGTTGACGATCCTGATGGCCCCGTTGCAGACCAGGGCCGGGGTCGGTGACCTGCCGTTGCTCACCGCGGGCGATGTCCGGCATGGGCGGGGCCCGTCGAGCCGGACGGAGGAACTGGCCGGAATGCTCGTTCTCCGGCCCGGCGACGTCGTCTGTGTGACGGCGTCGGGGGAGAGCATGGCCCGAGTCGTCGAGGACGCGGGCGCCGTTCTCGGGCCGCGGGTGGTGCTCCTGCGGGGCGATCCCGACCGGCTCGATCCGTACTTCCTGGCCGGGATCCTGCGGGCGGCAGGCCATCGGGCGCACGGGCGATCCGGTGGTGGCGCGGATGCCCAGGCCGCCGGTCGCTCGGGTGGATCGTCGCCGCGCGCCGACCCGCGGCGGGTCCGGATACCGGTTCTCCCGCTGGCCGAACAGCGTTCCCGGGGGCTCGACTTCCAGCGCCTCACGATGGTCGAGAAGTCGCTGCGCAACGCGGTGGAACTGGCCGAGACCATCGTCCGGCTCGGTCATCTCGGAATCGCCGACGGAAGCCTGCGGGGCGGGGAGACAGGTCCCGGGTAATGACACCCCTGCCCGGTACACAGGTCCGGCCGAAGCCTTCTCCTGGTGACGCTGAAGGCGGCGCGGTGCAGCCCGGATCAGCAACTCGACAATGCCGTGGCCGGCCGACAATGCCGTGGCCGATGCCGTTTCCGGGTGGGGGTAGTGTTCCCGGGGATCGGGCGGGAAGGGACGGGGGCACGGTGGCCGCGCGGTGGATGATCGACAGGCGGTATGAGCTCGAGGCTGTTCCATTGGCCAAGGGCGGAATGGGTGAGGTCTGGGTCGGCCGGGATGTGAAACTCGACCGGGAGATCGCGGTCAAGTTCGTCCGTTTTCCCGACGGCCAGCCCGACCAGGAGCTGATCCGCCGGTTCATCCGGGAGTCCCGCATCACCGCCCGCCTGCTGCATCCGGGGGTGCCGGCGGTGTACGACGCGGGTACCCACGAGGAGCGTCCCTACCTGGTCATGCAGCGGGTGCACGGCCTCAGCGTGGCGGATCTCGTCGCCGAGCAAGGCGCGCTGCCCGTCGGCTGGGCCGCCGCGATTGCCGCCCAGGTGGCCTCGGTGCTCGCGGTGGCGCATCGGGCGTCGCTCGTGCACCGCGACCTCAAACCGGCGAATCTGATGCTGGAGCCGGACGGTACCGTGAAGGTGCTGGACTTCGGGCTTGCCGTTGCGCTCGACCGGACCAACCTGTCGAAGATCACGGTGACCGGCCAGCACCTCGGCAGCCCTGCCTACATGGCGCCCGAGCAGGTGCTTGCCGGCCTGAGCACGCCCGCCACCGACATCTACGCGCTGGGTGCCACGCTGTTCGAGATGTTGACCGGTCAGCGGCTGTTCGCCGGTGCGTCGTCCTACACGGTGATGAACAAGCAGGTCGAGGAGGTCCCGGCGCGGGTGCGGTCGCTGCGCGCCGACGTGCCGCGCGGCCTCGACGAGCTGGTCGCCGCGATGCTGAGCAAGGCACCGGAGGATCGCCCGTGCGGCGTGGAGAAGGTGTACGCGGCGTTGATCGGATCCGTGGTGGACCTCGGCCCGCTTCCCGGGGCCGTCGACGACGCCGTGGACAACCCGGTACGGATGTACGCGGCGGTCGCGGGCCGGGTGGTACCGCGCGGGGCGGCCCGGAACACCGCCGCCTCCACACGGGGATCCGCCGCTGGACCGCCCGGGGAATCCGGTGGCGGGGTCGGGCGGTCCGAGCTTCGTCGTGCCCGGGACGAGGCTCGGACGTTGGCCCGGGCTTCCCGCTACAGCCAGGCCGCCGGTGTGCTGGCGGCGGCGGTGGACCGGGCCGGTCGTGCCCTCGGCCACGACAGCGCGGACGTGCTCGCGCTCCGTCTCGATCTGGCGGACCACCTGTTCGAGGGCGGTGACTTCCGCCGCGCCGTGGACGGCTACCGCACGCTTCTCGTCGATCTCGTCCACCGGGACGCTCCGGACAGCGAGCGGGTTCTGCGCTGCCGTCTGCGGGAGGCGACCTGCCGGGCCCTGATCGGTGAGACCGGCCAGGCGCTCGAACAGCTTCGTGGGCTGCTGGAGGACGAGATCAGGGTGTTCGGTGCGGACGACGCCCAGGTCTTCGAGCTGCGACGGCAGATCGGGCTGTTGCAGCTCGGCGCCGGCCATCGGGCGTCGGCCACCGAGACCCTATCGGCGCTGCTCGCCGATCTGCTCAGGGTCTGGGGGATGGAGCATCCGATGGTGCCCGTCGTCCGGGAGCTGCTGGCCGGTGCCGTCGGTTGATCGACGGCGGAATCGACCGTCACGAGCGTCCCATCCCGTCTGTTGTGAGGTTGTGGCGGGGGACACGCCGGGGCGGGGCGGCACCGTACAGTCGGACGGTGACGAAGCCGGAAAGCCCCGTGGCGTACGATCCCGGTTCCCAGGCTGGTCCCCATCCCGGTCCCCAGGCATCGCCACCGCCCGCTTCGGGCGCCGCACCGGCGGGTCCGTTCGTCCCNGGCGGNTTTNTNCCGGGCGAAGTGGTCGTGCACCGGTCGTTCACCACCAAGCGGCTCGTCTTCGTCCGCGCGGGTCACGTGGTCGGCCACGATGAGCGCGGCCTGCGGCTGTGGATCCCGCACGGCTGCCCGATGGCCGTCGAGCTGAGCACGGACGGTCGCGGCCTGCGCGACATGCCGTTCGCCGAATGGATCCGCCAATCTACGGTGCTGGTGACGAGGCCCTGGCCTGGGCCGAACATCCTCATGCTGATCCCGCCGGCGGGCGCACACTCGGTGTGGTGGTTCTGGGACCGGCAGGGGCGGTTCGCCCGTTGGTACATCAATCTCGAGGCACCCGCCGTGGCCTGGCGCTACGACGGACTCGTCGGGGTGGATACGACCGACCACGACCTCGACCTGTGGGTCTGCCCGGACCGGACCTGGCAGTGGAAGGACGAGCACGAGCTCGCGGAACGGCTCGCGTTTCCCGAGCACTACTGGGTCACCGACGCGGCGGCGGTGCGGGCCGAGGGCGAGCGGCTGCTGCGGCTCGTCGAGGCGAGGGCGTTCCCGTTCGACGGCACCTGGTGCGATTTCCAGCCGGACCCGTCCTGGCGCACACCGGATACCCTGCCTCCCGGCTGGGACCGCCCGCGGGCGCCGGGTACGACCGAAACCGGCCCGCGCTGAGGGCGATGTCAACAGCCGGCTACGCCGAGAAGGCCCACCCTGACCAGCGGGCCACCGTCACGATGATTGCCGGCCCGGCGGGCGGGGCAGCCTGGTACTGGTCATATCGGGCGATGAGCAGTTCGACGGCGGGGGCGTGTCCGGGTTCTCCCGCCCGGACGATGCGGGCCTCGCCGTCGGCGCGCGCCCACCACAGCCGCGACCAGTCGTCGTCGTAGGCGTCGACGAGCAGGCTGACCTGAGGATTCTCGGTGATGTTGCGCAGGCGCCGCAGACCCCCGAGCGTGCTCTTCGGTTTGTGATCGACTGCGGTGACGACGCTGGCGGCGCCCGCGTTCACGGCGCCCGCGTTCACGGCGAAGGTGACGGGCACGATGTGTGGACGTCCGTCGCCACCGGCGGTGGCGAGCCGGGCGACCCGCGCCGCGGNGAACCGGGNGCGGGCCTCGACGTCGGTCAGCCGCACGGTCCCACCGTAGGATCCCACCGGATGGAGGCGACCACAGGGGGCGGGACGCGATGCGTCGTCCATGCGCCAGACTGGTCAGATGTCCGCCACCCTCGTCGCGTCCGGCCTCACCGTCACCCGCGGTGGGGCGACCGTCCTCGACGGCGTCTCCCTCACCGTCGCGCCCGGCGACCGTCTCGGCGTGGTGGGGCCCAACGGCGTCGGTAAGTCGACGCTGTTGCGTGCCCTCGCCGGGCAGGTGACGCCCGACGCGGGCCGGGTGGATCTCGCGCCGCCGACCGCCAACGTCGGCCTGCTCCCCCAGGAACCCGACCGCAACCCCGGGGAGACCCTGCGGGCCTTCCTCGCCCGTCGCACCGGCGTCGCCGCGGCGCAGGCCGAGCTCGACGCCGCGACCGAGGCGTTGGCCCTGGGCATGTCCGGGGTCTCTGGCACGTCCGGGGCTTCTGGCACGTCCGGGGCTCCTGGCATGTCCGGAGTCGACGACCGCTACAGCGTCGCCCTGGAGCGGTGGCTGGCGATCGGCGCGGCCGACCTCGACGCCCGCGCCGAAGAGGTGTGCGCCGATCTCGGTCTGCCCGCGGGCGCGCTCGACAGCCCGACGACGGCGTTGTCCGGCGGGCAGGCCGCCCGGGGATCGCTGGCCGGCGTCCTGCTGTCCCGGTTCGACATCACCCTGCTCGACGAGCCCACCAACGACCTCGACTTCGACGGGCTGGAACGGCTCGAGCGGTTCGTCCAAGGCGTGCCCGGGGCGCTGGTCGTCGTCAGCCACGACCGCGAGTTCCTCGACCGCACCATCGACACCGTCGCCGAACTCGATCCGCACCGGCACGGCCTCACCCTCTTCGCTGGCGGATGGACGGCATACCTGCAGGCCCGCGAGGTCGCGCGGCGTCAAGCCCGGGAGCGGTACGAGGAGTACGCCGGCCAGCGAGCCGATCTCGTCGCCCAGGCGCAACGCCAGCGGGAGCAGGCGGTGCGGGGTTCGGTGCGGGCGAAGCGGCGGATGCCCGACGGTGACCGGGCTGCCAAGGGAGCCCGGATCGAGGCGGCGACGAAGAGCGCGGCCAGGGTCCGGTCCATCGAGTCCCGCATCGACCGGTTGGCGGAGGTCGAGGAGCCCCGCAAGGAATGGCAGCTGCGCATGTCGATCGCCGCCGCGCCCCGGTCGGGCGATGTCGTCGCGACATTGACCGGCGCGGTGGTGGCCCGGTCGGGCTTCACCCTGGGGCCGGTCGATCTGACGATCGCGTGGGCGGACCGGGTGGTGATCACCGGGCCGAACGGCGGGGGCAAGACGACCATGCTGGGTGCGCTGCTCGGCCGTATCCCCCTGGCCCGGGGGCACCAGGCACTCGGGTCCGGCGTGCGGCTCGGCGAGATCGACCAGGCCCGCGGCCTGTTCCGGGGTGAGGCCACGGCGCTGGCCGTCGCCGAGCGGGCGACCAGTTGGCCGGCGGGTGAGGTGCGCACCCTGTTCGCGAAGTTCGGTCTCGGCCCGGATCAGGTCACCCGGCCGGCGGCGTCCCTGTCGCCGGGAGAACGCACCCGGGCGGGGCTCGCGCTGCTGCAGGCGGTCGGCGTGAACTGCCTGGTGCTCGACGAACCCACCAACCACCTCGACCTTCCGGCGATCGATCAGCTCGAACAGGCGCTGGCCGGCTATGCGGGCACCCTGCTACTCGTCACCCATGATCGGCGCATGCTCGACACGGTCGCGGTGACCCGCCGGCTGCACGTCAACGGCGGCCTCGTCACCGAGAAGCCCCTCGTCACCGAGAAGCCCCTCGTCACCGAGAAGCCCCTCGTCACCGAGAAGCCCCTCGTCACCGAGAAACCATTGTGACGGCTCGCCGAGAACGTCAGGCGCCGGTGTTCGGCCAGAACGCCGCATGGGGAAACGGGGAGTCCGTGGTGGTCGCGGAACCGAGCACGACGTTGTTCGGGGTGGCGGCGTTGCCCGTGCTCACCGGTCCTCCGAGGGTGCCCAGATCGGTCAGCCGGCCGCGGTACCAGCGGAACGCGTGGCTGCCCTGACCCGAGGGCACCGTCCCGCACACCACACCGTGATCATTGAGGTCGAGAAGCTCCAGCGGGCCGAGCGGTGAGGTGATCGGGATGCGGCGACCCGCGATCCACAGGAACCCGCCACCCGACGATCCGAGGCTGCGCACCAACACCTGACCGAGCCTGTTCACGGCGACCGCCTCGCTGTGCAGGTCACTGCCGAGGGTCCCGAGATCGGTCATGCGGCCGCCGTCCCACAGGAACGCGCGGGAATGGCCGTCCGAGGTCTCGCTGGTCCCCACGATCTGCCTGGCGTTGTTCACGTCGGCGACGACGGTCGAGGAACCGCCGAGGGTCCCGAGATCCGATATTGTGCCGGCCGACCAGAGAAACCCGTGGCTGGCGCCCTCCCGGGTGAGGCTGTTACCCACCACCCTTCCCTGCACCGTGACGGCCACGGCGGAACTCAACGGTCCGCCAAGCGTGCCCAGATCCGTCATCGTGCCGTTCGACCACCGGTAGGCGTGCTGCTCGCCCGTATTGGTGGTGCTGGTCCCCACGATGAATCCGGTGTCGCTGACGTCGACCGCGGTACTGGACTGTCCGCCCTGACTGGGGGTGCCGCCGAGGAATCCCAGCGACTGATAGACGCCACGGTTCCAGCGGAACGCCTCCCGGCTGTAACGCGTGGTGTTCTCGCCGACGACCACGCCGGCCTCGCTCACCGCGGCCGGCCGGCTGTTCCCCGGCAGGCCGCGCACCGTACCGCCGTGGTAGACGAACCCACTGAGCTCGGAGGATGAGGTCTGCCAGTAGCCCGCGAAAAGGCCTGCGGTGTTGCCGCCGGTGAGGAGACCGGAGGCCCCGGTCGGGGATGGAATGTCCACGACGGCGGGTCGGGTGGGCGCGGGTGGGGAGGACGGCGCCGCGGTGGCCGCGCCCGCCGCGGTGGCCGCGCCGAGGTAGCCGAGCGACCAGGGCGCGAGGGTCGTGGCCACCGTGGCGGCACGGATGAATGTCCTTCGATCGTTCATCGCGAAATGATCTCCTCTGGCCGGCTGCCACGGTCAGCCGTCGACGGTGATCGGCCGACGTCGGTCGACCGGCTGGAGGAGTTCGTGGAGCCATCACGCAATGCCAACTCTCCGAGGCCGGAGGATTGCAACATGATCTACCGTCGTCAATCAACGACACGCTGGCACCGTCGGCGGCTCACCCCATCGGCTTGGCGGTGACGGTCGGGTCAGGATGAAGCACGATGTTTCGCCACCAGGCCGGGCGCACCAGTGGGACACTGACCGGGTGAATGCGCTCGGGACGAGCCGTGACTCCGCGCCGGCAGCGATGCCCTCTGACGCCCGGCGGATCCTCGTCGTCGGCAGCGGCGGGGCGGGCAAGAGCACCCTGGCGCGTGAGCTCGCGCGCCAGACCGGACTGCCGCTCGTGCATCTCGACCGGTACTTCTGGCAACCGGGATGGGTCGAGACACCCACGGCGCAATGGCGGTCCGTCGTCGCCGACCTCGTCGCCGAGCCCGCATGGGTGATGGACGGGAACTACGGCGGCACGCTGGACCTGCGCATTCCCGCCGCCGACCTCATCGTGTTCCTGGACCTGCCGCGGCGGATCACCATCCCACGAGTACTGCGACGCTGGGCGCGGTGGCACGGGCGGAACCGTCCCGACCTCGCCGCGAACTGCCCGGAACGGCTCGACCTCGCTTTTCTCACGTGGCTGTGGAGATATCCGAGTACCAGCCGCAACCGTCTCGCCGACAGCATCGCCGAACACCACGCCGGACACCGGGTCGTTCGTCTGTGTACCCCGCGTGAGGTTCGTCTCTGGCTGGCCGCCGTGGCCTATTCGGGAGTTCCAGCGGCCCGCCCGTGACGGCCACTGGCCGTCACCGGGCCGTTACCCGTCCGTCGGCTGGCCGTCACCCGGCCGTCGCCGGTGAATGTGGGGGGACCTGAGCACGGTCTGCGGTCCCTGGACCGTGCCTTGCTCCCCACAATGTGGCCGGACAATGTGGCCGGCGTCGGTGCTTCCCGCGCCGAGGGTTCCCCTCGGTGGTGGGTATGACGGTACCGGGCACCTGTGTGCCATGTTGGCGTAGCGTGCTCGCTCGGGCTCCGCCGGATGTCGGGGGACCGCGCCGGACGCCTGGCTGACCCGGGCATGACCCGGCTTGGAGACCGGATCGGAGACCCGAATAGAACCCGGACATGATCTGACGACCGTGACGCGAAGGGCCGATAGTGAGCGCAGTGATAATCGACGGCAAGGCCGTCGCCCGCAGAGTGCGTGAGAACGTGGCCAGGGAGGTCGCTGAGTTCCGCGACCGGACCGGCATCCAGCCCGGCCTCGCGACCGTGCTCGTGGGTGACGACCCCGCGTCCGCCGTGTACGTCGGTGGCAAGCGTCGGGCCTGTGTCGAGGCCGGCATGGCCGACCTGCATCAACACCTGCCGGCCGACACCTCCCAGGAGAAGGTCGCGGCGCTCTTGGATGATCTTGCCGCCGATCCGGCCGTGTCGGGTATTCTGCTGCAGCTTCCGGTGCCCGAAGGCTTGGACGGGGCCGCGCTCGTCGGCCGGATCCCACCCGGGAAGGACGTTGACGGGCTCACCACCGCNAGCGTCGGTCTGCTCGCCCGGGGTCTGCCGGGTCTGCGGCCCTGCACACCGTCCGGGATCATCGAGTTGCTGGACTCCTACGACGTCGAGTTGTCCGGTACGCCCACGGTCGTCGTCGGTCGTTCGGAGCTGGTCGGTCGTCCGGTGGCAGCGCTGCTGGTGGGACGTAACGCGACCCTAACGATCTGTCACTCCCGTACACGGGACCTGGCGGCGGTCTGCCGCGGCGCCGACGTGCTCGTCGTCGCAGCGGGAAAGCAGGCGATCATCGGCGCCGACGCGGTGAAGCCGGGCGCCACCGTCATCGACGTCGGCATGCACCGGACCCCGCAGGGCCTGCGTGGCGACGTGGATTTCGAGGCGGTGCGCGAGGTGGCCGGGAAATTGACCCCGGTGCCGGGCGGGGTGGGGCCGATGACGATCGCGATGCTGCTGCGCAACACCCTGCTCGCTGCGCAGGCCGCCACCGGGACGGACGGTCCGGGCTGACGGTCCGGGCTGACGGTCCGGGCTGACGGTCCGGGCTGACGGTCATCGCGAGCCGCTTACCGCACCGAGTCACCCCGGGCTTGCGGGTCACATCCCTGACGTGAAGGTTTTCATCGGTTCTTCGCCAGCCGGCCGGTGGGGCCTACGAGTTCTGTCGGTGGCATGCGCCAGAATCGCCATCGTTGGGCAGGATGTGCGTTCGGCGTGGGGAGACGGGCATGACCAGCGGGGACGAGTCCGAGGTCAGGGACAGCGGCGGGTCGGTGGCACGGGCGCAGACCCCGCCAGCGCCAGCAGCACCGCCCCCNCCGGGGCCGGCTGTCGCCGGGGACGGCAACGGCACCCTGGCGGATTCCGCTNCCGGCCCCGCCGGTTCCGGTGGCCGTCCGGCGCGCGCCCGCCGGCCACGCATCGTCTACGTCTTCGCGGTCTTGGCCGTCGGCTGGCTCCTGCTCGGCGGCGTCGGCGGGTCCTACCAGGGCAAGCTCGGTGAGGTCCAGAAGAACGACAATGCCGCCTACCTCCCGAACTCGGCCGAGTCGACCAAGGTCGACACCGCGTCGCGGCAGTTTCGCTCCGTGCGGACGATTCCCGGCTTCGTCGTCTACGACCGCCAGGGCGGGCTGACCGCGCAGGACAAAGCCAAGATCACCGCCGACGTGAGGTCCTTCGCCGGGATTCACGGGGTGGACGCCGGCCAGCTCGGGCCGCCCCAGTTCGCCCGCAACGGCGCTGTGGCCGCCGTGGCCGTGCCGCTCGTCGCCCAGGACGGCGGCCGCGAGGTCAAGGGTGATGAGCTCGTCGACGTCGAGAAGGCCGTCGTCGCGGCCGCCCGCGACGGGGCACCGGCCGGTCTCGCCGTGCACCCGGCCGGGCCGGGGGGTCTGCTCGTCGCCTTCATCGAGGCATTCTCCGGCCTCGACGGGCTGTTGCTGCTCGCCGCGGGCCTCGTCGTCGTGGGCATCCTGCTGCTCGTCTATCGCAGCCCGGTGTTGTGGTTCTTCCCGCTGTTCAGCGCGGTGCTCGCGCTCGGCGTCTCGGCGCTGATTATCTATCCGTTGGCCAAGAACAACGTCCTCACCCTCAACGGACAGGGCCAGGGCATCCTGTCGGTGCTGGTCATCGGCGCCGGCACCGACTACGCGCTGCTGCTGGTGAGCCGCTATCGGGAGGAGCTGCACGCCTACCCCAGCCGGATCCAGGCGATGATCGTGGCCTGGCGGGGCGCCGCTCCGGCGATTACCGCCTCGGCGGTAACGGTGATCCTCGGCCTGCTCTGCCTGAGCCTCGGGGAACTGAACTCCACCCGCAGCCTCGGGCCGGTGGCGGCGATCGGCATCGCCTGCACAGCCCTGATCATGCTGATCTTCCTGCCGGTGTTCCTGGTGATCGCCGGGCGCTGGATCTTCTGGCCTCGCATTCCCCGCGTCGATCACCAGGCCGACCTCGCCGGTCACGGTCTCTGGGCACGCTTCGCCGGAGGCCTCGTCCGCCGGGCCCGGTGGGCCTGGATCGTCACGACGGTCGTGTTGCTGGCCTGCTCGTCCCTGATCGTCACCCTGAAGGTCGACGGCCTGTCGACGACGGACAGCCTGACGGGGCGGCCGGAGGCGATCGTCGGCCAGGAGATCTTCGACGCCAACTTCAGCCAGGGGCAGGGCGCCCCGGCCGTCATCATCACCAACACCGTTGCCGCCGCGGACGTCATCGCCGCCGTCCGGAAGGTCGACGGCGTCGCCACCGCTCCCGGCTCGGTCTGCGTGGAGGTCGACTACGCCAAACTCGCCGCCCGGTTGGCGTCCGGTGGGCGTCCGGCGGCGAGGGGTTCCGACGGATGCGCCCCGAAGTCGGTCCAGGTCGCCCCGGTTGACGGTCGAATCGCCATCGACGCCGCCATCGTCCACCGTTATGACACCGCCGAGGCTTACAACACGATCACTGCGATCCGACGGGTCGTCCGGGAGGTGCCCGGGGCGAACGCCCTGGTCGGTGGCCAGTCGGCGATCAATCTCGACACCCAGAACGCCTCGCGCCACGATCGCAACCTGATCATCCCGATCGTGCTGGTCGTCATCCTCCTCGTGCTCGGCGTCCTGTTGCGGGCGCTGCTCGCCCCGGTCCTCCTGATCGCGACGGTGGTGCTCTCGTTTGCCGCGACGCTGGGCGTGAGCGCGGTGGTGTTCAACCACGTCTTCGGGTTCGCCAACGCGGATCCCGGCTTCCCGCTGTTTGCGTTCATCTTCCTCGTCGCCCTGGGGATCGACTACAACATCTTCCTGATGACCAGGGTCCGGGAGGAGACCCTCATCCACGGCACCCGTAGCGGCATCGTGCGCGGCCTCGCGGTCACGGGCGGGGTCATCACCTCGGCCGGGATCGTCCTCGCCGGGACGTTCGCCGTGCTCGGCGTCCTCCCGCTGGTCTTCCTGGCCCAGGTGGGTTTCTCGGTGGCCTTCGGGGTGCTGCTGGACACGGTTCTGGTCCGCTCGGTCCTCGTGCCGGCGCTGAGCCATGACCTCGGTCCGAAGATCTGGTGGCCCTCGAAGCTCTCCTGACACGCACTCGCCCGGCCCGGCCTCCGCGCCAGGACCGAAGCCAACGCACGCTGTCGGCCCCCTGTCCTCGACGGAGGGTGCCGGACCCAGCCGCACGGGAACGGACTTTCGATGCCGGTGAGGCGGGGCCGGGGACACCACGCGGGCAGCGGGGCTGGCCGCCGGGCCTTACGGGCCTTACGGGACGCTACGAGACACGCACGGGCATCGATGCCCAGCCGCGGACCGTGGAGGTACGGGCTTGGACGGCGTTGTCCCAGGCGATTTCCCAGTCGAGGAAGCGGGTGAGGACCTCGTCCAGGGCCACCTTGCCCTCGATGCGGGCCAGTGCGGCGCCGAGGCAGTGGTGGATGCCGTAGCCGAAGCTCAGGTGGCGGCCGATCTCGCGGTGGATGTCGAACTCCTCTATCGAGCCGCGGCCGCACCGGTAGGTCTGCCGGTCGGTCAGGTGGTCAGGTGATCTTTTCCAGCTGGACCGGTAGCCCGTCCCGTGGAACAGGCAGCGGGAAACGGTCTAATGAGATCCGGTAGCCCGGTGCCAGGCTCCACCGGTACCGCAGCAGCATCTGGTGCAGGATCGCCTTCACCTGCTGACCGGCGAAGTGCAGACCGATGCAGGTATGTGGCCCGCCACCGAACGGTTGCCAGGCGTAGGGATGTACCTTGTCCTCGCGACGGTGGTCCGCGAACCGCTCCGGGTCGAACCGTTCCGGGCTCGGCCAGTACTCCGGCATCTGGTGGGTGAAGGCGAGCGCGAGGGCGGCCACGGTACCGGCGGGCACCGTGACGCCGAGCACGTCGATGTCTTTCACTGTGGCGCGCAGGAGGATCGGCACCGGCGTGACCAGGCGCAGCGCCTCCTTCATGACCAGAGCGAGTGACGGCAGCCGATCGAGGTCGGCATGGTCCACCGCTGGCGTGCCGAGGGCGAGCGACTCCTCGCGGCACCGCTGCTGCCACTCCGGATGCCGTGCCAAATAGTAGCTCATGCTGGTCATCGTGATCGTGGACGTGTCGTGCGCGGCCACCATCATCAGGATCATGTGGTTGACGACGTCGTCGTCGCTCAGCCTGCTGCCGTCCTCGGCCTCGGCGTGGCAGAGCCGGCTGAACATGTCGGTGCCGCTCCCGGCTCGTTTCGCGGGCACCCGCAGCCGCAGGAACTCCTCCAGGTACCGGCGCCCGGCCAAGCCACGCGACCAACGTAGCCCGGGTGCCGGCACGCGGACCACCGCGCCCGGCGCGCGGATGCAGGCGAACAGCGCGGCGTTGAACCGGTCGGCTTCCGGTCCCAGCCGTTCACCCATGAAGATCCGGGTCGCCAGTTCGAGGGTGAGCTGTTTGACCGCGGGATAAACCTGGAACCTCGCGCCCGGCCGCCACCCCGCGACGCCCCGTTCGATGGACGGGTTCATCCCGGCGAGATAGCCGCGCAGTCTGTNCGGGGCGAACGCGCCGGCGAGGATCCGACGGTGGTGGCGGTGCTCGTCGAAGTCGAGCATGCTCAATCCGCGCCGAAAGAACGGTCCGGCTATCCGTTGCTGCCCCGGGCCGTTCGCGAATGCCTGCTCATGGTTGCGCAGCGCCAAGCCGGTGGCGTCCGGGCCGAGCAGGCTCACCACCCGCAGCCCGAAGGTCCGCTCCCATGACACCGGGCCATACCGGTCGTAGCGCTGCCGCCAGTGCTGGGCAGGGTCATGCAGGTAGCGCAGGGTGTATCCCACCAGGGGCGGNCCTCCGNCGCCCGGCACCGGNCCCCTGGANCCCCTCACCGCCATGAAACCCCTCACCGCTACGACGCTCTCACATCCTATTTAAAGGTTGCGACGCATTAGACGCATCGGACGCATCGTAGGAACCGCCGCGCGGGGACAGTTCGGCGAGCTGGGCCCGTACCCAGGCGGTCACGTCCGCGGCCGTGGGGTCGGCGGTGAGCGAGGTGAACACCACCGGACGGGCACCGCGGGCCGCGGTCGCGTCCCGGGCCATGACGTCGAGGTCGGCGCCCACCAGGGGGGCCAGATCGGTCTTGTTGATGACCAGCAGGTCGCTGCCGGTCACCCCCGGTCCGCCCTTGCGGGGCACCTTGTCGCCCCCGGCGACGTCGACGACGAAGATCTGCCGGTCGATTAGCCCGTAGCTGAACGTCGCGGTGAGATTGTCACCACCGGACTCGACGAGGACCAGGTCCAGGGGGCCGGTGTCGGCCTCCAGGTCCTCGACCATGTCAAGGTTCGCGGTGATGTCGTCGCGAATCGCGGTGTGCGGGCAGCAGCCGGTCTCGACCGCGCGGATCCGCTCGGGATCGAGCACGCCGGCCNGGCGCAGGAAGTCGGCGTCCTCGGTGGTGTAGATGTCGTTCGTCACCACCCCGATGCGCAGGCTCGACGACAGGGCCCGGCACAGCGCGGCGACCAGGGCCGTCTTACCGCTGCCCACCGGGCCGCCGACCCCGATCCGCGGCGCCCGCCCGGCGCCGGCTGGCCCCGCGTCAGCTGGCCCCGTGCTGGCCCGCCCGTCAGTTCTCTGGAACTCCTCATGTCCGAGGTGCATCGTCGCGCTTCTCCCGTTCGAGGGGCCCGCCGGTGCTCACGCGGCGTGCAGGGCCGGCAGCGCGGTGCCGAGCTGGGCCCGTTCGAGGAACGCGCCCGGCATGGCGGTGAGCTCGGCGGGGGNGGGCTCGGCGCCGGCGCGGACGAGCAGGTCACCCAACGCCGCGATCATCACGCCGTTGTCCGTGCACCGCCGGCGGGCCGGTATCCGCAGCCGGATGCCGGTCTGCTCGCAGCGGCTGGCCGCCAGCGCCCGCAGCCGGCTGTTCGCCGCGACCCCGCCGACGATGAGCAGGTCACCGATCCCGTGGTCGAGGCAGGCACGGACCGCCTTGGCGGTGAGCACGTCGACGACTGCCTCCTGGAAGGATGCGATCACATCGCCGGCCGGTACGGGGGAGTCGGGATGCGACTCGACCCATCGGGCGACGGCGGTCTTCAGCCCCGAGAACGAGAAGGTGTAGGGCGCGTCCGCCCGGCCGGTCAGCGGCCGGGGGAAGGCCAGCGCCGTCGCATCGTGGCCGACCGCGGCTCGGTCGACCGCGGGACCGCCCGGATAGGGCAGGCCGAGCACCCGGGCGACCTTGTCGAAGCACTCCCCGGCCGCGTCGTCAAGCGTGTCGCCGAGGTGGGTGATCGGGTCGCGAGCGAGGTCCCCCACCCGCAGCAGCGACGTGTGCCCGCCGGAGACGATCAGGGCGATGAGGGGATCGGGTAGCGGTTCGCCGTCGACGAGGTCCGCGGCGAGGTGACCGGCGAGATGGTGCACGCCGTAGAGGGGAACATCGAGCGCCGTGGCGTACGCCTTCGCCGCGGCCACCCCGACGTGCAGGGCGGTGGCGAGGCCGGGGCCGGCGGTGACCGCGACGGCGCCGATGTCCGCCACGAACAGCCCCGCCGAGGACAGCGCCGCGCGCACGCAGGGCACCAGCGCCTGCACGTGGGCCCGGGCGGCGATCTCGGGGACCNCCCCGCCGTAGCGGGCGTGCTGGTCCATGCTCGTCGACAGGGCCTCGCCCAGCAGCGTGCCGTTCCGGACGAGCCCCACCCCGGTCTCGTCGCAGGACGTCTCGATGCCCAGCACGACCGGGCCCTGCTCCGGCGGCATCCCCGCAGCCTCCTCGCGATAGTCGGTACCTGCGAGATTACGCCGGCGCGCGGTCCTCGCCGCGCCGGCGCGGACCCTCGTCATGCGGGTGCGGACCCTCGTCATGCGGGTGCGAGGTCCCCGTCCACGGACGGGGACGTCACCGAACAGGCGCGGCACCGACCGGCAAGGGCGGCGTGGTCGGGCTGCAGGGTGAACCCGACGGTGGTGGCGAGCCGACGCGCGACGTCGTCGAGCAGGTCCGCGGGCACGTCGAGGATCGTGCCGCAGGAGCGGCACCGGACGTGCAGGTGGGCGCCGCCGGTGAGGGCCGCCGCCAGGTGGTAGACGGCCGGCCCGTGGTCGGGGTGGACGTGGGTGACCAGGCCGAGGTCGCCGAGGGTCTCCACCGCGCGATAGACGGTGGTGCGGTGCATGCCCGGGACGATCGTCTCCGCCCGGGCGAAGACGTCGTCAACGGACAGGTGCTCGCTCGTGCCGGCGAGTACCTGGAGCACCG
Source organism: Frankia sp. Allo2 (assembly GCF_000733325.1). Classification (NCBI taxonomy): domain Bacteria; kingdom Bacillati; phylum Actinomycetota; class Actinomycetes; order Frankiales; family Frankiaceae; genus Frankia; species Frankia sp. Allo2. Next base: position 23,597 of record NZ_JPHT01000017.1, read on the forward strand.
CCCGGCGGGCCGGGGTAACCCGCTCCCCGCGGGCGCGCAACGCGGCGATCCCGGCGGCGGACGGATCGCCACGCCGGCCGTCACGATCCGTCTGACTGTCCTTCACGATCCAGGTGTCCTTCACGATTCACGTGGCACAGTATCCCGCATGACCGTGCTCCCGATCCGCACCGTTGGTGATCCCGTTCTGCGCACTCCGACCACGCTGGTCACGGAGTTCGACACTGCGCTCGGTCGGCTGGTCACCGACATGATCGACACCATGTACGACGCGCCCGGGGTGGGGCTTGCCGCCCCGCAGATCGGGGTCGGGCTGCGCCTGTTCGTCTTCGACGTCGACTACGACCCGCGTGACGAGTCGGTACCACGGGTGCCGCGGGTGGTGGTGAACCCGGTGCTGGAACTCGGCCCGGACCCGGGGCAGCCCGGGGAGACCCAGCGGCCTGGCGGGATCCAGCGGTCCGGGGAGACCCAGCGGTCCGGGGAGACCCAGCGGTCCGGGGAGACCCAGCGGTCCGGGGAGACCCAGCGGTCCGGGGAGACCCAGCGGTCCGGGGAGACCCAGCAGCACGGCCCGGAGGGATGCCTGTCCGTCCCGGGGCTGCACTTCCCGACCACGCGGGCGCTGGCCGCGCGGGTCCGCGGGGTGGACGTTACGGGGCAGCCGGTCGAGTACGCCGGCGAGGGCCTGCTTGCGCGCTGCTTCCAGCACGAGGTCGACCATCTCGACGGGATCCTCTACGTCGACCGGCTGACCGGGGAGGCGCGCCGTGCCGCCGTCCAGGCACTGCGCGAGCCGCCGCCGACCCCGGAGCAGGCACGGGCGGCCGGCGAGTACCTGCGGTCGCTGCGCCGGTCAGCCGGGTCGGTCCGGTGACGGTTAGGGCCGATCGGGTCGGTCCGGTGACGGTCTGACGACGGTCGGGTCGCGCCGGTCGGGTCGCGCCGGGGACGGCCGCCGGTCGCCCGACGGGCTATCTTGGTATCCGCCTCGTCCTCGAGGATGCCACCGGCGAGTGCCCGTCTTCGAGGTGTCCCGTCTTCGAGGCGCCCCGTCCTCGATGTGTCCCATCCTGGAGATGCCCCGGTGAGTGGAGGAGTGGCTGCGGTGACCGAGGTCTCCGGCGGGCCGTACAAACGGCCGTTCCGGTTCAACATCCAGTGTTCCTCCCCCGCCGAGGTGAGCGCCCGGTCATGGGCCGACCTCGCCCACCGGGTCGAGGATCTCGGCTACGCGACGTTGACCGTCTCCGACCATCTCGACGAGCAGGTCGCGCCGATCGCGGCGCTGATGGCCGCGGCCGACGCGACGACGACGCTGCGGATCGGCGCGATGGTGTTCAGTAACGACTACCGCCATCCGGTGGTGCTGGCCAAGGAGGCGGCGACCCTCGACGCGCTGTCCGGCGGACGGTTCGAACTCGGCCTCGGCGCCGGCTGGATGACCTCCGACTACTCCCGAGCCGGTCTGCCGCTCGATCCGCCGGGGGTGCGCATCGGCCGGCTCGCCGAGTCCCTCGCCGTCATCAAGGGGATGTTCGCCGACGGACCGTTCACCTACAGCGGCACCCACTACCAGGTCGCCGGCCTGAACGGGACGCCGAAGCCGGTGCAGCGGCCCCACCCGCCGATCGTGATCGGTGGTGGCGGGCGCCGGCTGCTGACCCTCGCCGCCCGTGAGGCCGACATCATCGGGCTGAACATGAACATGGCCGGCGGGGNGATCGACGCCTCGCTCGGCGCCAACGCGACGACGGCGGCGACCGAGGAGAAGGTCCGCTGGATCCGGGAGGCCGCCGGCGCCCGTTGGGACGATCTCACCCTTCAGGTCCGCGTCCACCTCGTCGTCGTCACCGACAACCGCACCCAGGTCGCCGAGCAGTTGGCCGCCGGGTTCGGGCTCACCTCCGAACAGGCGCTCGCGACCCCGCACGCGCTGTGCGGGTCGGTCGACGAGATCGTCGACGACCTCGTCGAGCGCCGCGAGCGCTTCGGCCTCAGCACGATCGGGGTCTCCCTGGACGCGTTGACCGCCATGGCGCCGGTCGTCGAACGTCTCGCCGGCACCTGAGCGGTCCGCCGCCCTCCCCCCGAGCCGTCGTCCCCCCGAGCCGTCGTCCGCTGTCCGTCCCCGTCGAGGAGCCATCGTTGGTCACGCACATGAAGTGGTGGGGCTGGGGCAAGGAGAGTGTCTCCTTCAGCCCCAGTGACAAGCCCGACCTCGCGCCGTTCATCCGTACGCACATCGGGCTCGACATCACCCGCCTGCCGGCCCAGCCACCGGCCTTCGCGGACCTGACGATCGCGGACCCCGTGCTGCCGGAGCCGCTGCGCGCCGCGCTTGTCGACGCCGCCGGCGCGGAGCACGTCACCACCGACGCACAGGCGCGGGTCGTGCACGCCTACGGCAAGAGCCTGCGTGACCTCGTCCGGGTTCGTAACCACGACCTCGGCCGACTGCCCGACGTCGTCGTCTACCCGGGAGACGAGGAGGCGGTCCGGGCGGTGCTGGCCGCGGCGCTGGCCGCGGACGCGGTCGTCATCCCGTTCGGCGGCGGCACCAACATCTCCGGCAGTCTCGAGGCGCCGCGCACCGAGACCCGCCCGGTGATCTCCGTCGACCTCGGCCGGCTCGACCGGGTGCTGGAGATCGACGCCGACGCCCGCCTCGCCCGCGTACAGGCCGGTGCCCTCGGCCCGGGTCTGGAGGAGCAGCTGGCCGCGCAGGGCTGGACGCTCGGCCACTTCCCGGACAGCTTCGCCCACTCCACCCTCGGCGGCTGGATCGCCACCCGCTCGTCGGGCATGCAGTCCGACAAGTACGGCGACATCGCGGAGATTACCAGGGCGGTGCGGGTCGTGACCCCCGCCGGGGTACTCGTCACCCGGCCCGTGCCCAGCCAGTCGACCGGCCCCAGCGTGCGGGAGATGATCCTCGGCAGCGAGGGGCGGCTCGGGATCATCACCGAGGCCACGGTGCAGGTGCATCGAGTGCCCGAGCAGCGCGTGATCCTCGGCTACTTCTTCCCGACCTGGGACGCGGCACTGCTGGCCATGCGGGAGATCGCCGCGAGCGAGGCCGCGCCGACGGTCACCCGGGTCTCCGACGCCAACGAGACGCGGTTCTCCTTCGCTACCCGCAAGCGCGGCTCCCTGGCCTCAAGTCTCGTCTCGGCCGGTATGAAGCAGTACCTGCGCCGGGTCCGCAGGTACGACCTCGACCAGATGTGCCTGTCGTTCATCGGCTTCGAGGGTTCACCCGCGCACGTCAAGGCCCAGCGCAAGCTGGTCGGGGCGATCGTCGCGCGCCGGGGCGGGATCTGTGTCGGCACCGGCCCGGGGCAGCTCTACGACCAGAAGAAGTTCGACACCCCGTACATCCGGGACTTCCTGCTCGGTCAGGGCGCGATGGCCGACGTGTCGGAGACGTCGACGTCCTGGTCGCAGCTCGGCCCGCTGTACCGGGGGGTGGTCGCGCGGGCGAACAAGGCGTTCGCCGAGATCGGTGTGACCGGTTGGATCATGTGCCNCCTGTCGCACTCGTACCACTCCGGGGCCTGCCTGTACTTCACGTTCGCCTATGCCTCCCCGGTGACGCTGGAGGCGATCGACGGGTACGACACGGTGAAGTCCGCGATCCAGCAGGGCTTCATCGAGCATGCCGGCACCCTGTCCCACCACCACGCGGTCGGCGTCGAGCACGCGCGCTGGCTCGCCGACGACATCTCACCAGCCGGCGTGCGCCTGCTCACGGCGCTGTTCGACGGCATCGACCCGGGCCGCAACCTCAACCCCGGCAAGATCGTCCCAGGGGTGGACGTCGCCCCGGGCCTGGCGGATTCGGCGGGCCCGGATTCGGCGGGCCCGGNTTNGGNGNGCCCGGCCGGGTCCGATCCGCGCTGAGATGCGCACGATCCTCGTCATTGGCATCGGTGCCGGCGACCCCGACCAGCTGACGATCCAGGCCGTCAAGGCGCTGAATCGGGCCGACGTCTTCTTCGTCCTGGACAAGGGGGCGGCGAAGGAGGACCTGGTCCGGCTGCGGCGGGAGATCCTCGACCGGCACGTCGAGGGGAACGGCTACCGGATCGTCGAGGCCCGTGACCCGAGCCGCGACCGGTCCTCGACGGACTACACCGCCGCCGTCGAGGACTGGCATTCCCGCCGGGCCGCACTGTACGAGCGGATGATGCTCGACGAGCTGGGCGAGGATGGCTGCGGGGCGTTCCTGGTCTGGGGTGATCCGTCGCTGTACGACAGCACGCTGCGCATCATCGACCGGATCGTGGCGCGGGGCGTGGTGCGGTTCGACTACGAGGTGATCCCGGGGATCACCAGCGTGCAGGCGCTCGCCGCCCGCCACCGGCTGATCCTGAACCGGATCGGCGGCCCGGTCGAGATCACGACCGGTCGCCGGCTCGCCGCCGGATTCCCGCCGGGGGTCGACGACGTCGTCGTCATGCTCGATGCCGAGAACACCTTCCTGACCCTNCCGGCCGACGACGTCGACATCTACTGGGGCGCCTACCTCGGCACCCCGGAGGAGGTCCTGCTGCACGGTCCGGTCGCCGAGGTCGGCGGGCTGATCGAGCGGACCCGCGCCGAGGCCCGCGAGCGTAAAGGCTGGATCATGGATACCTACCTGCTCCGCCGCCGTGAGGAAAGTGGCCGGTGAGAACCGTGGAGACGGCAGGGGGAATGTCCGATGAAGCTGCACGAGGTGCGCGCCCGCCGGTCCGTCGAGGCGCCGCCCCGGCGTGACCAGCTTGCCTGGAAGATCGCCGAGGTCGCCGCCGAGCGGGTGCCGGTGCCGCCGGAGGTCGTCGAGATGATCGGCAACCGAATCATCGACAACGCGGCGGTCGCCGCGGCGGCGCTGACCCGCGGCCCGGTCGTCGCGGCCCGCGACCAGGCGCTCGCCCATCCGTACACCCCGGGAGCGACGGTCGTCGGCGTCGAGCGGGCAGTACGGGTGTCGCCGGAGTGGGCGGCCTGGGCGAACGGCGTCGCCGTGCGGGAACTGGACTTCCACGACACCTACCTGGCCGCGGACTACTCCCATCCGGGCGACAACATCCCCCCGGTGCTCGCCGTCGCGCAGCACACCGGCCGCGGCGGCGCCGAGCTGGTCCACGGGATCGCCACCGCGTACGAGATCCAGGTCGACCTGGTGACCGGCATCTGCCTGCACGAACACCGCATCGACCACATCGCCCACCTGGGCCCCTCCGCCGTCGCCGGGATCGGTGCCCTGCTCGGCCTGCCCCCCGAGCCGATCTACCAGGCCGTCGGCCAGGCGTTGCACACGACGACGACCACCCGTCAGGCCCGCAAGGGCGAGATCTCCACCTGGAAGGCGTACGCCCCGGCCTTCGCCGGCAAGACGGCGGTGGAGGCGGTCGACCGGGCGATGCGCGGCCAGACCTCGCCGGCGCCGATCTACGAGGGGGAGGACGGGGTCGTCGCCTGGCTGCTCGGCGGCCCGGACGCGGTGTACCGGGTGGCGCTGCCGGAACCCGGCGAGCCCCGTCGGGGCATCCTCGCCACCTATCCCAAGGAGCACTCCGCCGAGTACCAGAGCCAGGCGCTGATCGACCTGGCCCGCCGGCTGCGTACCCGGCTGCCCGGGACCGGCTCGTCTCTCGGGGCCGGCTCGTCTCTCGGGGCCGGCTCGTCCACNGCCTCCTCCGAAGCCTCCTTCGAGGTCGACGTCGCGGCGATCCGCCAGATCGTCATCCACACCAGCCATCACACGCATCACGTGATCGGCACCGGCGCCGGGGATCCGCAGAAGGCCGATCCGACCGCGAGCCGGGAGACGCTCGACCATTCGATCATGTATATCTTCGCGGTGGCGCTGCAGGACGGGACGTGGCACCACGAACGTTCCTACGCCCCCGAACGGGCCGCCCGGCCCGACACCGTCGCGCTGTGGCACCGGATCCGCACGGTGGAGGATCCGCAGTGGACCCGCCGTTACCACGCGACCGACCCGGCCGAGCGGGCCTTCGGCGGGCGGGTGGAGGTCACGCTCGTTGACGGGACGTCGATCGTGGACGAGATCGCCGTCGCCGACGCGCATCCGGCCGGGGCCCGGCCGTTCCGGCGTGCGGACTACGTCGCCAAGCTGCGTACGCTCGCCGAGGGGGTCGTGTCGGCCGCCGAACAGGACCGGTTCCTCGACCTGGTCGGCCGGCTCGACACCCTGACCCCGGCCGAGCTCGCCGGGCTGACCCTCGTCGCCGACGCGCTCGCCCTGGAAACGGGCGGGACGAGGGGGGTCTTCGCATGATGGTGCCGGCCGGCCGGCCCGTCGCGGACAAGCGGCGGATGCTGCGGGCGGGTCTCGCCTCCGGCCGCCTGCAACGCTGGCCGGGCGCGTTCGTCCCGCTGGTCGCGATGAGCATCGAACGGACCGGTTTCGACGGCGTCTACGTCTCGGGGGCGGCGCTGTCCGCGGCGCTGGGACTGCCCGACGTCGGGCTGACGACGCTGACCGAGGTCGCCGCGAGTGCCGGGCAGATCGCCCGGGTCACCGACCTGCCGACCCTCGTCGACGCCGACACGGGATTCGGTGAGCCGCTGAACGTGCACCGCACGATCGGGCTGCTCGAGGACGCCGGGCTCGCCGGCTGTCACCTGGAGGACCAGGTCAACCCGAAGCGCTGCGGCCACCTGGACGACAAGGCGGTCGTCGGGCGCGACGAGATGGTGCGCCGCCTGCGCGCCGCGGTGGCGGCCCGCCGCGACGACGCCTTCGTGCTCTGCGCCCGCACCGACGCCGTCGCCGTGGAGGGGCTGACCGCGGCGATTGACCGGGCCCGTGCCTACGTTGACGCCGGCGCTGACATGATCTTCCCGGAGGCGCTCGCCGACGAGCGGTCGTTCGCGGCGTTCCGGGCCGCCGTCGACGTGCCGATCCTCGCGAACATGACCGAGTTCGGGAAGTCGCCGCTGCTCACCGCGGCGCAGCTGACGGACCTCGGGGTCAATGCCGTCATCTATCCGGTGACGACGCTGCGCGTGGCGATGGGCGCGATCATCCGGGGGCTCGCGACGCTCGCCGCCGAGGGCACCCAGGCCGACCTGGTCCCGGCGATGCAGACCCGCGCGGAGCTCTACGACCTGCTCGACTACGCCGGCTACGGCGCCGCTGACATCCTTTGACATCCTTCCGGTGGAAGGCTGCCATCCGTCGCAGGACGGGGACCAGCGTCGCCACCGCGGCCATCACACGATAGCCCGCCGGGGGCGTCCCGGACCTGTCAAGGTCGAAAGCGCTTATGGCGGTCACGCACCNCAGCCGGGGGNCGATCGCCTCAAGTTCCGCGCAGCTGTCGATGCCCCAGGAGACGGTCGCCCCGGCGGCTGCACCCCCGACGGGGCAGACTAGGCGGCATGGCGAGTGCGTCCACGACCCCCCCCGACCGCACCGGTGGCCTGCGCCTGCCGGTGACCGCCCCCTCCGCGGAGGGCGAGGTGGTCGAGCTCTGTCGGGAGATGCTCCGCTTCGAGTCGGTCAACCGCGGCAACGGCGACGGCAACGAGCGCCCGATCGCGGAGTACGTCGCGGCGAAGCTCGCGGAGGTGGGCCTTGAGCCGACCCTGCTGGAGTCGGCCCCGGGCCGCACCAGCGTGGTGACCCGGGTGGAGGGGGCGGATCCCTCGCGTGCGCCGCTGCTCGTCCACGGTCATCTCGACGTGGTGCCGGCGGATGCCAGCGAGTGGCGCCTGCCGCCGTTCGCTGGCGAGGAGGCCGACGGCTGCCTGTGGGGTCGGGGCGCGGTGGACATGAAGGACATGGACGCGATGACCCTCGCGGTCATCCGCGACATCGTCCGCACCGGCCGCAGGCCACCCCGGGACCTCGTCGTCGCCTTCGTCGCGGACGAGGAGGCCGGCGGCGTCCTCGGGGCGCGCTGGCTCGTCGAGAACCATCCCGACCTGTTTGCCGACTGCTCCGAGGCGATCAGCGAAGTCGGTGGGTTCTCCTACACCGTCTCCGACGACCTGCGCCTTTACCTCATCGAGACGGCGGAGAAGGGCATCGCCTGGATGAAGCTGACCGCTGCCGGCCGGGCCGGCCACGGTTCGATGATCAGCGATGACAACGCGGTGACGGCGCTGTGCGAGGCGGTGGCGAGGCTCGGCCGGCACACCTTCCCGCTGGTCATGACCCCGACGGTCCGGGTGTTCCTGAACTCCCTCGGGGAGGCGCTCGGCATCGAGTTCGACCTGGACGACCTGGAGGCGACCGTCGCGAAGCTCGGCCCGATCGCCCGGATGATCGGTGCCACGTTGCGTAACACCGCCAACCCGACCCAGCTCGAGGCCGGTCACAAGGTCAACGTGATCCCGGGCGAGGCCACCGCCTACGTCGATGGTCGCTATCTGCCCGGTCAGGAGGAGGAGTTCATCCGCCAGCTCGACGAGATCCTCGGGCCGGACATCCGTCGCGAATGGGTCGTCCACGACCAGGCGTTGGAGACCAGCTTCGACGGCGCGCTGGTGGAGGCGATGGCCGCGTCGCTGCGCGCCGAGGACCCGATTGCCCGGGCCGTGCCCTACATGCTCTCCGGCGGCACGGACGCGAAGTCCTTCTCCCGGCTCGGCATCCGCTGCTTCGGGTTCTCCCCGTTGCTGCTGCCGCCCGACCTGGACTTCTCCGGCATGTTCCACGGGGTGGACGAACGGGTGCCGCTCGACTCGCTGCGCTTCGGCGTCCGCGTCCTCGACCGCTTCCTGCNCNCCTGCTGNCCGGACCTGCCGGTACGGACCTGCCGGTACGGATCTGCTGACCTAAACCTGCCGGTACGGCTTGACGAGATGCCGCTGTCCGCGCGCGGGGCACCATCCGCGTAGGAGCCATCGTCGATGCATGACATGATGGGGGTATGGCTGGCGATCCGCTGTCCAGCATCGGCCTCGGAGCTCCGGTGGACGCGGACGCGGACCATCCCCGGGCCACCTACGCCTATCTCGTGCAGGTCAGCCGGGACGGCAGCGTATGGATCGCCGATCGGGCCGAGCCGTCCGGGGGCATCGAGGTCAGCGTGTTGTCCGCGCTGGAGGTCGCCCGGCAGGTTCTGCGTCGCCGGTTTGTGCAGCTGCGGGCCGATGACAGCGCCCATTGGAGCGATCACTGGTTCCGGGTCGACGTCTGGACGGTGGAGCGGTCCCGGAAGGCGGATACCGGCGACGCCGGAGCCGGCGCAACTGGAGCCGGCGCAACTGGAGCCGGCGCAACTGGAGCCGGCGCAACTGGAGCCGGCGCAACTGGAGCCGAGGTGCCGGCCGGATGGGCGTTGTCGGGACGGCATCTGCAGACCCGGGGGATAGCTCCGGACGTGGTCGAGGTGCGCACGCCCTCCCAGGTCCGCTGCCAGGTGGGCGGCTGTCAGGTGGGCAGATAGCCGGGCAGGCCGCCGGGGCGCCGACGGCGGCGCAGCACTACCCGCCGGGAGCCATCCGGGAACAGNCGTAGGCGTTCGAGCTCCCAGTGGCCGAACTCGGCGTGCATCGTGAGGATCTGGACGGCTGCCCGGCGGTCCGTACCCGGCGGCAGGTACAGCCGCTGGTACTCCAGCTCTACTCCATCCAATGCGGCCTGACCTCGTGGTTGCGAGCGGAGGATGACCGGCTGCGTGTGGTGTGGTGTGGCGTGGGATGGCGACCGATCATCGTGCGGTCCCCCTCTACGTTAACCGTATCGCCATCTTCTGGAAGGGCTTCTGGAAGCGCTCGCGAGATGATGCGGGCCCAGCGCGCCATCCACCGACGCGCGGCCGGTGGTCAGGGCACGGCCGGTGGTCAGGGCACGTAGGAGAGGGTGAAGGCCAGCGTCGCGTAGAGGGTCATCGCGGCCGTGGTGGCGGCGAGCGTGAAGGTGAAGATCTCCCGCCGGGCGGTGACGAGCGCGGCGACCAGCAGGAACGGGAACGCCCCGTAGACGTACCGCTCGGCGGAGTCCAGGTTGCTGCCGGTCAGCACGGCAGCCAGGACCAGGGCGCTCCACACCGGGTANGACACTGGCAGCCGGCGCGCCATGACCACCAGCCCCACGAGCGCCAGGAGCAGCCACGGCACGTGCAGCGCCGTGCCCAGCTCGCCGGAGAAGGCGCCCCGCGCCGCGTCCCACAGCACCGCCAGCGGGTTCGAGCTGCTGCCGTGACGTGCCGCGTCGCGCTGCAGCGTGAACGGCGCCAGCCCGTCACCGTAGGAGTGCGCCGACCACAGCAGGTAGATGCCGGCGCCGGCCACCGGGGCGAGCACGGCGAGTAGTCGACGCAGCCCGTCGCGGGCGGTGAGCGTTCCAGCCGTAGGCGTGGTGGCCGGCGTGCCAGGGCCGGGGCCGGGGCCGAGCCGGCGGACGAGCGGCCAAGGCAGCCCCCGGGCCGCCTCGAGAAGCACCGGCACCGCGAGGATCAGACCGAGGGGGCGACACAGGCCGCCGAGCAGGCCGGCCACGGCCGCCAGTTCCCAGCGCCCGCTGCGGGCACCGAGGAACACCGCCACGGCCAGCAGCCCGGCGAGTGCCTCGGCGTACCCCATGACCAGGACGAAGGCGGGTGGAGCCAGCGCGGCGAGCCAGATGAGCCGGGTGGTCGCCTCCGGGGCGAACCCCTCGAACCGGGCGAGCCCCACCAGCAGCAGCGCGAAGACCAACGCGCACACGTTGACCACGACCAGGAGCACGACGCCGACGTGGGCGTCGGCTCCCGGCAGCTTCGACAACCCCCGCACGAGCAGCGGCAGCAGGGGAAAGAACCGGCGGCTCTCGGCCCCAGCGCCGCTGTACCCGACCTCGGCAATCGTCTTGTACCACCCGGCGTCCCAACCGAGCAGGTCGGTGGTGCTCAGCTGCGCGCCCTGCTGCCCGCGGGCGTTGTCGGCGATGTACCTGGTCAGCGCCAGGGCCGCACCGACCGCCAGCCGGGCCGCGAGCCAGGCGAGCACGACCTCGCGCAGTTGCCAGCGGTCCTCCCAGCGGGTGGCCGCATGCCGGCCGCCCATGCCGCCACCTACCCGATGATCATCCGGCAGGGCCTCGGTCGCGGTCAAGAGGCCCGGAACCGCAGCAGCGCGTAGTTCTCGTAGACCTTGGCCGGCAGACCCTGCTTCATGACCTCGTCCGCGAGTGGCCGGGCCTCCTGCAGGGTGGTGCGCACCACCGTGCACAGCTCCTCGTAGGTGCGGTATGACCCGGAACCGGCGAGAAAGACGGTGTGTTCCGGACCGGCCTCGGCGAGGGCGCGCCGGGCGATCGCGACCCCGTTGGCCGATTCGTTGCGCTGCTCGTAGTCGACCCAGTCGACCCGATCCGGCGGTGCGTAGGTCGGCACGACGTACACCTTCATCCAGTTCGGCACGGTACGGGCGAGGCCCGGTCCGAGCTGGTCCGGGCAGACCAGCATCACATCACCGGGCCGGGCGGTCCGCTCGAGGACCTGCGCGGCCTCGGTGGCCTGGCTCCGCTCCCGGTGGATGTCGGAGGTCCCGGCGAGCAGACCGGTCAGGGCGGCGACGGCGNCCNCTCCATGGAACNCCCGCCGATCGGTGATGATCGTCGCGCCGAGCCCGATGACCAGCAGGAACGGCACGAAGGCGGTGGCGGTGTACCGGTCGGCCCAGGCGTTGCCGACCACCTTGCCCGCCGTCACCGCGACGACGAGTGTGCCGGTGGCCAGCAGGAACAGGGTCCGACCCGGTTCGAGACCACGCAGATCGAGAAGGATGAACCGGCTACCCGCGGGCCGGCCGGCGATGCCGGCGGCGGCGAGACCGGTGATCAGGAACAGCAACAGGCGACCCAGGGTCGTCGGGCCGCCGGCCCACTGGCCGTAGGCGTGGGAGATCGCGGCATAGCTGGCGGGCTCGCCCCAGGGGGTGCCGGTGTGGGCAAGCTGGTCGAAGAAGTCGGGCAGCCACGGGGCGAAGACCAGCCCGCCACCGACGATGCCGAGCAGCCCGAAGACCGGCCCCCGCCGCTGCGGGGTGAGGAAACGGGTCGGTGTCCGGTGACTGTGGGGGGCGCCCCGGCCCCGGCTTCCCGGGCTTCCCGGGCTTCCCGGGGCGGAACGGTATCCGGGTACACCTGTCGGGCCCGGATCGTTCGCCGAGGCGGTCATGCCGCCCGGCACACCCGCCGGGTCCGCCGCGCCCGCCCCGCGCCGGATCTGGCGCGCGACCCACCACGGACGGGCCACCAGCAGCAGGACCAGCCACGTTCCGACCGTGAGCAGCAGGTAGAGGCACCAGTAATGGGTCAGCGCCAGGCCTCCCGCGCAGAGCGCCAGGGCGATCGTCGATCTGATCGACGGTGCCCGCAGGACGCGCTCCAACGCCAGTCCACCCAACGCGGTGAGCAACACGATGAGGCTGTACATCCGGGTCTCGGTCCCGAAGTACAACGCGAACGGCGACGTGAGGTACAGCACGACGCTGACCCGCGCCGCCCGCTCGCCGACCACGCGGCGGGCGAGCAGGAACAGCGGCCACGCCGCACCGATGTTGATCAGCGCGGACAGGGAGCGGACCGCGAAGGTGCCCTCGCCGAACGCTTTGATCCAGCCGTGGAGCACCAGGTAGTACAACGGCGGTGAGCCGTCCCGTAGCAGGCCGTCCCACATCGTGAAGGCCGACCCACGCAGGGGCAGGCGGGCGATGGCGACGCTCTGCGCCTCGTCCAGCCAGAGTGCCTGGCTGGCGGTGAACCGCACGATCACCGAGACGGCGAGGAGCACTCCCATCACCGCGGTGAAGATCCGTCCCGCACGGCCGGATGCGTTCCCGACCTGGTCGACCGGCTCGGGGATCTGCTCCGCCGGCCGGACCGCGACATCCGTCACGGTCAGTCCCTTCCGTCCACATTGACCGGACTGCGACGGGCCGGCCGGTAGACGATCGGCCGGCCGGGCAGGGCCGCATCCGGTACCAGTCTCGCGTGGCGCGCCCCTACGCCTCGATGATGTTCCGGATGGGTGATGGGACGCGGCCCGTCCCATCACCCATCCGATCCGTACCCGGTAATACCGGGTACGTCCCCGGCCATGCCGGCCGGCCCCGGAAGTGGAGCGGGCGCCGACGGTGAAACGCGCCCGACAACCTGCCCGACAACCTGCCCGACAACGCGCCTGACATTGTGGCGGCGTCCGTCGAACCCGTGCCCCGGACGAACCCGTCCCGGATGAATCCGTGCTCCGGACGAATCCTCCGTCAGGACCGGGCGATGCCCCGGGCCGGCGACGAAACCTCCTCGTGGTAATCCTCCTCGACGTTGACCTCCCACACATCGTGCTTGGTGCCGTCGATGATGTTCTGGACCGTGAGCATCGCGGTGAGCATCGAGTGGTCCTGATTGTTGTAACGGTGCATGCCGTTACGGCCGACCGGGTGGACGTTCGGCGTGTTCTCGGCCAGCCAGGCGCGGATGATATCGACGTTCTTCTTGTAGTGTAGGTCGTAGTATGGATATGCCTTCGGCATGCGTACGACGAAACCCTCTTCCACCTGCTGGGCCCTGATCAGACCCAGCTCGACGAGTTCTTTCGTCCCGAGCGCGACCAGTTCCTCATCGGAGGCGTTCCAGGTCTCGTCACCCTCGAAGACGAAGTACTCCAGGCCGAGGCAGGTACGCCCGTCCTTGACCAGGAATGGCGACCAGGAGGCGAAGTTCTGGATCCGGCCGACCTTGACGGTGGGGGAGTGGATGTAGATCCAGTTGTCCGGGAAAGCGGCCGAGGCCGGCACCACGAGGGCGATGGTGAGGAAGTCGCGGTACTTCAGCGCGTTCGCCGCGGCCAGCACGTGGGCCGGTGCCGGCGGGTCCATCACCCGGACGAGGGAGGAGAACGACATCGACGAGATGATCTCGTCGGCCTGGTACTGGTACTCGCTGCCGAGGTCGGAGCGCGAGGACTCCGGGGCGCCGGCCCCTGGGCCGTACCCGCCGGTCACGGTCGTGGTGACGCCGGTCGCGCGGCCGTCGGCATGGTGGATCTTGCGGACCTTCTCCTCGAAGACCACCCGGCCACCCTGCTTAATGATCTTGTCGGTGGCGGTCTCCCACATCATTCCGGGCCCGTACTTGGGGTACTGGAACTCCTCGATGAGGGAGGTGATCTCCTTCTGGTTCCGCTTCGGTAGGACCGCGTTCACGATCGCGTTCATCATGGACAGGCTCTTGATGCGCTGCGCGGCCCAGTCCGAGGGCATCTCGCTCACCGGAACGCCCCACAGTTTCTCGGTGTAGGTCTTGAAGAAGGTGCGGTAGAGCCGCCAGCCGAAACGGGCCACCAGCCAGTTCTCGTAGTTGCTCTGGTCCTGCGGCGGCCGGATCCGGGCCGCGGCGTAGGAGGCGATGCAGCGCGCCGCCTCGACCAGGCCAAGCCCGCCGAGCGCGTTTCCCGCCTTGAGTGGGTAGTCGAAGAACTTCCCGTTGTAGTAGATGCGGCTCGATCGGGGGCGCAGCAGGAAGTCCTCGTCCGGCAGGATTTCGTGCCAGAGCTTTTCGACCTCGGGAACCTTGGTGAAGAAGCGGTGGCCGCCGATGTCGAAACGCCAACCTTCACGCTGGGCCGTACGGCTGATTCCGCCGACGACCGAGTCACCCTCGATAATCGTCACGGGGACGTCCCGTTTCACCAGCTCCCAACCGGCGGTCAGACCTGCCGGTCCGGCTCCGATGACGACTACCTCTGGCTTTTCGGTCACTGTGCCGGACCTCTCCTCAACACACACTCATGGTCACTCGGGTGGACGGACACCGGGCATCGCGCCACCGGGACGCCGGGCCCCTGGGACCGGTCCTGGGTCGCAAGTGTTGCATGGCGCGAGCGGAGACCCGTCCGCACCCCCTCGACCTGTCCGCACCCCCTCGCCCCGACACGATGCGATGATCCGTTATACGTCCGCCCTATTCCCATAACGCGCCTCCGCGCCGCCTGATCGGGTGGGGCTCTGGCATCGTGCGCACATGGGATTGTCGATACCCGGCCAACGGGCACCGCAGACCTCGCCTCCCCCGGACGGGCCGGTTCCTCCGGGGCGGGTGATGCCGGCGATTCTGGTCGGTTGGTGCGCGGTGGCCGGTGGCATCGCGGCCAAGGACGGTCGGTACGGCGCCTGGGCGCTGTCGAGTGTCCTGGTAGGTTTCGCGGCGGTGGTCCTGGCGGTCGTGGCCACCGCCGGCACCAGCAGCACCGCCGGCACCAGCAGCACCGCCGGCACCAGCAGCACCGCCGGCACCGCCGTGGCCGTGCGCCCGCGCGGGTGGTTCGGGGCGTGGCTGCTCGTGGCGGTCGTGATCGGCGTCGCGCCGCTCGTGCGCCGTCCCCGCTACTACGCCGCCGGCCGGTTCGCCACGGCGGCGGACGTGCTCGCGATCCTCGCGGGCCTGCTCGCCGCCGGGTCGATCATGGTCATGCTGCACCACGTCGGCCGGGGGCGTCGGATCGGCCGGGAGCACCACCGGGGCCGGGGCCGGCTCGATGTGCTCGCCTCTCCGTGGGTGTTCTGGCNGGTCCTGGCCTTGGCCTGTGCGGCGGGCGTCGCTACGATCCGCGCCGCGCCGACGCCCCGCATCGACGTCTTCCACCTGCTCCAGGTCTCCGCGGCCGGCCTGCCGCACGGGGCCGACATGTACCGGCAGCAATGGGCGCCGAGCCGGGCCGAGTACCCGGTCGACGGCCTGTTCGACGTCTACCCCTATCTACCGGTCACGTCCGTGCTCCTGGCTCCCTTCCGGCTTCTGCTCGGTGACGTCCGTTACGGCCTGCTGCTGGCCCTGGCGGTGGCGGCGGTCCTGATCCGCGCGGTCGCGGGACGGGCACCCGCGGCGCCGGCGGTGGCCGCGCTGCCGTTGCTGGTCGTCGTGTTCCCCGAGTCGATGTACGCCCTGCAGCAGTCCTGGACCGAGCCGTTGCTCGTGGCGTGCCTGGCGGCGACGGTGTGGGCGTCGACGAGCGGGCGGGGACGGGTGGCGGTCGTCACGTTCGCGCTCGCCCTGGCGACCAAACAGCACGTCGCGCTGCTGATCCCCCTGGCGGCGGGCTACCCCGCGTTCGGGCCCCGCCGGACGGCCTCGGCCGCGGCCGCGGCGGCGCTCCTCGTTGCCCCCTGGGTGCTGGCCGGTCCCCGGGACTTTCTCGACGACGCGGTCTGGACGAACCTCCACTACGAGGTGCTCGCCCACTCGCTGTCCCTGCCGGGCCTGGCGTCGCATTTCGGGGTCACGCTCGGATTCGGCTCGACCGCGGTCGCCCTCCTCGGTGCCTACACGGCGGCCTGGCGGGCTCGCGGGGACGCCACCGGGTTCTGCCTGGGGGCGGCGTTGGTCCTGCTCACCCTGAACCTGATGAACAAGCAGACCTTCTTCAACCACTACACGTTGCCGATGGGTCTGCTCGTGCTGGCCGTCGCGGCCCTCGCCGTCGACGACCCCGCCCGCGCCGTTGACGACCCCGCCCGCGCGGGCGGTCAGCGCAGCGTGGAGAACCGTTCCAGCGACGCGCCCTCGTACAGGTTGCGCCGCTCGACCTGCACGGTGCGGTCGCGCAGCGTGGCGAGTTGGTCGGACAGCACGGCGCAGGCGCCCTCCAGGAACCGGTAACCGTCCGCGCGGACGAGCAGCACGGCGTGGCCGGGGCCGGCCAGTTCGTTGACCTCGGCCGCGAAGCTGGTGCCGTTCGCCCGTTTCATCCGGTCGGCGTAGTCGACCCAGTCGACGAGCGCCGGGCCGGAACTGTCCGCGTACACGATCTCCCGTACCGTGACTTCGCCGTGCCGTTCGATTGCCCGGTGCACGGCCGGGCCGAGCTGGTCCGGGCAGTAGGCGACCACGTCTCCCGGCCGGGCCAGCGCGACGATCCGGCCCGCGATCTCCCCGGCCTGGGTGCGTTCGGTCCGGGCGAGCTGCCACCCGCCGAGCAGGCCGCTGAGCGAGGCGACGATCAGTNCCCCGGCCCGCACCCGCCGGCCCGGCAGTTGGGCGATGCCGAGCGAGGCGAGCAGCAGGCAGGCCGGCAGGGCGATGCCGGTGTAGCGCTCGGCATATGCGCTGCCGCCGAACATGTTCACGCAGTAGGCCAGGACGAGGGGGACCAGCCAGATCGCGGCCAGGTAACGGCCCGGCACCCGGCCGGAGACCTTGACCGCGAGCTCCCGCCCGTCCGGACGCGCGGTCAGGCCGATGAGCGCGCCCCCGAGCAGCACGATGCCGAGCAGCGCACCGGTGGAGGTCGGGCCGGCCCAGTCGAAGACCGTGTCCAGCAGCACCTGGGCCTGCACCTTGGGCGCCCAGGGCGTTCCGGTGTGCAGCATCTGGAACAGGAACGACGGCATCCACGGCGCGAACAGCACGGCGGAAGCCGCCATCGCGGCGAAGGCCCGCAGGGTCACCTGCCGGTACTGGGGTCGCCGCCGGGCCTGTAGCAGCATGAACGCCGCCACGGTGAAGATCAGCAGGAACGTCCAGTAGTGGGTGTAGACGAGGGCGGCGGTCGCCAGCGTCAGCATCGCCAGCCGTGCCGGCTCGGAGCGTTCCAGCGCCCGCACGGTCGCGAGCCCGAACACCAGCACCAACAGGACGACCAGCGAGTACATCCGCGTCTCGCTGCCGTAGCGGATCGCGTAGGGAGAGCAGGCGAACATCAGCAGGGTCGCCAAGCCCACCCAGGCGTCGGCGTCGCGGCCACCGTTGCCGGCCTGGAAGGCCGTCCGGCCCACCCGCCGTCCGGCCAGCCACGCCGCCGGCAGCGTCGCCAGCGACAGCACCCCGGACAACGCCCGGACGGCGACGTCCCCGTCGCCGAACACCGCGATCCAGGCGTGCAGCAGCAGGTAGTACAGCGGCGGTGAGCCGTCGTGCCGCAGCGCGTCGAGCAGCTGTGGGACGGGGCGCGAGGCGATGGCGACCGTCAACGACTCGTCGAGCCACAGATGGCTGGGGGTGGCGAACCGCATCAGCGCGCCGGCGGCAACGGCGAGTATGACAGCGACTACCAGCAGCTGCGGGCTGGCCGCCGCGATCCGCGCCACGGCGGTGGTCGTGCGCGCGGTCCCGGGCGTGATGACCGTCCCGGTCGTGACATCGGCTGTGGCGCTGTTCGCGGCTGTGGCGCTGTTCGCGGCTGTGGCGCTGTTCGCGGCTGTGGCCACGACCGCGGTCGCGGTCACGTCCACCGGCGCCTGGGGGCGGCGGGGACCCGAGAGCACCGCCGGCCCGGATCCGGTGTCCTGGCCGACGGTTGGACTCCCGGATGCGTCTACGTTCACCATGCCCCCTCGTCTGCCACGATCTTGCCTCCTGTCAGAGAACCGCCTTCCGCCGGGTGGCCGCAGTCGCCTGCTGGCGGGGATGTACGCCCCGACACTTCAGACTGTCATCCGTTCGTCGCCGTCCCGTACGCGGGCTGCCTCCCCAGCGGTCGCGCCGCCCGCCCGCCGCGCGTCGGATCCGCCATCGGGCCTGCCGTCCGGCCCCCCGTCGGGATCTTCGTCGGGATCTTCGTCGGGATCGTCGAAGCCGCCGGCGGTCTGCCCGGCGAGCAGAGCCGGGAGCAGCGTCGTGCGGCGCCGTCCGCCCGAGCTCCGCACGGCGTTGCGGATGGCCGGGCCGTTCACGGCCACAATCGACAGGTGGGCCTGCGCCCGGGTCAGCGCCGTGTAGATCAGCGGACGGGTGAGCATCCGGCCGGCCTCCGGCGGGAACNCGGCGACGACGGCGGGCCACTCGCTGCCCTGCGCGCGGTGCACCGTCACCGCCCAGCCGTGCCGCAGATCACCGAGGACACCGGCGGGCACCTCGACGACGCCGCCGGGAAACGCGACCCGCAGCGCACCGCGTTCGCCCAGCGCGACGACGGTGCCGATTTCGCCGTTGGCGAACCCGACGTCGATATGGTTCGCCGTGGCCACCACACGGTCCCCGATGTCGAACCCGGAGACGGCGCCGCCGCCCGGGTTCAGCGTGCCCTTCAACGCGGTGTTGAGCGCCGTGGTGCCTGCCGGACCGGCGTGCACCGGGGTCACGACCTGGATGTCCGCGACGGGAATGCCGAGCGCGCGGGGGATGGAGTTGGTGACGAGCTGGACGGTGCGATGCGCAGCCTCGCCGGAGCTGCCGGACGGCACCACCACGACCTCCCGGCCAGGCCCCGGCGGCGGCAGCTCCCCGCCGCGTACCGCGGCGGCCATCGTCGCGATGGCGCCGCCGTCAGCCTGTCGGTACAGCCGCCGCAGCTCGGTCACCGGGACCTCACCGGACTCGAGCAGGTCGGCGAGGATCTGCCCCGGTCCGATGCTCGGCAGCTGGGCCGGGTCCCCGACGAACATCAGGTGCGTGCCGTCCGCGCAGGCGTCGAGCAGCGCGGCGGCGAGCTCCGCGTCGAGCATCGACGCCTCGTCGACGACGACGAGGTCGGCGTCGATCGGGTTGTGCTCGCCGCGCGCGAACCCGCTGCCGCGCCCCTGGGCCTGCAACAGCCGGTGCAGGGTGCTCGCCGGCGCCCCGCACAGCTCCTCGAGGCGTTTGGCAGCCCGTCCGGTCGGCGCGGCCAGTGCGACGACCGCCTCGGCCGCCCAGGCCAGTCGTACGACGGCCGCGACCGTGCGGCTCTTGCCCGTTCCCGGCCCACCGGTGAGCACACTGACGCCGGACTCCAGCGCGGCGCGCGCCGCCGCGAGCTGGAGCTCGTCCAGCCCGGTCACCACCTCGTCGTTTGCCGGTCCGCCGTCGTTTGCGGGTCCGCCGCGGCCCGCCGCGGCGGCGTCCCGGTTCGTGTCCCCCTCGGTGCCATCGGCGCCGAGGGGGCTCTCGTCCCCCCCGTCCTTGTCGTCATCCTTGTCGTCGTCGAACGTCAGCGCCGTAGGNGGNGGGGNGGTGGCGGCCCATGCGGACACGGCCCNCCCCNCCGGATCGTCGTCGTCGACGGATCCCAACCCGTCGTACCCAGGCCCGTCGTACCCAGGCCCGTCATCGGGTCGGCGGCGGGCTCTGGGGGCGCCCGCGCGCAGCGGCTCGGCGGTCGCCGTCAGCCGTTCGATGCCGTCCGCGACGGACTGCTCGGCCATCGCGTACCGCTCCAGCGCGATCCGGTCGCCGACGGTGATGATCCGCCCGTCGTCGAGCGCCACGGTCAGCGCCGCGCTCGGATCGGCCACCCCCTCGCGCGCGGCGGCACGCAGCACCGCCTGCACGGGGCCCGCGGTGTCCCCGGCCCGGGAGGCGGCCCGGCCGAGCAGATGGGTGAGTACCGCCGGGCCCCGGCGCGGATNGTCGCGCTGCAGACCGCGGCGGCGGGCGAACCGGTCGGCCTGGGCGATCTCGGTGTCGGCGGCGGTCAGCAGCATCCACGGATCGGCCCGCAGGAGGTCGGCGGACGCGGGTCCCAGCAGGTCGGTCACCCCGCGCGCGAGCCGGGCCGGAAGATCCGCGGCGACGAGCAGTTCGACGACCGCGTACGTGCCCGCCACGGCGCGGAAGCTGTCGGCGAGCCGCCGGGCCCGCGGCCCGGTGACCCCCTCGACGGTGCCCAACCGGCCGACGTCGACGTGGTCGGGCCGGGTGATCCCGGCCGCGGGCAGCCGGCCGGCCGTCGTGCGGCCCAGCCCCGGCCACAGCCCCGCCCCGCAGAACGCGGCGAAGACCTCCTCGGGGTCCGCTGGCTGCGGGTCCGCTCGTGCCTGCGGGCCGACCGCGTCGGGCTCCGTGGTGGAAGCGGTCGTGTACTCGTCCGGCATGCCGGGAAGCGTAACGACGAACCGTTCCGCCGCTGTTGTAGCCCGCTGGGTAGCGTGGTATCCGGGACGGCGCTGTGGCGGCATGGCTGTAGGAAGGCGATGTCGCGTGTTCCGACCGATGCGCGTCCGGGCCCACCCGTGCGTCCGGGCCCACCCGTGCGTCCGGCCCGGCGGAGACAGTGAGCGTCAGCAACAGAAGGGACGGACCGGTTGACCACAGTCCTGCTGGTCCGCCACGGCCTGACCGCCGTGACCGGCAAGATCCTGCTTGGTTGGACGCCCGGCGTGGGGTTGGACGACCGTGGCCGCCGCCAGGCGTCGGACCTGGCGCGACGCCTCGCGGACATCCCGCTGGCGGCGATCGTCAGCAGCCCGCTCGACCGCTGCCGCCAGACGGCCGCGGCGATCGCCGGACGCCGTCCGGTCAGCGAGGCCAGCCCGGGCGGTCCGCGGCAGGTCGAGATCGACGAGCGGCTCGGTGAGTGCCGGTACGGTGACTGGACCGGGCAGGAACTGGCGACCCTGGCGAAGGATCCGCTCTGGGCGGTGGTGCAGAGCCATCCCAGCGCGGTCGTCTTCCCCGGTCCCGAGGGTGAGGCACTACGGGACACGCAGGCCCGTGGGGTGAGCGCCGTGCGGGAGTGGAACGAGCGGCTGGGCCCGGACGCCACCTGGTTGCTGTGCTCGCACGGCGACGTGATCCGCACGGTGGTCGCCGACGCCCTGGGCATGCATCTGGACATGTACCACCGGATCACCGTCGATCCCTGTTCCCTGACCGTGATCCGCTACAACGAGCGCCGCCCCTTCGTCCGGCGCATCAACGACACCGGCGGGGACGTCGTCGAGCTCCTCCCACCGCCGCTACCCCGGGCAGAGGGCTCCGCCGGGGCCGCCGACGCCGCGGCGTCGTCTCCCGGGTCCCGGAAGTCGCCGGAGCCGCCGGAGTCGCCGGGGTCCAGCGGGCTCGACGTGGACGAGGTGATCGGTGGCGGTGCCGGCGGTTTCCGTCCCAGCGCCGGNGGNGGAACGGGCTGATCGGGCATGCCGCGCCGGATACACGTCTTCGACCCGCCGCAGCGGTTCGTTGTGGGCACCGTAGGCCTTCCCGGCGCCCGATCGTTCTACCTGCAGGCCCGCGACGGGGCGCGGGTCGTCACCGTCGCGGTGGAGAAGGCACAGGTCGCATTGCTTGCCGAACAGCTGACCGAGCTGCTCGACGAGTTGGGCCGCCGCGGCGCGACGCCGCCGCCCGAGCCCGCCCCGGCCGACCCCGACCTGTCCCCGCTCGATCTGCCGATCGACGAGGAGTTCCAGGCCGCGACGATCGCGCTCGGCTGGGATCCGCGTGGCGGACGGGTCGTCATCGAGGCGCAGGCGACGGGCCTGGCCGACTCGATCGTCGGATTCTCCGACGATCCCGACGGGCCGGACGCCGTCCGGGTCCTGCTGGGGTCCGAGCAGGCGCGCTCGTTCGTGCAGCGCGCGGCGCGGGTCCTGGCCGCGGGCCGGCCCTCCTGCCCGTTGTGCGGGCAGCCGTTGGACGACGGTCACGTCTGCCCGCGCCAGAACGGTCATCTGCGTTGATGCGGCCGGCGAGGGGCGCCGGGCCCGCCCGCCGCGGGTGCGCGGTTCGTGGTAGCGGTGCGGTTCGTGGTAGCGGTGCGGTTCGTGGTAGCGGTGCGGTTCGTGATAGCGGTGTGGTCCGGTAGGCCGGACGGTGTGGGAGAGATGTCGCTCACCGTCCGGTCCGGTGACATCACCCTGCCGGACCGGACAGACTGAGGTGATGGGCGTCTCCGCGGCGAGTTCCNCTCNGGGGTGGCGACCGCCACTGCATCCGATCGACGGGGGTGGCCTCGACGCCCCCGCCGCCCTCGACCTCCTTCGCCGCGGTGACCTCGAGATCACCGCCCGGCTGGTCGACGCGAGCAACACGACGCTCTGCTGCGACATCTGCGCCGACGGGGTGACCGGCCGCTGCGTCTACAAGCCGGTCCGCGGCGAACGCGCCCTGTGGGACTTCCCGGACGGCACCCTCGCCGCCCGCGAGCTGGCCGCCTACGAGGTCTCCGAGCAGCTCGGGCTTGGCATCGTCCCGCCCACCATTCTGCGTGACGGCCCGTTCGGCGAGGGCATGGTGCAGCTGTGGATCGACACCGACGTCACCGTGGACCTGGTGGCGCTGACCCGGTCCGACGACTCCCAGCTGCGCCGGATCGCCCTGTTCGACGTCGTCATCAACAACGCCGACCGCAAGGGTGGGCACCTGCTGCCGGCGCCCTCCGGCCGGATTCACGGCATCGATCACGGTGTGACCTTCCACACGGACGGCAAGCTGCGCACCCTGCTGTGGACCTGGCGGGGAAGGCGGCTCGACGCCGAGGAGACCGCCTTGCTCGACGACCTGCGTGAGGCGCTCGCGGGCCCCTTCCGGGACCGGCTCGAGGAGCTGCTCACGGTCACCGAGGTCGACGCCCTCACCGTGCGGGTCGACGGGCTTCTGGCCGAGGGCCGGTTCCCGTTGCCCTCGGGGGACTGGCCGGCGATCCCCTGGCCGCCGTTCTGAGCGGGTTCCGGTTCTGAGCGGGTTCCGGTTCTGGGCGGGTCACCGGTGCGGATACAGGTGCGGGAGAACATGGGATGTCACCGTCGGTGACCCGAGGTGGATCGGCTTGGGATGCTGTCGGCTACGCTGCGGTTACTCTCCTTGTGCCCGCCGGAGAGTCGGTTCGCGGTTACTCTGACACGCATGCAGGCGTGGCCATCTCCTCCGATACGTTCTCTTCCCGGTCACGGGAAGCCACTGAGGATCTTCGATACGGCCACGTCGAGCGTACGCGAGTTGGCGCCGGCCGTCACCGCAAGGCTGTATGTGTGTGGCATCACGCCCTATGATGCGACGCATCTGGGGCATGCCTTCACCTACCTCACCTACGACCTCGCGCAGCGTGTGCTGCGAGACGCCGGGCATCACGTCCACTATGTACAGAACGTAACGGATGTCGATGACCCGTTGCTTGAGCGAGCCACCCGTGACGGGCTGGACTGGCGGGCCCTCNCCGACCGGGAGATCGACCTGTTCCGCGAGGACATGACCGCGCTGCGGATGTTGGCGCCGGACGCCTACGTCGGGGTGGTCGAGGCCATCCCGATGATCGTCGACATGGTGGTGGAGCTCGTCGACCGGGGCGCGGCCTACCAGGTCGACGACGACCTGTACTTCTCGATCGCCACCGCACCCGCCTTCGGGGAGATCTCGCATCTCAGCCGGGCCGAGATGCTGGCGATCTGCGCCGAGCGCGGGGGTGACCCGCGCCGGACCGGCA
The DNA here is from genome assembly GCF_000733325.1 of Frankia sp. Allo2. Lineage (NCBI taxonomy): Bacteria > Bacillati > Actinomycetota > Actinomycetes > Frankiales > Frankiaceae > Frankia > Frankia sp. Allo2. The sequence continues at coordinate 47,665 of NZ_JPHT01000017.1, forward strand.
AGAAGGACCCCCTCGATCCGCTGCTGTGGCGCGCCCACCGCCCCGGCGAGCCGTCCTGGCCCTCGCCGTTCGGCCCCGGCCGGCCCGGCTGGCACATCGAGTGCNNNNCNATCGCCCGCCACTATCTCGGCGGGGTCATCGACATCCAGGGNGGCGGAACCGACCTGAGCTTTCCGCACCACGAGTGCAGCGCGGCGCACGCCGAGGTCGCCGCCGGCATCCGGCCGTTCGCCCGCAGCTACGTGCACACCGCGATGGTGAGCCTCGACGGCCACAAGATGTCGAAGTCGCGGGGCAACCTGGAGTTCGTCTCCCGGCTGCGCCGGGCCGGGGTGGATCCGGCGGCCCTGCGGCTGGCCCTGCTCGATCATCGGCACACCGAGGACTGGGAGTGGACGCCGGGCCTGCTCGACGACGCCGTGGACCGGATGAACCGGTGGCGGGCCGCCGTCGCCCTGCCCACCGGGCCTGACGCCATGGGACTGCTCGCCGCCGTGCGTGAGCGGCTCGCCGACGACCTCGACGCCCCGGGTGCCGTCGCCGCGGTGGACGCCTGGGTCGGCGCCGCGCTCGCTGATGCGGGCGGCTCCGCCGGTGCGGGCCCGGATCCCACCCATCAGGGGGGTCCGGTTCGCGGTTCTGGCGGTGACGTGCCCGCCTGGGGGGAGGCGCCCGCACTCGTGCGGCGCCTCGTTGACACACTGCTGGGCGTAGACCTTGAACCCGTCAGACCCAGAGGGAGCTGAGGATGGGAGCTCACCATCGCCGGGTGGATCCCGGGGCAGCGACCGAACGGCCCGCCTTCGACGAGGTCGCGCATGGCTACGACCCTCATCAGGTCGACGACTACCTGGCCACGCTGTGGCGTTACGCCAGCCAGGTGACCTCGCGCGCGGCCGCGGCCGAAAGCGCCCTGAAGCACGAGCGGGCCCGCAGCGCGAACATGGGCGTCGAGGGCCTGGCCGCGCAGGCCGGCGGTCGGATCGGCCAGATGCTGACCATCGCCCAGCAGGAGGCCGAGGAGATCGTCACGGGCGCCCGCCAGATCGCGGAGGCGGCGCTGGAAGAGGTGATCGAGGACGCCGGGGCGAACCACCCGATCGTGCGGGAGGCTCGGGAACAGGCCGAGAAGCTCCTCCTCGACGCCGTGGAGGAGAGCCGCCGGCTCGCCCGGGAGCGGCATGCCGAGCTGGAGGTGGAGATCGCCCGGTGCACCGCCTCGCTCGAGGCGCTGCGTCACCAGCAGGGTGAGATCATCGGCGCGATGCTGCGCCTGCGGGGGGTCCTGGCCTCCGACGAGGTGGACCGGGCGGTCACCGACCTGGCCCGGGCGGGTGCGGCCGCGCCGACGACGTCGGGCACGTCTGGGACGCCGGGCGGAGCCGGTCCTGCCGGTTTTCCCGCGGGCGGTGCGGTCCCCGCGGGCGGTGCGGGAGCGTCGGATCTTTCCGAGACCGCGTGGGCGACCGGTCGCGTCGCCGGCCCGGGGCGGCGTTCCCCGGGCCGGCATCGTCAGGCCGACGTCGCGGACGCGGAATCCCACACCCCGCCCACTCCGCGCGAACCGGTCACGAACTCGGCGAACGTGCCGTTCCGCCGTGGCGCCGACGAGGACATCATCGACGCCGAGATCGTCGAGGAGTAGCGAGATCGTCGAGGAGAAGGGTGGCCCGGTGGAGGTGCGGGGTGCGCCCTGGGCTCCCGGCCCGGGCGTACCCTCGCCCCCTTTCCTTCTTCTACCGATTCTTCTACCGGGCCGGCTCTCTTACCGGCCTTTACTGGCCGCGACGGCGCAGGTACCGTTCGAACTCCCGGGCGATTGCGTCCCCACTGGCCTCGGGCAGCGCCGTCTCGGGCTCGCGTGACTCCAGCGAACGGACGTACTCGGCGACCTCGGTGTCCCCGGCGGCGAGCTCGTCCACCTGCCGTTCCCACGCCTTCGCCCGCTCGGGAAGGTCACCCAGCGGGATCTCGATGTCCAGCAGGTCCTCCACTCGGCGCAGCAGCGCGAGGGTCGCCTTGGGACAGGGCGGGTTAGCCACGTAGTGCGGCACCGCCGCCCAGAACGACACCGAGGCGAGCTCGGCCCGTGCGCATGCCTCCCCGAAGACGCCGACGATGCCGGTCGGCCCCTCATAACGGGACGGCTCCAGCCCGAGTCGGGCAGCCGTTGCCGCGTCCCCGGCGGTTCCGCTGATCGGGACCGGCCGGGTGTGCGGCGAGTCAGCGAGCAGCGCCCCGAGGGAGATCACCATGTCGCTGCCGAGGGCGTGGACGGCCTCGATCAGCTCGTCGGTGAACCCACGCCAGCGCATGTTCGGTTCCAGCCCGCGGATCAGCACCAGGTCCGTCTCGGACTTCGGCGGCCGCGCCACCGACAGGCGGGTGGTCGGCCACGAGATCTTCCGGGAGGCCCCGTCGGTCCCGCTCACCGTCGGTCGGTTCACCTGGAAGTCGTAGTAGTCGTCGGGGTCGATAGCACCGATGACACGGGCCTTGAAGGCGGTCTCCAGATGCTCGACGGCGGCGGACGAGGCATCGGCCGCGTCGTTCCACCCTTCGAAGGCGGCTACTACGACCGGCGACCGTAGTTGACCGACGCCGGAGAACTCGATCACCTACCACCTCCTGCCGCCCCGCGGCGGCCCACTGCCCCCGTGACAGTGCAACGGTACGTCCTCACGGAGACGACTCCTGCCCAGAGCCGACATGCGTGACGTCAGCCNCCCTTATGGCCCGTGAGCCGGTGACCCGCGGACGACCACTGGTCGTCCACGGGGAACCTACGCTGGTCCAGTCTGCCGATGTTCTCGTGGGAACGCCTTTCCTCGGTCTCTCGATGGCGCTAGACCCGGGCGGATCGGACATCCATTCCGGATCGATGCGGTGGCTGCACCGTATCGGCTCTGAACGGATACCCGCCGTCGCGGGAATGCGAACGGCCCGGCCCAGGGCCGCCGCCGGACCGGCGTGCCCCAGCCCGTGTTTGTGCGGACCGCCGCGCCGAGCACACCCGCGCGGTCCGACGTCACGCCTCCGTTCCCGCAGCTGTGCCNCCCCGACCGTGCCATCCGCGACCGTGCCACCCGCGACCGTGCCACCCGCGACCGTGCCGTGGGCAACCCGCCGGGACGCGTCCGGCATTCCCACCCCGCAATCATCACCATGCTGTGATCACCGTACCGTGATCACCGTCGTGCCCGTGGCCGACATCCTCGGAGGCGTCCGGACGGGAGGGTAAACCGTACCGGTGGTAGGAGAAACCCGTCCCGGTACTCTTGGCCAGTGCGCGGTGATCTGGTGTCCGTCCTGACCGAGCGTGTGCTGGTGGCCGACGGCGCCATGGGCCCCCTGTTGCAGGCGGCCAGCCTCTGCCTCGACTCGGTGAATTTCGAGGACGGCGACGGCCCGTCGCGCGCCGAGGAGTTCCAGCTCGTGCCGGAGCAGTCCACCTCGGCGATCATCCTGTGCCACCCGGAGGCGAAGTACTTCGCGGCCACGTAGGCACCGTGCGGTCAACCGGGCACCGTGCGGCCGGACGACCCTGAGCTACCGAGCTACCTGAGCTAGGAGTGGACGTGGGGAGCCTTGCGGCGGTTTTNTTNGACATGGATGGCCTGCTCGTTGACACCGAGCCGATTTGGACCATCGCCGAGCACGAGGCGGCGGCGCGGCTGGGCGGCGAGTTCNCCCCGGCGATGAAACGAGCCATGATCGGCCACGGCATCGACACCGCCGTGCCGCTCATGGTGTCGATGCTCGGCCTGCCGGCGTCCGACGTGGCGCCGACGGCGGAGTTCCTGCTGCGCCGCTCCGCCGAGCTGTTCCGCGAGCCCGGTGCGATCGTCCCGCAGCCCGGGGCGGTGGAGCTGCTCGTCGCGCTGCGAGCGGCGGGNGTCCCNACCNCGCTGGTCTCCTCGTCCTTCCGCGACCTGATGGAGCCGGTGCTGCACGTCGTCGGTGACGAGTTCTTCGCCGTGACGGTCGCCGGCGATGAGGTCACTCGCCGCAAGCCGGACCCGGAGCCCTACCTGACCGCCGCCCGGGTGCTCGGCGTCGACCCGGTTCGCTGCGTCGTCTTGGAGGACAGCCCGTCGGGAGCGCGCGCCGGGGTGGCGGCCGGGTGCGCGACCATCATGATCCCGTCCATGCCGGATCTGCTCGACCTGACCGCTTCGGGGGCCTTGGAGGCTTCGGGGGCCTTGGAGGCCTCGGGCGTCGCGGCTCGCGGCGAGCCGGTGCCCGCCGGGCTTGCGGCGCTCCTGGCGAGCCTGCACGACGTCACCCCGGACCTTATGGAGTCCCTCACCACCCCCCGCCTCAGCCCGTCCCTTCGCCCCAGCCGCCCTGGATACGAGCTTGGGGGAGTAAGGCACGGTTTTGGGGGCGAAGACCGGGCGTAGGTCCCCCGAACGGCGTCGGAGGGGGTGTGGGGTTGGGTGGGTCAGACGGCGGAGATGGCGCGCAGGACGTCCATGCGAGCGGCGCGCCGGGCGGGGAAGACAGCGGCGAGCACGCCGAGGATCGCCCCGGTGAGGACCACGAGCAGGATCGTCCGTACCGGGTAGGCGAACGTGCTGATTCCCAGGGAGGCCAGCGCCTTCGTCAGCGCCCAGCCGAAGATGCTCCCGACGACGACGCCCAGCACGGCTCCGAAGACCGAGATGATCACTGATTCAAGGATGACCATCAGCCTCATCTGCGACCGCGTCATGCCGACCGCACGCAGCAGACCGATCTCCCGGGTCCGTTCGATTACCGAGAGCGCCAGGGTGTTGACGATACCGAACAGTGCGATGATGACCGCCAGGGCCAGCAGCACGTAGATGAACCCGAGCAGCTGGTCGACCTGCTTCTCCTGCTGTGCGACGAACTCGGACTGGTCCCGGACCTCCACCGTGGCGAACGACTTGACCACCGTGGCGATCTCGGCCCGGACCATCGCCGGGTCCGCCCCGCTCGCCCTCTTCACCAGGACGAACAGGTCGAGGTCATCGGTGGAGTGCCGGGCGAACTCGCTCGTGGAGATGATCCACTTGCCGGCCACCTGGCTCTTCTGGTACGTGCCCACCAGAGTCAGCTCCGCGCGGCCGTCGGCGAAGGTGACCGGGACCTTCTGCCCCACCCGTAGCTGGTGGTCCGCGGCGGTGGAGTCCTCGGCCAGGATCGTGCCGTCGCCGAGGGCGTGGACGTCACCGGTCACCTCCTTGATGGCCAGCATCTTGACCAGGCCCGCTGGGTCGCCGGCCAGCACCTGGGAGCTCTGCCCGGAGATCTTCACCAGGCCGCCCCGAAGACCCGTGGCGATCTCGATGCCGGGCTTGCCGGCCAGCTCGCGAGCCACCTCACCGCTGAATCCCTGCCCGAAGTTCTGCGGGGTCAGGTAGAAGTCGGCACCGAGGCTGTTCGACACCGTCTCCCGCACCGACTCCTTGATCGACTGTCCGAGCACGGAGAAGGCGCTGACCAGGGCGAGTCCGATCATCAACGCGGAGGCGGTGGAGGCGGTCCGGCGCGGGTTGCGCATCGCGTTCTCCCGGCCGAGTCGGCCGGTGGCCCCGAACATCCTCGCCAACGGTGCGCCGAGGACCCGGGTGATCGGTCCGGACAGCAGCGGTGAGAGGGTGGCGACGCCGAGGAAGATCCCCGCCGCGCCCACCCCGACGGCGGTGGCTCCCGGCTTGCCCGCCGAGGCGGTGCCGAGGATCAGCAGGACGATGCCGAGCGCGGTGAGCACCGACCCGGCGATCGCCCGGGAGCGCAGCGAGCGGGTCGGCAGCACGTAGGTCTCCCGCATCGCCGCGATCGGTGGCACCGACGCGGCCTTGCGGGCCGGCACGAACGCCGCCGCGGCGGTGATGAGCACGCCGACGGCGTAGGCGATCACGACGGTGCGGGGGCGGAAGACCAGCGCACCGCTGGGCAGCGCCACGCCGAACACACCGACGGCGACGCGCAGCAGCAGCGCGAGCCCCGCGCCGGACACCAGGCCGACAGTGGCCCCGGCGAAGCCGACCAGTGCCGCTTCGACCTGCAGGGACACCTGGACTTGACGTTTGCTCGCCCCGATTGCTCGCAGCAGGGCCAGCTCCCGCACCCGTTGGGCGACGAGCATCGTGAAGGTGTTGAAGATGATGAAGGCGCCAACGAAGACCGAGATGGCNGCGAAGATCAGCAGAAAGGTGGAGAAGCCGCTGACGGCGTTCTGCACAGCGCTGGCGCTCTCGTCCGCCAACTGCCTGCCGGTGATCGCCTCGACACCCGGTGGGAGTGCGGCGGCGACCCGGGCCCGCAGCTCCTCCTGGGTCAGGCCGGGCCCGGCGGCCAGGTGGATCGCGCTGAACCGGTCGGGCGCGAGCAGGACCCGCTGGGCGGTGGCGGTGTCGAACGCGGTGACGGCGGCGCCCCCGAGACTGTCCTGACCGCCGATCCGGAAGGTGCCGACCAGGGTGTACCGCGCGGGCGGACCCTTGGTCTGCACCGAGATCTTTGCCCCGAGCGACAGATGGAGCTTCTTCGCGGTCGCCCGGTCGACGACGATCTCTCCGGGGCCGGGCGGGCGACCCTCGGCGATCTCCTCCGCCGAGGTGGGCTGACCCCCGGTCCAGTTGATACCGATCCCCGGCGCACCGTTGGTGTTCGAGGGCTTGCCGGTGGCCGGGTTGACGAGGACGGCCTGGCCGTTGACCTTGCCGACCGCCACCCGCACCCCGTCCACTCCGGCGGCGGTGGAGACGAGCGAGGCCGGCAGCGGAGGGCGGCCGACGTCGCTCGTCGGGTCGATGGCGTTGACCGAGCGCACGGCGACGCTGACGTTCTTGTTGATGNCGGCGAAGAGGGTGTCGAACGTCCGGTTGAGGGTGTCGGTCAGGACCAGGGTCCCGGTCACGAAGCTCNCCCCGGCGACGACCGCCAGCATGGAGAGCACCAGCCGGACCTTGCGGGCCAGCAGACTCTTGAGGGTGGCGCGCAGCATCGGCTCAGGCCCAGCCCGCCGGCTCCGTGCCGTCCGGGTGGTAACTGTCCCCCCCGCCGTCGACACGGCCGGGGTCGGTGAGCGGAGGCCCGCCGCCAGGCCTCGGCACCGGCCGGTGGTGGGAGCGGCCGGAGTAGTACTCCTCGCCGTGGCGCGTGCCGCCGACCCGCCTTGACGCCGGCTGCCCACCGGCGTCGGGCCCGAGGTCCGGGGCGGGGATCGCCTCGAACTGGCCGGTGCGCCGCTCCGGGTAGTGGCCCTGGTAGGGATCGTGCTCGTCTCGCCCGTAGGTCGGCTGGTCCGGGTAGGCCTGGTCCGGGTAGGCCTGGTCCGGGTAGGCCTGGTCCGGGTAGGCGTAGTCGTCGTAGTCACCGGCAGGCCCGTAGCGACCGTCGGTGTCGTTATGGTCGTCCCGGTCGTCGGCGATCTCGCCGTCGGCCGCCAAGCCGCCCGCGGCGGCGTCGAGGTGCTTCATCCGGTCCAGCACCTCCTCCGCGGTCGGGTTCGCGATCGCGTCAACGAGTCGACCGTCGGCAAGGAAGATCACTTCATCCGAGTAGGACGCCGCCGTCGCGTCGTGGGTGACCATGACGATCGTCTGCCCGAGTTCGGAGACCGAGTCACGCAGGAACGACAGCACCTCGGCTCCCGACCGGGAGTCAAGGTTGCCGGTCGGCTCGTCGGCGAAGATGATCTCCGGCCGGGTGACCAGGGCCCGCGCACAGGCGACCCGTTGCTGCTGACCGCCCGAGAGTTCGCTCGGCCGGTGCTTCAACCGCGGTGCGAGACCGACCGCGTCGATGACGGTGCGCATCCAGGCCCGATCCGGCGAACGCCCGGCGATGCTCAACGGCAGCGTGATGTTCTCGGCCGCGGTCAGCGTGGGCAGCAGGTTGAACTGCTGGAAGATGAACCCGATGCGGTCGCGACGCAACCGGGTCAGTTGCTTGTCGGACAGCCGGGACAGGTCCACGTTGCCGATGAAGACCCGTCCCCGGGTGACCGTGTCCAACCCGGCCAGGCAGTGCATCAGCGTCGACTTCCCCGACCCGGACGGCCCCATGATCGCGGTGAATCGGCCGCGGGGGAAGGCCAGGTCGATCTCGCGCAGTGCCGTGACGGTGGTGTCACCGGAGCCGTAGACCTTCGTCAGCCTGGCGGCGCGGGCCGCGGGTGCGGCGTCCGGTCCGTCTTCTCGCCGGCCGCCCGGGTGCTCGGGAACCCGGCCGTCACGGCCGGCACCGTACTCGCCGGGCCGCGACCCGCGGTCCTCTCGGCCGGGCGGGCTGCCCGCGACCGCGCCCCGCTTCCCGCCTCGGGACGATCCGGTCCGTCGGGCCATCGTGATGTCCTCTCCCTCGCGGCGCGCCGTGTCCCTCTCGACACGGTCCCTCTCGACACGTCGTGCCTGCCCTGCCTGCGCTCGGCCCCGACTGACCTGGGACGGCTGTTCGGCTACCGTGGTCGATCTCCCCAACGACCGAACGATGATCGGCATCTCGCCGTCGCTGACTGTACCGCCGGCAGTATTGAAGGTCCGACCAATATTACTTTTGGTGATCGGGCGATATGGCATGCCTCCGAGGACGCCCGGTGGAGCCACCGCCGCCGGCGAGCTGAGGATGCCGGCACCGTAAACGGGCTGTCCGCGGGGAACGGGGTCCGGACGGGGTCCGGCCTGAAGACCGCCATCAGCCGTCCGCCTCGCAGACGGCGGGGGCGGTCTCGTCGAGCGGCACCGCGGATGTCTGCTGCGGTAGCGGTGGTGGGGTGCCGCCGAAGGCTGGGCATCGAGCCTGATGGTCGCACCAGGAACACAGTCTGTTCGGGGTGGCGCGCCAGTCCCCGGTGCGGTGCGCGCGGTCGATCGCCGCCCACAGGGCCTCGATCCGTCGCTCGGCGGCCCGCAGGTCGGCCTCGTCGGGGGTGGCCCGCAGCCAGGTGCGGTCACCGAGGTAGTACAGCCGCAGCTCGCGCGGGATCACCCCACGGATCCGCCAGAGCAGCAGGGCGTAGAACTTCATCTGGAACATCGCCGAGCTCTCGAACGCCGGGCCGGGCGAGCGGCCGGTCTTGTAGTCGACCACCCGCAGGGCGGGTCCCTGCGCCGTGGTCGCCTCGTCAAGCCGGTCCAGGTAGCCCCGCAGCCGCAGGCCGGAGTCGAGCACGTGCTCGACGTACAGCTCGCGGGCCACCGGCGCCAGCCGTGACGGATCCTCCAGCGCGAAGTATCCGGCGAGCAGTTCGCGGGCCGACTCCAACCACGCCGCCAGTTCGTCGCGGCCACCGAACAGCGCCTCGACCGCCGGCTCGCGGGCGCGCACCGTATCCCAGGCCGGCTCGACCAGCTCCCGCGCGGCCTGCAGGGTACGCCGGGACGCCGGGAGATCGAACAGCTTCTCCAGGACCGCGTGCACCACGGTCCCGCGGGTCGCGGCCTCGCTCGGCGGCTCGGGGAGCCGGTCGACGACCCGGAACCGGTAGCGCAACGGACAGTTGACGAAGTCCGCCGCCCGCGACGGTGACAGCGAACCGATCAACGGCCGGGGTGCGGCCGACGCCACCGATCCCGGGATGGCAGGAGAGCGCTGCGTCGAGGTCATGTCCTGGACCCTAGATCCCCCTACCGACATCTTCGCCACTCGGTCCCGGACGACGGGTCGGGGTATGGTCCGTAGCATCGGATCCATGGCGGATCAGCACGGCGGCGCGGGTTCGGGCGGCGCGGGTTCGAGCGGCGCGGGTTCGAGCGCCCACGGCGGCGCGGGCCCGGCGGGGCAGGCTCCGAGTGAGCGACCCCCCNGCGTGCCGGTCGGGCGGATCCGCGGTGTTCCCATCGTCATCTCGCCGTTCGCCCTCGTCTTCGCCGTCCTCGTCGCCTACCTGCTCTCCGGCTCGATCCGCGACCGGCTGCCGCTGGCGTCCGACGGGCGGATCCTCGCGCTCTCCTCGTTGATCTCTATCGGCTTCCTGGCCTCCCTGCTCGCCCACGAGATCGGTCACGCTCTGACGGCGCTGGCGTTCGGTCACACCGTGCGGTCCGTGACCCTGCACGGCTTCGCCGGGTTCACCGAGTTCGAGCCGGAGCCCCGCAGCGCCGGCCGCGAGTTCCTGATCGCCTTCGTCGGCCCGGCGGTCAACGGGGTGCTGGCCGCCGGCTGTCACCTCGGCCTGCTCGGCCTCGACGACACCAGCGACGCCGCCGCGGTCCTGCACGATCTCGGACTCATCAACGCCGCGTTGTTCCTCTTCAACCTGGCACCGGGCCTCCCGCTGGACGGTGGACGGGTGGTCGTCGCCGCGGTGTGGGGTCTGACGCGCGACAAGCTGCGGGGGCTGCGGGCCGGTGCCTACGGCGGGTTCGTCGTCGCCGCCGGCCTGGTCGTCTGGGGTGCGTCGACCTCCGACGGCATCGGCATGGTGTACACCTATGCTCTGGCGGGCTTCCTCGCGTTCGCGGCCTACCAGTCGCTGCGCGCCGCGCAGGTGCGGGAGCGGCTGCCCGGCCTGTGCGCCGGTCGCCTTGCGCGCCGGACGCTGCCCGTCGAGGGTGCCGTTCCGCTGGCGGAGGCGCTGCGGCGAGCTCAGGAGGTCGGCGCCACCGCCGTCGCGGTGATCGACCGTGACGGCAGCCCCCTGAAGATCATGAATGGCTCCGCGGTCGACGCGCTGCCGGAGCATCGGAGACCCTGGATGACCGTGGATGAAGTGAGTCGGGTGATCTCGCCCGGCATGGTCCTCGACGCCGATCTGGAAGGCGAGGCCCTGCTGGCGGCCGTGCAGCGGGTGCCGGCGTCGGAGTACCTCGTCAAGCAGGCGGGCCGCCCGGTCGGCGTGCTCGCGATGGTGGATCTCGTCGCCCGTATCGATCCGGCCGCCGCCGCCCGCATGGTGGCGTCCCGGTGAGCGCCCCGCCCGACGAGTCGGTGTCCCCGGGGCAGGTGCCGTCCCTGGCCGGCGGTTACGCTCCGCCTCCGACCGGCGCCGCTCATCGCCGAGGCCTGTTCACCAAGGGTGACCGGGTGCAGCTGACTGATCCCAAGGGGCGCCGGCACACCGTCGTCCTCGAACCGGGCAGGCAGTTTCACACCCACCGGGGAGCCGTCGAGCACGACGCCCTGCTCGGCCGGCCGGAGGGGATCGTCGTCACCAGCACGGGTGGTACCGACTACCTGGCGCTGCGCCCGCTGCTCGTCGACTTCGTGCTGTCCATGCCGCGCGGGGCGACCGTGGTGTACCCCAAGGACGCGGCGCAGATCGTCACCTACGCGGACATCTTCCCGGGCGCCAGGGTGCTAGAGGCCNGCGTCGGGTCCGGGGCGCTGTCGTGCTCGCTGCTGCGTGCCATCGGCGACTGCGGGCGTCTGGTCTCCTACGAGCGGCGCGCGGACTTCGCCGAGATTGCCCGGCGCAACATCGAGGCGTTCTTCGGCGGCCCGCATCCCGCCCACACCGTGCTGGTCGGGGAGCTGGCCGAGACAACCGAGCGTGACGTCGACCGGGCCGTCCTCGACATGCTCGCGCCCTGGGAGGTCGTTGACGCCGTCAGCGCGGCGCTGGTGCCCGGCGGGGTGGTCTGTGCCTACGTCGCTACCACCACCCAGCTTTCCCGGATCGTCGAGACGCTACGGGCGCACGGCACGTTCACGGAGCCCGCGGCGTGGGAGTCGATAATGCGGGACTGGCACGTCGAGGGTCTGGCCGTGCGGCCTGGCCACCGCATGGTCGGCCACACCGGTTTCCTGGTGACCGCGCGGCGCCTCGCCGAGGGGGTCACTCCTCCGGTGCGCCGCCGCCGGCCGGCGAAGGGCGCGCCGATCGGGATCGATCCCGCCTCCGAGACCGCCCCCGAGCCCAGGGCCGAGACCGAGCCCAGGGCCGAGACCGACCGATCCCGGGACGCCGACCCAGGGTCGGCGACGATCCAGCCGATGTGACGTATCCCATGGGGTCCCATGGGGCAGGCCATTCCCATGGGGTCCCATGGGGCAGGCCGTGGTCGCGAGTGTGCCGGCCGGCCGGGCCCATCGTCAGCCGACGGGCCCGCCGGCCTCCAGCGTGCCGTCGGGGCGTTCCACGTAGATGCACGTCCCCGGACACTCGTCGGCCGCGTCGACCACCGCGTCGACGAGCGGCAGCGGCACCGGGACGTAGGCGCCGGGCTGCGTCTGCAGCTCGCCCGCGCTGTCCTTGACGTAGGCCAGACCGTCGACGTCGAACTCGAAGACGGCGGGAGCGAGTTGCGCGCACAGACCGTCGCCGGTGCAGGCATCCTGGTCGACCCGCACCCGCAGGTCTGCCGAAACGCCCGGCTTCGCTGGAGTTGCCACAGGGCTCCGATCTTCTGTCAGCATGGCACCGTAACCCGCTGTTTACGGCAAAGCTGGATCGTCCTTGCCCGACCGGCCTGCCAGCGGCGGTCACAACGGNAGTGTGGGNGCGTCCCGGTCAGCACGGGGGNGGNGGAGGCGCAGTGTCCGGTCCCCGTTCGGGCTCTGGCTCCGATGGGAGCACGGGTCGTCCAGGTGATGCCGAATCACGGCGGTCGGCGTACGAGAAGGAAANACACGAGCTCACGACGCAGGTCGCCTTCCTGGAAGAGGAAGTGGCCATGCTGCGGCGTAAGTTGTCCGAATCGCCCAGGCAGCTCAGGGTGCTGGAGGAACGGCTCGCGGAGATCCAGGCGGAGTTGTCGGCTGTCACGGGACAGAACGACAGGCTCGTCGCGACTCTCCGCGAGGCGCGAGACCAGATCGTCACCCTGAAGGAGGAGGTCGACAGGCTCGCGCAGCCGCCCAGCGGCTACGGGATCTTCGTCTCCTCCTACGAAGACGGCACCGTCGACGTGTTCACTCAGGGCAGAAAGCTCCGGGTGACCGTGTCGCCGAGCGTCAACATCAGTGATCTCTTGCCCGGCCAGGAGGTCATNCTCAACGAGGCGCTGAACGTGGTCGAGACGCGCGCGTTCGAGCGGCAGGGTGAGATCGTCCTACTCAAAGAGGTCCTCGAGGGTGGGGACCGGGCGCTGGTGCTCGGTCACACCGACGAGGAGCGGGTGGTCATGCTGGCCCAGCCGCTTCTCGATGGACCGATCCGGTCCGGGGACTCGTTGTTGATCGAGTCCCGTTCCGGCTACGCCTTCGAGCGGATTCCCAAGTCCGAGGTCGAGGAGCTCGTCCTCGAAGAGGTTCCCGACATCGGCTACGAACAGATCGGCGGCCTGAAGAGCCAGATCGAGTCGATCCGGGACTCGGTCGAGCTGCCGTTCCTGTACAAGGAGCTCTACCGGGAGCATCAGCTCAAGCCACCGAAGGGTGTGCTGCTCTACGGCCCGCCCGGCTGCGGCAAGACGCTGATCGCCAAGGCGGTCGCCAATTCGCTGGCCAAGAAGGTCGAGGCGAAGACCGGCGGCCAGGGCACCGGTCGGGCGTTCTTTCTGAATATCAAGGGTCCCGAGCTGCTCAACAAGTTCGTCGGCGAGACCGAGCGGCAGATCCGGCTGGTGTTCCAGCGGGCGCGTGAGAAGGCGTCCGAGGGAATGCCGGTGATCGTGTTCTTCGACGAGATGGACTCGATCTTCCGGACCCGTGGCTCGGGGGTGTCCTCGGACGTGGAGAACACGATCGTCCCGCAGCTGCTCAGCGAGATCGACGGCGTCGAGCAGCTCGAGAACGTCATCGTGATCGGCGCGTCCAACCGCGAGGACATGATTGATCCGGCGATCCTGCGGCCGGGTCGGCTCGACGTGAAGATCAAGGTGGAGCGGCCCGATGCCGAGGCGGCTCGGGACATCTTCGCCAAGTACGTCGTGCCGGAGCTGCCGCTCTACCCGGATGACCTGGCCGAGTTCGGCGGTAACCGGGAGGCGACCGTTCAGGCCATGATCCAGCGCGTGGTCGAGCGGATGTACGCGGAGAGCGAGGAGAACCGCTTCCTCGAGGTGACCTACGCCAACGGCGACAAGGAGGTCCTGTACTTCAAGGACTTCAACTCCGGCGCGATGATCGAGAACATCGTCGCCCGGGCCAAGAAGATGGCGGTCAAGGAGCACATCGAGGGCGGGCAGAAGGGGCTGCGCATGCAGTACCTGCTCGCCGCCTGCATGGACGAGTTCAAGGAGAACGAGGACCTCCCGAACACGACCAACCCGGACGACTGGGCCCGGATCTCCGGGAAGAAGGGCGAGCGGATCGTCTACATCCGCACGCTCGTCACCGGAACGAAGGGTACCGAGGCCGGCCGTTCGATCGACACGATCGCGAACACCGGCCAGTACCTGTAACGGTCGCAGTAGTACCTGTAACGGCCGTTATCTGTAAGGGGCTCGGGTCCCGTGTTCCGCCCAACGGCGGGACACGTGCCACCGCCGTGACCCCGGGGTCACTCGGCCCCGGGGTCACGGCGGTGCTCTGGGTGGCATCGCGGCGTTGCGTTGGGCATCGCGGCACTGGCACCCCTGGGTGTATCCTCCCGCCCGCATCCGCGGTGGACGCCGGTCGGTCGGACTACCGTGTCGCCACCGAATTCTGACGATAGGCGTGGCTGCGGACGTGTCATCCCGAGCGGCCCAGAGCAAACAAGGCAGACGTCCGGCTAACCGACCGCCCGTGTAGCACCTACGCTTGCAGAGTGAGCGCGCGTCGGATCATGGGGATCGAGACCGAGTACGGCGTATCGGTGCCCGGTCAGCCGAACACCAATCAGATGTTGGCTTCGTCGTTGGTGGTGAACTCGTATGCCAGTCGAACGTCGGCGCCGGGTAGCCGCGCCCGATGGGACTTCGAGGAGGAGTCACCGCTGCGCGACGCCCGGGGCTTCGAACTGCCCCGCGAGCCGGCGGTCGATCCGAGCGCCCCGGCCAACGAGGACGATCTCGGCTTGGCCAACGTCATCCTGACCAGCGGGGCGCGGCTCTACGTCGATCATGCGCACCCGGAGTTCTCCTCGCCCGAGGTCACCAACCCTCGCGACGCCGTGCTGTGGGACAAGGCCGGGGAGCGGGTGATGGCCGAGGCCGCCCGCCGGGCGTTGTCCGTGCCCGGCTCCAAGCCGGTCTACCTCTACAAGAACAACACCGACAACAAGGGCGTCTCGTACGGATGCCATGAGAACTACCTGATGGCACGGTCGACGCCCTTCGGGGAGATCGTCCGTAACCTCACCCCGTTCTTCGTCTCCCGTCAGGTCGTCTGCGGGGCCGGGCGGGTCGGGATCGGTGTCGACGGCCGGGAGCCGGGGTTCCAGATCAGCCAGCGGGCCGACTTTTTCGAGGTCGAGGTGGGGCTCGAGACCACGCTGAAGCGGCCCATCATCAACACCCGGGACGAGCCGCACGCCGACCCGGAGAAGTACCGCNGGCTGCACGTCATCATCGGCGACGCGAACATGAGCGAGGTCGCCACCTACCTGAAGGTGGGAACGACCTCCCTGGTCCTCTCGATGATCGAGGACGGCTGGTTCACCGCGGACCTGTCGGTGGACGGGCCCGTGGCGGCGCTGCGGGCGATCTCGCACGATCCCTCCCTCAAGCATCTGGTTACTCTGCGCGACGGTCGTCGGATGACCGCGGTGCAGCTGCAGATGGAGTACTTCGAACAGGCCCGCAAGTACGTCGAGGACCGGTTCGGTGCCGACGTCGACAGCCAGACCGCCGACGTGCTCTCCCGCTGGGAGTCGATCCTCGGCCGCCTCGAGGTCGACCCGATGAGCTGCGTCCGCGAGCTTGACTGGGTCGCGAAGCTGTCGATCCTGGAGGGCTACCGGTCGCGGGACGGCCTGGCCTGGGACTCGCCGCGGCTGGAGCTCGTCGACCTGCAGTACCACGACGTCCGTCCGGACAAGGGCCTCTACAACCGCCTGGTGGCCCGGGGCCGGTTCGATCTCGTCGTCAGCGAGGAGGAGGTCACCCGGGCGATGACCGAGCCTCCTGAGGACACCCGCGCCTTCTTCCGGGGCCGCTGCCTCGCGCTCTACCCGCAGCAGGTCGCCGCCGCGTCCTGGGACTCGGTCATCTTCGACATCGGTCGGGACTCGTTGCAGCGGGTGCCGACGCTGGAGCCGCTGCGCGGCACGAAGGCGCACGTGGGCGAGCTGCTCACCCGCTGCCCCACGGCGAGTGATCTGGTGGACGCGCTCGCCGGCCGCTGAAAGCCGGCGCCGATCCCGGTCGGGAGAGCCGGCGCCGATCCCTGGCAGGAGGTTCACGTTGCGCCCTGGGCGGACGTCGCGACGTAGCGGCTGGTTCGTGATGGAGTGGACCTCTCACCGATCGAACGGATGGTGTCGGTGGGGCGGGATAGTGTCGCGCCAGGCGATCGAAGGAGGGCTTCATGGCCACCAGGGACAGCGGCGGCGGGCAGCAACGCGCGGACCGTCGGGCGGAGGAGATCGACGACGTCGCGACCGAGGACACGAGTGCCTCCGACCTCAAGGAGCGGCACGAGAAGCTGTCCGAGGACGTCGATTCCCTGCTCGATGAGATCGACGACGTCCTGGAGGAGAACGCCGAGGAGTTCGTGAAGGGCTATGTCCAGAAGGGCGGCCAGTAACGGCCGTCTGGTAGCCGGCCGTCTGGTAGCCGGCGGTCCGGTAGCCGGCGGTCCGGTAGCCGGCGGTATCGGGCGCCGTGGATGACGCCCGGCGGTGGTAGCTCTGGCGGGGTCGACGCCGCCGGGTGAGGCCGCGTTCCGCGGGGGTCCGGCCCCGCACCGCCCGCGTGCCCCGGTGCAGGTCGGCGGGCCGCACGCGCGGCCGTGACCGCCTTCCCGGCCGACCCGGCCGACCCGTTCGACCGGCCTGCCCGCCAGCTTCGGGGGGCGATAGCCCTATGTTGTGCTTCATCTGTAACGTCGGGCCGGGAGCCTCGGGGACGCCCCGGGCGCGCGGCCCACGTGACCGACTATCGGAAGGGGGATGCGTGGCTGATCCATTGGGGGCCGCCGGGCGCCTACCGGCTGTGTTCATGACGCCGGGAACATCGTCGTTCGCCGATTTCCTGTCGCGGTCGGCGCCGCACCTGCTGCCGGGGGCCCGGAGTGGCCTGCCGGGGCCGGTCACCGAGGTGGCGCACGGCACGACGATCGTGGCGGTGGCGTTTCCCGGTGGCGTGATCATGGCCGGTGACCGGCGCGCGACACAGGGGCACATGATCGCTCAGCGGGACGTCGAGAAGGTCCATCACGCCGACGACTACTCCTGTGTGGGGTATGCCGGCACCGCCGGGGTCGGCGCCGAGCTGATCCGGCTGTTCCAGGTGGAGCTGGAGCACTACGAGAAGATCGAGGGGTCGACGCTGAGCCTGGACGCGAAGGCCAACCGGCTGGCGGCCATGGTCAAGGGGAACCTGCCGATGGCCCTGCAGGGCCTCGCCGTCGTCCCGCTGTTCGCCGGGTACGACCTCGACACGGGCAAAGGGCGGATCTTCTCCTACGACATCGCGGCGGCGAAGTCGGAGGAACGCACGTACGAGTCGATCGGTTCGGGCTCGGTGTTCGCGAAGGGTTCACTGAAGAAGCGGTTCCGGTCCGATCTCAGCCAGGACGACGCCGTCCGGATCAGCGTCGAGGCCCTCTACGACGCCGCCGACGACGACTCGGCGACCGGCGGGCCGGACGTAATCCGCAAGCTGTACCCGATCGTCGCGGTCGTGACGGCGGACGGCTACCGTCGCTATGCCGACGATGAGATAGAACCGGTGGTGACGGCCATCATCGCGGACCGTTCGACGAACTCGGGAGGCTGACGTGACCATGCCGTTCGGATACGCGAGCCCCGAACAGCAGGTCCGCGACAAGTCCGAGTACGCGCGCAAGGGCATCGCGCGGGGTCGCAGCGTCGTCGTCCTCACCTACGAGAACGGGATCCTGTTCGTCGCCGAGAATCCGTCGGCGACCCTGCACAAGATCAGTGAGATCTACGACCGCATCGCGTTCGCCGCGGTCGGCAAGTACAACGAGTTCGAGAACCTGCGGACGGCGGGCATCCGCCTCATGGACTCGCGTGGCTACATGTACGACCGGCGTGACGTGACCAGCCGCGCGCTCGCCAACGCCTACGCGCAGACCCTCGGTGCGATCTTCAGCGAGAGCGTCAAGCCCTACGAGGTCGAGATCGTCGTCGCCGAGGTCGGCACCTCGATCGCCGACGACCAGATCTACCGGCTGACCTATGACGGGTCGATCGCCGACGAGCGGGGTTTCGTCGCGATCGGTGGCGCCTCCGAGCAGGTCACGACGTCGCTGAAGGAGCATCACCGGGACGGCCAGCCGCTCGCCGAGGCGCTGCGTGTCGCGGTGCAGGCCCTGACCGTCGGGGTGCCCCCGGGCCTGCCGCAGAACGGCGAGCGGGTCCTCGCGGCCGCCAACCTGGAGGTCGGCATGCTGGACCGGACCCGGACCCGACGGATGTTCAAGCGGATCGTCGGCCCGGCGCTCGAGGGGCTGCTCGCGCAGACCTCGGCCACCTGACCGGCCACCTGACCGGCCCACCGTGTTCGCCGACTATCGGTCGGTTCCCGGGGCCGCGATGTCCGCCGGGGGATGACCCCGGGATGCCGAGCTCCGCGTGGCATCCCGGGACCGGGCCTGTCACCACCGGAATCTTGGCAGAGCCGTTGTTCTTACACACCCCCGCGCGGGTGCCACCGTGCCCAGCGACGGCGGGCCAGGTGCGGACCGCCGACCGGGCGAACGAGAACGTCGCACGCATCGTCCTGCGGAGCGGTGACACGGCGGCCGGCGATCTTCCCGATGGCTGGTCGCGGGCCGTGCTGCGGGAGCTGGGCACCATCCAGGCCGGCCCGTCTAACCAGGTGGTCAAGCGGCTGCTGACCAACCACCGCTGACGGGATCGCGCTGGTGCTGCCCCGCGACTGCTGGACGCGTTGCACGCGGGGCTGTCGGCAGAAGACGTCGCTGACGGGTTGGAAGGCTGGTCAGCCCATCGACACGAGACGGGCCCCGCCGTCGGTCTCGATGACTGTGCCGGTGAGGTTGGCGTTGGTGGCTGCGACGACGGTGACCTCGGCGATGTCGTCCGCGGTCGCGATCCGCTGGGTGGGGAGCGCCTGGGCGGCTTGGGCGAAGTATGCCTTCCGGGCCTCGTCGGGTATGCCACTCCACCAGGGGGTGTCGACCAGGCCGGGGGAGACGCCGTTGACCCGGATCGGCGCGAGTTCCACAGCAAGCGGCTTGACCAGGGCCTCGACGGCGCCGTTGAGGGCTGCGATGCCTGCGGTTCCTGGCATTCCGGCGCGGGCGGTGATCGCGCCGAGCAACGTGATGGAGCCGGTCGCTGTGAGGTGCGGCACAGCCGCCTGGATGGTGGTGAGGTGAGCCCAGAACTTCGCGTCGAAGGCTCGGCGGAGCATGTCGAAGTCCAGGTCAGCGACAGATCCCGAACCTTCGCTGCCACTGAGGCTGATGATCAGCCAGTCGATTCGGCCGATCGTCTCGATGACGGCGCTGATCTCGGCACGGTTGCCGCCGTCCGCCCGGTGGACGATCAGCTCCGGGTCGCTGGCCGCGACGTCATCGAGCCGCTGCTTGCCGCGGCCGACAACGTGGACCGTTGCGCCAAGGGCTTGCAGCCGCCGGGCGGTGGCCAACCCGATCCCAGACGTTCCCCCGACGACCAGCGCGGTGTGCTCGCTCACGTGATCTCCTAAATCGAACCGTTACGTCTCGTATCGGATTGACGATAGCATGCCTCCGTGACCGACCACCCCATCCCGGTCCGACCCGGACGCAAGCGCAGCGAGGAGAGCCGGCTGGCCATCCTTGCCGCGGCGATCGAGCTCGTGGGAGAGGTTGGCTACGCAGGCTTGACGATCGAGGGCATCGCGGCCCGCTCCGGCGCGGGCAAACAGACGATCTACCGCTGGTGGCCGTCCAAGGCCGACGTGCTGCTTGACGCGCTGGCCACCAAGGCCGACCTGCACGTGCCCATCCCGGACGAGGGCAGTTACACCGCCGACCTGCGTGCCTTCCTCACGGCTAGCTTCCGGCTGGGCCGTGACCAGCGGGTAGCCGATGCACTGCGCGCACTGATGGCCCACGCTCAGATCGACGAGGAGTTCCGGGGACGGTTCCGCTCCTCGTTCTTGCAGCGCCGCCGTGACGCGCTCGGGATCATCCTCGACCGGGCCCGGACCCGCGGCGAGCTGCCNCCCGTCCCTNCCCCTGGCACCGCCGCTGACCTCGTCTTCGGCGTCATCTGGTACCGGATGCTTGCCACCAGCCAACCCGTTGACGAGAATCTGATCGACGAACTCGTAACCACGCTCACCGAACCACGACCCGCCGTCGGCACATCCACTCCAGCAGCGAGGAAGGGCACATGAGCGAATCCGTGACGCGGTACTGAACCTGCACGGTCCCATCGCCACCCAGGGCGCGGCGGAGTGGACCGTTCACCTGTCCGTTGCCCGGCCCGTCCACGTGCTCGGCGCGATGTGGCACGATCTGGCAGGTGACGAGCAGACCCGTCGCGGCGCGGCGCCTGATCGACCTCGCGCGGCTGCGCCGCGTCCGCGACCGGATCGACCGGGAGTACGCGCGGCCGCTGGATGTCGAGGCGCTCGCCCGCGGCGCGCACATGTCGGCCGGGCATCTCAGCCGCGAGTTCCGGCTCGCCTACGGCGAGTCGCCGTACGCCTATCTGATGGCGCGGCGCATCGAGCGCGCAATGGCGCTGCTGCGTCGTGGCGACCTGAGTGTCACCGAGGTCTGTTTCGCGGTCGGCTGCTCGTCGCTGGCCACCGCCGCCCTCGACGGCACCTTCGCGCGGCTGCAGGCCAGCGGCGCCGAGGTCGTCCAGGAGCCGACCGAGCAGCCGTACGGCGTTCGCGACTGCGCCTCCCGCGATCCCGCGGGCANCCTGATCCGCATCAACGAGCTCCGCTGAGCCGTCCGGCGATCGCAGCATGACCGGCCCGACGGCACCTCCCGTGCACCAGGCACCTCCCGTGCACCAGGCAGATGGAGACACGATGAGCACGGCCATGAGCACGGCCACGAGGACGGACCCGCGGTCGCCGGACCCGCGGTCGCCGGACCCGCGGTCGCCGGCGCCGCACGTTGCCGACCGCAGCGATGTGATCCGCGTGCACGGCGCGCGCGAGAACAACCTCAGGGACGTCAGCATCGAGATCCCGAAGCGCCGGCTGACGGTGTTCACCGGCGTCTCCGGCTCGGGCAAGAGCTCGCTGGTGTTCGGCACGATCGCCGCCGAGTCGCAGCGGCTGATCAACGAGACGTACAGCGCCTTCGTGCAGGGCTTCATGCCGACGCTGGCGCGGCCCGAGGTCGACGTACTCGAAGGGCTGACAACCGCGATCATCGTCGACCAGCAGCGGATGGGAGCCGACGCCCGCTCCACGGTCGGCACCGCCACCGACGCGAACGCGATGCTGCGCATCCTGTTCAGCCGGCTCGGCGAGCCACACATCGGCTCGCCCAACGCGTTCTCCTTCAACGTCCCCTCGGTCCGAGCGGCCGGCGCGGTCACGGTCGAACGCGGTGCCGGTAAGACCAAGACCGTGAAACAGACCTACACCCGCGCCGGCGGCATGTGCCCGCGCTGCGAAGGCCGGGGCACGGTCTCCGAGATCGACCTCACCCAGCTTTTCGACGACTCCAAGTCGCTCGCCGAGGGCGCGATCACCATTCCCGGCTACAAGGTGGACGGCTGGTGGACGGTGGGGATCTTCATCGAGTCGGGCTTCCTCGACCCGAACAAGCCGATCCGCCAGTACACGAAGAAGGAACTCCGGGACTTCCTCTACAAGGAACCGACCAAGGTGAAGGTCAACGGTGTCAACCTCACCTACGAGGGGCTGGTCCCCAAGGTCCAGAAGTCGTTCCTCGCCAAGGATCCCGACGCCCTGCAGCCGCATATCCGGGCGTTCGTGGNCCGGGCGGTCNCCTTCACCGCCTGTCCCGACTGCGGCGGCACCCGGCTCAGCGAGGCGGCTCGGTCCTCCAGGATCAAAGGGATCAACATCGCCGACGCCTGCGCGATGCAGATCAGTGACCTGGCCGAATGGGTCCGCGGCCTCGACGAGCCGTCGGTCGCGCCGCTGCTCGCCACGCTGCGGCGGACCCTCGACTCGTTCGTGGAGATCGGGCTGGGCTACCTCTCGCTCGACCGGCCGTCGGGCACGCTGTCGGGCGGCGAGGCGCAGCGGGTCAAGATGATCCGCCACCTCGGCTCCTCCCTCACCGACGTCACCTACGTCTTCGACGAGCCCACCACGGGCCTGCACCCCCATGACATCCGGCGGATGAACGACCTGCTGCTACGGCTGCGGGACAAGGGCAACACGGTGCTCGTCGTGGAGCACGAGCCGGAGACGATCGCGATCGCCGACCACGTCGTCGACCTCGGCCCCGGCGCCGGAACAGCGGGCGGCACCGTCTGCTTCGAGGGCACCGTCGAGGGGCTGCGGGTCAGCGGCACCCGCACCGGCCGCCATCTCGACGACCGGGCCGCCCTCAAGGAGGCGGTGCGGACGCCCACCGGCCGGCTAGCGATCCGCGGCGCGACGGCGCACAACCTGCGCGGCGTCGACGTCGACATCCCGCTCGGGGTGCTTGTCGTCGTCACCGGCGTCGCCGGCTCCGGCAAGAGCTCGCTCGTGCACGGGTCGATCCCCCATCTCTCGGGGCCAGCCGGCGCGGGTGTGGTGTCGATCGACCAGGGCGCGATCCGCGGCTCGCGACGGAGCAACCCGGCGACGTACACCGGACTGCTCGACCCGATCCGCAAGGCGTTCGCGAAGGCGGGCGGCGTGAAGCCGGCGCTGTTCAGCGCCAACTCCGAGGGCGCCTGCCCCACCTGCAACGGCGTCGGGGTCATCTACACCGACCTGGCGATGATGGCCGGCGTCGCCACCACCTGCGAGGAGTGCGAGGGGAAACGGTTTGAAGCATCGGTGCTGAAGCACCATCTCGGCGGCCGCGACATCAGTGAGGTGCTCGCGATGTCGGTGACCGAGGCCGAGGAGTTCTTCGGCGCCGGGGAGGCGCGCACGCCGGCCGCGCACGCCATCCTCAACCGGCTCGCCGACGTCGGGCTCGGCTACCTCAGCCTCGGCCAGCCGCTCACCACGCTGTCCGGCGGCGAGCGGCAGCGGCTCAAGCTGGCCACCCACCTGGCCGAGAAGGGCGGCGTCTACGTCCTCGACGAGCCGACCACCGGCCTGCACCTCGCCGACGTCGAGCAGCTGCTCGGCCTGCTCGACCGGCTCGTCGACGCCGGCAAGTCGGTCATCGTCATCGAGCACCACCAGGCGGTCATGGCGCACGCCGACTGGCTCATCGACCTCGGTCCCGGCGCTGGCCACGACGGCGGCCGGATCGTCTTCGAGGGCACCCCCGCCGACCTCGTCGCAGCCCGCTCCACCCTCACCGGCGAGCACCTCGCGGCCTACGTCGGCACCTGACCGAGGACACCGGCGTGCTGTTTGAAGCGGACCGGGAGGCTGGCGATGCCGCGCAGGACGAGGTCCTACGGTAGGCGAGGTGGTCCGTGAGCGGCGTCATCGTGATCCCTCTCCGGATGAGCTCGTGCAGCACGATCCGGTCAGGGTTGTCGGCCGGGTAGGCGGAAAGATCACAGAATCGTGGATGTCGCGAGCCGCGTACGGATGGCGCTGGGTATAACTTACATAGCAAGTAAGTTACAGGTGGTGTGAGTTGCTGGAGGGAGGCGGGGCGGCGGTGGCCTTTGTGAATCGCACCGACGAACTCGCCGCTCTGGAGGCGTGGTGGCGCTCGACCGACCCCCGGCCGGCGGTGGTGGGGGGACGGCGACGGGTCGGCAAAACCGCGCTGTTGCAGCGCTTCGCCCAGGGCCGTCGGTCGGTGTCCCACACCGGAGCCGGTCGGGCGGCAGTTGGGGAACTGGCGCAACTNTCCCGTCAGGCGGCCATCGCGCTACCGGGGCGAATCCGTGATCTCGCTGCTCGTCCCTATCTCGACTGGGACGACGCGCTCGACGACCTCGCCGCGGCGGCTGAGCAGGAGCCGCTCCTCGTCATCCTGGACGAGTTTCCCGAGATCGTCGCCACCTCACCCGAACTGCCCGGAGTCCTGCGGGCCTTCCTCGATCGAACAGCCGGCCGGACCAGGCTGCGGATGCTCGTGTGCGGGTCGGCCGTGCGGCACATGACCGCGCTACAGGAGCAGCGGGCGCCTCTGTACGGCAGATTTGATCTGTCACTGTCGCTGCATCCGTTCCGTCCGCACGAGGCCGCACTCATGCTGCCCAGCCTGACGCCATCCGACCGGGCGCTCGTCTACGGGCTGGTTGGCGGAGTTCCGTTGTATCTGTCGTGGTGGGACCAGGGCGCCGATCTCGCTGACAACCTGCTACGGCTGGCCTGCCGGCCCGGGGCGCCGCTGCTCACCGAGGGCCAACTCGTGCTTGCCACCGAGGTGGAGCACGGTGAATACCCGGCGGCCGTGCTCCACGCGATCGCCGAGGGCCGCACCCAGTACAACGAGATCAAGGACTATATTCGGGCTGAACCGGCCCGTACTCTGGATCGGCTCGTCGAGCTGCGGCTGGTCGAACGGCTGATGCCCGTCACCGAACCAGCGCGCAGCCGTCGGCGCGTCTACCGGATCGCCGACAATTTCCTCGCTTTCTATCTCGGCGTGCTGTCTCGGTACCGCGCGGAGATCGAGCGTGGATTAGGGAAAGCACTGCTGCCAGTACTGATCGAGAGTCTGGACGACCATCTCGGCAAACCGTGGGAGGAAGCGTTTCGCGAGCACCTACGCCGACTCGCGGTCGTCGGCGCGCTGGGCAGGGACATCGTCGCGGTCGGGCCTTGTTGGAACGCGGGTGGGCAGAACGAGATCGATGCGGTCGTGCTCGCGGGCAGGGACCGACACCCGGTTCTGTTCGGCGAGGCGAAGTGGGCGCGCTCTGTTGACGGTCGACGGATCTCCAGCCGGCTCCTGGAAAAGGCTCACGCTATTACATCGGCCGTTCCAGCAGCCTCGGAGCGCCAGACAGACGACGGAGCTGCCGGCCCTGACAGTGGCGGGACCGAAGGCTCTGCCCNGGCGCGCCTCGCGCTGTGCGCTCGCGAGGAGATCCGTAACGCGCCGCCAGGATGTCTCACCGTCACTGCCGCCGACATCTTCGATTAGCAATATCCACCCGAGCCGCGCCCGAGCTCTCTCATCGAGACTTGGCTGGAGTACGCCGCCTGGGCCGTTGCATGTGAGCGTCCAATGGTGCTCTCATGCCGCCTTACCTCTCGGCGAGGCGCCCCGAGCCTGACCGGCCGAGACCGCCACGGCCGAGACCGCCACGGCCGAGACCGCCACGGCCGAAGCCGCCACGAACGGCAAGGTGGCGAAGGAGGCCACCCGCGCGGAGGCCCAGCCGGCGATCGCCCCACCGGCCAGCGCGCTGACCACGAGAACACCGTTCTCGATCATGGTGACCCGGCCGATCCAGGTCTCGTAGAGCTTGCTCGAGCCTGTCTCCTCCAGGACGACGTCGTAGACGATGCTGTCCACGGTGCCGGAGCTCAGCGCGAAATAGATGCCGAGGATCATGGCCACGGCGATATAGGTCGCAACGTTCCTGCTCAGGCCGGCCGGTCGGCTCCCTACTTAGCCCAGGCCGGTGTGCGGGAGGCAGTGCTCGGCTTCGAACAACCCGGGGCGGCTGGCCAGGAGAAGGTCCCGGTTTTCGACGCGGGGCCCGGTGGCGGGCAGCGCCAGGTCAAGCCAGACCCGGTCGCGCAGCTCGATGCCGTCGATGACGACGCAGCCGGGGTAGCCCGTCGCCGCCGTGAAAGCGTCGCGTTCGACCGAGCGGAACCGGAACCCGCGCCGCTGGTAGAAGCGCAGGTTGTCGATGTCGGCGGCGGCCGTCGCGACGAGCAGCGCGGTCACCGGAGCACCCGCGAGAAGCTCGACCAGTGACTCGATGAGCGCCCGGCCTATCCCATGTCCCTGATGGGGCTTCAGCACTGCCATGTTCTTGATCTCGACCGTCTGTGGGTGTCCGGTGGGAACGAATTGAAGATGTCCCACGATTCGGTCGTCGAGGAGCGCGACCAGAACGTGGCCGAGGTGGAGGTAGGCGTCGAGTTGACTGGCCGAGTCTTCGGCCAGCTCGAACAGAGGGCGGAGCTCGCGTCGATCGCCCTGGTACTGCTGAATTCGTGGTGTCGTGGTCATGGCTCTTTTTAGCAGCGCCAACCTGCGCCGGCCGTTTCCGCCACCGGTCTTCTCCATGGCTGACCGGACAGCCTCGGGCTGGCCCGCCAACATCGCCGCGCGTTGAGGATGGCGCGGGTGTGGAGGAGGTCGAAACCGGCGCGCTGCGTGTTCTGCTGGGACTTCGATCCCGGCTGAGTCGTCACGGTGGCGACGTCGCAGCCGGCCACCACGGCGTACCGCATGNCCCCGGGGCCCGCCGTTCGGAAGCAGCGGTTACTCCTCGCCAAGAATCCGTAGACCATGATGATCCCTGAAGTACATGCAGTCCTTCAGGTTCAAGGTGGCGAGCGGCAGATTGTGGGTGAGGCAGCACGCCGCGATCCACATGTCGTTGACTGGACGGGGCTGTCCGGCCCGGGTGGCGGCTGCGGAGAGTACGCCCCAGGTGGCAGCGACGGCTTCGTCTCCGGGCAGTACAGGGATTCCCGAAAGCCAGTCGGCGAGTTCCTGACGTCGACGACTACCCCAGTCTCGCGGATCGGTCCACTTGGTGAGCTCACCGAAGGTCACGAAGGTGATCAGCGGCCGGCGGCCGATCAGGTGGGTTGCCACGGGCCTGCTGAGCCTGCGCTTGTGACTCAGGGAGGCGATGTCGGTGTCAAGGACGACGGGCTGCACGGCGACGGCTCAGGCGACGTCGCGACGACGCTCGGCGTAGGTGAACGCGAGGAACTCGTCGAGCTCCTCGTCGGAATCGAAGGTGTCAGCGGCCAGGTCGTCGAGCGAGCGGATGGGTTGGGTACCTCTCGCGGCCAGGAGCTCCTCGACGGTGACCGTGGGGCGCAGCGGCGGGNACAACGGNTNGNNNATNNNNGNNNNGCTCATGGACGAGACCTCCTCGCTGGCGTCTCCGGCGCACTGCAGCCAGGACCAGCATACGGCGCGACGCACAGCTCGCGACCCGTGCAGCTGTGGCGTGGATACACAGGTACGCCCCTTCCACCCGGACGAGTTCATCCAGCCCGCGCCGATGGATGACGGCTCGTGGACGTTCGTCTGCGAGGTGGGCGGCGGCCATCCTCAGCCAGGACCACACCGCGGGCTGGCGACCACCCCGCAGACGGCCGGGTAGCCCGGGTTGACGGAGAAATTCGGCCTGGATGTCGAGCTGCCCGCCGTGCTCACCGAGCACCGGGCCGGCGGGTGGGGTACGGCCCCGTGGAGCGGACGTACGCCCGTCGCCGGCCGAAGGACTTCGCACGCCTGGTGGCGCACTGCGGGCATCGCCCGGTTCGCATTATGCGAACTTTACGCCTAGCAAAAGGTTTGAGGTTTGACGAAATCCCAAATCACACTAATAGTCCTGAATACCTGTGGAGCGGGCCGGGGTCGAACCCGCGGGCGAGCGCCCGCGACCAGCATCGAAGACGACCCGCGGCGCGTCGGCGCGAGGGGCGGTGACGTCCGGCTCGGCACCCGTTTCGTTCACGCTCACCCAACGCGACCCGGTGGGTGAACCGCACGGGCGGCTCGTAGCGGAGCAACTCGTCAACGGCAGGCGCCGCGGGATCGGGATCGGCAAGGCAGAGCGCGATCTGGTCGGGGTTGCGCAACAGGGCCACGACATCTTTGGTGATTTCGGGACCCCGAACCAAGATTGCCAGCCCCAGCGGGCGAACGTTTCTTGTGCTGCGGCGTCCCCACGGGGGGCGTGTTTCGTGGTTCGTGAGGTCCGCGGGCCGGGTAGGATGCCGTTCGACCAGGCAGGAGCCCCCGAAGGGGCTCATCACACGCCGCCCTGCCGGGGTGGGCTGGCCCCGGGCCGGCGGGGGCTCGCTGTGGACAATGTCATCATTGCAGCGACCGCCTTCGCTGTGGTCTTCCCGGCCGAACTGCCGGACAAGACGTTCGTGGCAGCACTCGTTCTGGGCGCCCGCTACCGGCCGCTGCCGGTTCTCGCTGGGATTTGGGCAGCGTTCGCAGTACACGTCGGTGTCGCCACCGCCGTCGGCGGCCTGGTCGCGGCGCTGCCCCGAAGGGCTGTCGAGTTGGTCGCCGGGGCGCTGTTCTTCGTCGGTGCGGTCCTCCTTCTGCGTTCCCGCCCCGCCGACCCCGCCGAACTGGAGGGGCACAAGGCCGCCGGCGTCGTCGGGGGACCCGCCGCGAGACGCGTATGGGTCGAGGCGTTCGGTGTTGTCCTCGTCGCCGAGTTCGGTGATCTCACCCAGATTCTCACCGCCACCCTCGCGGCCCGCTACCACCGCCCGATCCCCGTCGGCGTCGGCGCGTTGCTGGCCTTGTGCACCGTCACTGGGCTGGCTGCCGCCTTTGGCCACTTCCTGCTGCGGGTTGCTCCGCTGCGCCGGATCCAGCAGCTCGCCGCCATCGTTCTGCTCGGCCTTTCCATCTCCACTATGATCGACGTCCTGCGCGGGTAAGGGGGAGATCCCCGGTCGGCGGCCAACACGCCGCCTGCGTGCGCGCGCTCCGGTCGGCGGTGCGCCCAGGCCCACCGGTTGCGAGCCGGTGGCGACCCCAACTCAGCGTGGTGGCGGTGCGGGGGACCGGGTCGGAAGCCGACCGGAGTGACTGAAGCGTGCCGCCCGCCGGTGCAGCCGGTGCCGGTGCCGGTGCCGGTGAGGTGGTTCGATCAGTGTCCCGGCGAGATGTGGGTAGAACTCGTGCTTGCCGGCTTCGACGAGGGCAAGATAGCTGGCGATCATGGCGAGGAGCGCGGCAAAGAACCCGATCGGCAGCGCGTGGAAGCCGAGTCCGCCGGCCAGCGGAGATGCCGGCAGCAGCGCGCCGACCACGACGACGAGCAGGGTGGCCGCCGTGAGGAGCCGGCCTGGGCGGCTACGGAGGAACGGCACTCGCCGGGTGCGGATCACAAAGATCACCAGGGTCTGGGTGGCGAGCGATTCAACGAACCAGCCGGAACGGAACAGGATCGGGCCGGCATGGAAGACCTGGAGCATGATCGCGAAGGTGAGAAAGTCGAAGATCGAGCTGACCGGCCCGAAGAACATCATGAAACGGCGGACGAAGCCGATGTCCCAGTGGGACGGGCGGGAAAGCTGCTCCTCGTCGACCCGGTCGGACGGGATGGTCAGCTGGCCGGCGTCATAGAGCAGGTTGTTGAGCAGGATCTGCGACGGGAGCATCGGCAGGAAAGGGAGGAACGCCGACGCGGCGGCGGCGCTGAACATGTTCCCGAAGTTGCTGGAGGTGGCCATCAGGACGTATTTGATCGTGTTGGCGAAGGTGCGCCGGCCTTCGACGACCCCGTCGGCCAGCACGTGCAGATCTTTCTCCAGGAGCACGATGTCGGCCGCGTCCTTGGCCGTGTCGGTGGCGGAGTCGACGGATATGCCGACATCGGCCTGGTGCAACGCCATCGCGTCGTTGACGCCGTCGCCGAGGTAGGCGGCACCGGTGCCGGCGCGTTGGTGCAGCCGGATGACGCGGGTCTTCTGGTCCGGGTTCATGCGGGCGAAGACCCGGATGGTGGACAGCCTCGCGGTAAGAGTGTCGTCGTCGAGGTGGTCGAGCTGGTCGCCGGTCACGGTGTCCCCGTCGGCCAGACCGAGAGCGTCACACACGTGCTCGGCGACGATGGCGTTGTCCCCCGTCAGGATTCGCACGGTGACGCCGAGCGCGGCGAGGCGGGCCAGCGCCTGTGCGGCCGACGGCCTGGGCCGGTCAAGGAAGATCAGAAACCCGGCGAGGACGAGGTCGTGCTCGTCCTCGGCGGTCACCGTGTCCAGGTCCGGGGCCGGCTTGGACGCGACGGCGACGACCCGGCTGCCGGCGCGGAACTCGGCGTCGAGGAGCGCCGCGGCCGAGCCGGGGACGTCGCGACACCGCGCCAGCAGGCCTTCCGGAGCACCCTTGACGATCAGGACTCGGCCGTCCGGGCCGTCGGCCAGCACGGACGCGCGGCGCCGGTCGTGGTCGAACGGCGCGGCGGCCACCTGGACGTACCTGGACACCGGCAGGCTGGCGGCACCGGGAGCCTGCCACAGCGCGGCGTCCAGCGGGTTGCCGCCAGCTGTCCCTGCCGGGTTGCCGGGTACTGCCGGGTTGCCGGGTACTTCGGTGCAGGCCAGTCCGAGTAGCAGGATCTGGTCCGACCGGGCACCGGTGGGGTCCAGGGCGTGATGGAAACCGATCCGTCCTTCGGTCAAGGTTCCGGTCTTGTCGGTGAGCAGGACCTCGATGTCGCCGAGGTCCTCGATGCAGACCAGCCGCTTCACCAGCACCTTGCGGCGGGCCAGCTGGCGGGACCCGGNGGCGAGACTGGTCGTCACCACCGCGGGCAGCAGCTGCGGGGTGATGCCCACCGCGATGGCCAGCGAGAACAACAACGCGTCTATCAGCGGCCGGGCCAGCACCAGGTTGATGACGAAGATCGAGCCGGTGAGCACGCCGGCGACCCGGGCCAGTAGCCCGGAGAACCGGCGCAGCCCCACCTGGAACTGGGTCTCCTCGTGCCGTTCGCCCAGTCCGAGCGCAATCCGGCCGAACTGGGTACGCGCGCCGGTGGCGACCACCACGGCCGCCGCCGAGCCGGTCCGCACGAGTGTGCCCATAAGCGCACACGACGCAAGCTCTCCCAGCGTGGCGCCGGCGGGCACCNGCGCCGGCCCCNTGGCCACCNGNTGCGATTCGCCGGTGAGGACCGCCTCGTCACACTCCAGCGCGACCGAGGACAGGATGCGCACGTCCCCGGGCACCACCGAACCCAGCTCAAGGCGCACCACGTCTCCGGGTACCAGCGCGGTCACCTCGCATGACGTCCATCGGCCATCCCGGCACACCACCGCCCGGTGACGCAGCTGGGAGTGCAGATCCTCGGCGGCGCGCTCGGCACGGTACTCATTGGCGAACCCCAGCCCCACTCCGAACATGACGATCACGCCGATGATCAGTGCGTTGGCGCGCTCCCCGACGAAGAACGACACCGCGGCCGCCACCAGCAGCAGCACAAGCAAGGGGCTGCGTACCTGGCGGACGAGCACCGCGAGCACACGGGCGTGATGGGTGCGCACCGCGTTCGGCCCCACCCGGGCCCATCGCGCCGCCGCCTCCGCCGAGGACAACCCCACCGAGGTCGTGGCGAGCCGAGCCAGGACTACCTCGGTGGGCAGTGTCGCCGCGTCCGAAACCGTCAGCACGGACGCATCCACGATCCCGGTCCCCATACTCCAACCGTTACGCTGCCAGCAGAGCAGACTTACGCTGAGCCGCGCCAGCTATCGCTAGCTATGACGTGGCATCAGCTATGACGTGGCATCAGAGCAGCCTAGCCGCGGCACCGTCCGGGGCCCGGACCGCCGCCGGCCGCGGGCTTGTCGACCTCCTGGATTCCCACCACCTCCGGTGGGCCGTACCTGGCGCGCACCGCCGCCCTCATCCGCCGCCGATCTCTCGCGTGCGCTCACCGTGACCTCTGGACGCCAGATGGGTGATGCTCGTGAGGTCGATGGTGACGATCTTCGATTGGCCGGCCGGGCGCCTCAGCGGGGGCGAACGTGCCGGTCGAGGAAGGCGAGTGCCCGTGACCAGCCGTCGGCCGCGGCGACCGGGCGGTAGAGCGCCTCCCGGTCGTCGCTGTGGAAGGCGTGGCCGGCCCCGGCGTAGCTGACCAGCTCCGTCGGGGCGCCCGAGCGGGCGGCCGCGGCTCGTAGGGCGGCGATCTCGTCGGTGGAGATCAGGGCGTCTTCCTCGCCGTAGAGGCCGAGCCACGGCCCGCGCAACGACGGTGCCGCCTCCACCAGGGCGGGGATGCCGGGCCAGTACGGTGTGCTGATCCCGCCGCCGTAGAACGACACCGCCGCGGCGAGGGTGTGCCGGGTGGCGGTGTGCAGCGCGACCGTGCCACCCATGCAGAAGCCGATGATCGCGCTCCGCTCGGCGGGGAAGCCCGCGGCGAGGAGGTGCCCGAGCGCCGCGTCGATGTCGGCGTCGATGCCCGCGCCGGACAGGGTGCCCATCGTCGACGTGGCCGCGGCCCAGCCGTCGGCCGGGTCCACCTCGTCCAGCCCGTCGCGGTGATACAGGTGCGGGGCCACGGTGAGCCAGCCGGCGGCGGCGAGCCGGTCGCAGACGGAGACCAGGTACGGCGTGATGCCTCGGGCGTCCTGGACGACGACCAAGCCGCCGCGCGGCGGGTCCTTCGCGGCCGGGGCGAGGACCGTGAGCGGCAGCCCGCCGCGGCCGCGGACGGCCTGCGCCCGCAGCCGGGCCCTGCCTTCGCCGTCATGTCGTGTTCGATGGGACGCCGCGTCGTTCGTTCCGGTTGCCATGGCGCCATCCTTCCCGCCGGGGAGCCTTCCCGCCCGATCCGCCTGTCCCGCCCATGGTCCGTCGACCACCTGGTGTCCGGAACCGCCGCGGACCGGCGGATTCACCCGGACATGCCGGCCGCGACACGCCGCCGGCCAAGCCCCGACAGCATGAAGGCGTCACGCTACTCCCTGTAGCAGCCTGGCGGGTGTCGCCGGACGGAGGGAGGACGCGGTGAGGCAACCACTGCCGAGGGTGGCGGCGGCCTGGGAGGGCGCGGTGGACCCGGCGCACGTCGACCGGACCGTCGGAGTCCTCCTGTGGTGACCGGGGGACGGCATCGTGGCGGCGGCGAACATGATCCTCTTCCGGGGCAGCGCCCCGAGCCGGGACACTCGGCGCCGTCGCCCCCGCCGGCCTCGGGCGAGACCGGCCTGCCCGGCCTGCCCGGCCTGCCCGGCCCGGCCGATCCGGCCGGACGGGCGTGGGCCCGGTTCGGCGGCGTTGACGGGCTCGGCACGCACGGTGTCCGGCGGATCGCCGTCATCACCGTCGGCATGGCCCTGCTGATGGGCGTCCTGGTCTGGCTGTACGGAACGTCCGTCACCAGTCTGCGTCCCCGGGACCTGCCGATCCTCACCGTGGGCCCGGCACCCGCGGCGACCGCGCTCGCCGACCAGATCAGCCGGGTGGAGCCGGGCGCCCTCACGGTGCGCACGGTGCCGACGGTGGCCGCCGCCGACCGTGCGCTGCGCGAGCGTGACGCCTACGCCGCGATCGTCATCGGCGGCAACGGCCTGACCCTGCGGGTCGCCTCCGCGGCGAGTCCGGCGGTCACCGAGGCGCTGACCCGGGGCATCCGGGTGTTCATGCCAGGTCTGGAGATCCCGGTGGTCGACGTGGTGGCCAACGCGCCACGGGACCAGGCCGGCGGCGGGCTGGCGGCCGGTTACCTCCCGTTGACGCTGGTGATCACCGCGGCCGGCGTGCTGCTGGCACGGATGGTGGGGTCGCGGGTGATCCGGCTCGCCGGGCTCGCCGCGCTCGCGGTGCTCTCCGGCTTCGCCGGGGCCGTCGCGCTGCAGGGGGCGTTGGACGTCCTGCCCGGGGAGTTCCTGACGACGATGGCGGTCGTGACGTTGCTGGCGCTGGCCGTCGCCGGGCCGGTCCTGGGACTCGGGGCGGTCGCGGGCGTGCCGGGTCTCGTCGCCGCGGTGCTGGTTCTGGTCGCCGGTGCCGCTCTGTCGGCGGCGGCCTCCGCCCCGGAGATGCTGCCACGGCCCTGGGGCGACATCGGCCAGTTTGCGCCGCCGGGGGCGGGTGCCACGCTGCTGCGCTCGACGGCCTACTTCGACGGTGCCGGCGGTGGCCGTCCGGTACTGGTCCTCGCCGGCTGGTTCGTCGTCGGGCTGGGCCTGGCGGTTGTCGGTCGACCCGTCCGTCCGCAGGAGGGGCGAATCCGCATCAGGGTGACATCCGGCCCGAGCGTCCCGGCGCGCCGAGGCGGCATCCGAGCATAGGGTCACAGACGTGGACCGCCGCATCTTCGGACTGGAGAACGAGTACGGCGTCACCTGCGTGTTCCGGGGGCAGCGACGGCTGTCCCCGGACGAGGTGGCACGGTACCTGTTCCGTCGTGTCGTGTCATGGGGACGTAGCAGCAACGTGTTCCTCAAGAACGGCGCCCGTCTCTACCTGGATGTCGGTAGCCATCCGGAGTACGCCACCCCGGAATGCGACTCCGTGCCCGACCTGGTCACCCACGACAAGGCCGGGGAACGCATCCTCGAGGGCCTGCTCGTCGAGGCCGAACGACGGCTGCGCGAGGAGGGCATCGCCGGCGACATCCATCTGTTCAAGAACAACACCGACTCCGCCGGCAACAGCTACGGCTGTCACGAGAACTACCTCGTCGGTCGGCACGGCGAGTTCTCGAAGCTCGCGGACGTGCTGGTGCCGTTCCTGGTCAGCCGGCAGATCCTGTGCGGCGCGGGCAAGGTGCTGCAGACCCCGCGGGGCGCGGTGTACTGCATCTCCCAGCGCGCCGAGCACATCTGGGAGTCGGTGTCCTCGGCGACCACCCGGTCCCGGCCGATCATCAACACCCGTGACGAGCCGCACGCCGACGCCGAGCGGTTCCGGCGGCTGCACGTGATCGTCGGCGACTCGAACATGAGCGAGACGACCATGCTGCTCAAGCTCGGGGCGACCGACCTGGTGCTGCGCATGATCGAGGCCGGTGTGATGCTGCGGGACATGACCCTGGAGAACCCGATCCGGGCGATTCGCGAGGTCAGCCACGACATGACCTGCCAGCGCAGGATCAAGCTGGCCAACGGACGTGAGGTCAGCGCGCTGGACATCCAGTGGGAGTACCACTCCAAGGCGGTCGAGTTCGTGGAGCGCCGCGGCGGGGACGGGGACGAGGTCGCCAAGCGGGTGCTCGACCTGTGGGGCCGTACCCTGCTCGCGATCGAGACCGACGACCTCGAGCTCGTCGCCCGNGAGATCGACTGGGTGACGAAGTACGTGCTCATCGAGCGTTTCCGGCACAAGCACGGGCTGTCGCTGGCCTCGCCGCGGGTCGCCGAGCTCGACCTGAAATACCACGACATCCACCGCGACCGGGGCCTGTACTATCGGATGGAACGGGCTGGTCTGGTCGAGCGCGTCACCCGTGATCTCGACGTCTTCGAGGCCAAGTCACGCCCCCCGCAGACCACCCGCGCCCGGCTGCGCGGCGAGTTCATCAAGCGTGCCCAGGAGAAACGCCGGGACTTCACAGTCGACTGGGTCCACCTGAAGCTCAATGATCAGGCCCAGCGTACGGTCCTGTGCAAGGACCCGTTCCGTTCCGTTGATGATCGGGTCGACAAGCTCATCGCCAGTATGTGAGGACTCGAGCCCCTGTGATGTTCGTGCCGCGACGCGCCGGCGTCGTCCTGCCCTTCGCGTCAGCCCGTCCCGGCTCGCGTGGCAGCGGCCGTCGGCCGTCCGCCACCCGCCGGCACCCGCTCGCGGGTGCCGTGCTGCCCGCCGTGCTGCTCGCCCCGCTCCTGGTCGGCTGCGGCGCCTCCGACGCCCCCGACGGCACCAGGGCGGCGCCGGTGCCCTCCCGGACGGCCGTCGACGACACCTCCGGGCGGGTCCCCGCGGTCGCGGGTGCCACCGACCTGAGCCGCAAGCCGATCTCCGCGGCGGGCCGGGGGACGGCGCCGGCCACGTTGGTCACCACCGATCTCGTGACCGGTCACGGCGCGCTCGCCTCCGCCACCAGCACCGTCACCGTCCGGTACGTGGGCGTGCTCTGGCGCGACGGCAAGGAGTTCGACAGCAGCTGGGCGGGGGGCCAGCCGGCGACCTTCCCGCTGGACGGCACGATCGCCGGCTTCGGGCAGGGCATCGACGGGATGCGCGTCGGCGGCCGCCGCCAGATCATCATCCCGCCGGACCTCGGATATGGCCCGGTGGGGGGACGTCCGCCGACGATCCTCGCCGACGACACTCTGGTGTTCGTGGTGGACCTGATCGCGGTCGACGGCGCCACCTCGGGTGTTGGGGCCACGCCGGGTGTTGGGGCCGGCGCCGGCCAGCCGTAGCCCACGGGCCCTCACCCGGCCCGGCCGCGGGTGGCCCGGTGGGCCCGGTGCGACCGGTGGGCCAGCGGCGGTGATGGGGNGCTGCGTGCCCGGNGAACTCCGGCGGCTACCCTTTNCGGGNGTGTCCCGGCGACGGGTGGAGCGGCTCCTCAACCTGACGATGTGCCTGATGGCGACATCGCGTTTCCTCACCGTGTCCCAGATCGGCGAGCTGGTGGAGGGCTACGAGCCCGGGCGCACCGAGGAGGAGCAGGACGCCTTCCGGCGGATGTTCGAGCGGGACAAGGCGTATCTGCGGGAGATCGGCATCCCCTTGGAGACCGGCGCGGACTCGGCGTTCAGCAACGAGACCGGCTACCGCATCCGCCGCGGCGACTACGCGCTGCCCGACATCGCCCTGGAACCGGACGAGGCCGCGGCCCTGGCCGTCGCCGGCTCGCTGTGGTCGAGCACGGCGCTCGCCGGGCCGGCCGCCAGCGCCCTGCGCAAGCTCGCCGCGGGCGGGGCCGCGGTGAGCGGTGGCGGGCTCGGCGTGCTCGACGGCTTCGAACCGCGGGTCGATGCGACCGAGCCGGCCTTCGAGCAGTGCCTCGCGGCGGTCCAGGCCGGTCGGACCATCCGCTTCCCGTACCGGAAGGTCGGTGAGACGGACTCCGCCGACCGGCACGTCGAGCCCTGGGGGGTGCTGTCGTGGCGGGGGNGGNGGNACCTTGCCGGGCACGATCTGCACCNTGGCGCGGCCCGGGTGTTCCGGCTGTCCCGGTTCACCGGCCCGGTGCGCATGGTCGGACCGGCCGGCGCGGTCCAGGTCCCGCCAGGGGTCGATCTGCGGGCGATGGTCTCGGCGCAGGCCCCCCCGGACCGCTTCCGGACCGCCACGCTGGCGGTCCGCCGGGGCAGCGCGCACGCGCTGCGGCGGTACGCCCGCCCGTCGCCGGATACGAATCCACCGCCGGGCATGGATCTGCTGGAGATGGACTTCGCCGACACCGAACAGCTCGCCCGGTGGATCGTCGGATCGGGTCCGGACGTCGTCGTCGTCGACCCACCCGAGCTGCGCGCGGCTGTGGTCGGTCGGCTCCGGGCGGCCCTCGCGGGCACCGCCGCCCGCGACGTGGCGTCCCCACCTGCGGGGGTGCGCCGCGACGAACGTCCGGTGAGCGCCCGATGATCCGTCGGGCGGCGCCCGCCCCGGCTCATCGTCCACCGCCCGCCCCGGGCACGCGGTGAGCGCCGCCACCGACCGGCTGAGCCGGCTGCTCGCGCTCGTCCCCTGGTTGCGGGCGCATCCCGGGATCTCCCTGACCGAGGCGGCCGCGGCCTTCGGGATCACCCCCCGCCAGCTGCGCGACGACCTCGACCTGCTGTTCGTCTGCGGCCTGCCCGGCGGCGCGCCCGGGGACCTCATCGACCTGAGCTACTCCGGCGATCAGATCACCATCGTCGATCCGCAGACCCTCGACCGGCCGCTGCGGCTGTCGGTCGACGAGGCGACCGCCCTGATCGTCGCCGCCCGCGCGCTCGCCGACGTGCCCGGCCTCGCCGGCCGCGAGGCCCTGGATCGGGCGCTGGAGAAGCTGGAGGAGGCGGTCGGCACCGCCGGCACCGCCGCCGTCGGCCAGGTACGCGTCACCCTCGACGTCCACGACGAGGTCCTCGCGGTGGTGCAGCGGGCGCTGCGGGACCGCCGGCGGGTGCATCTGCGCTACCTGGTGTGGTCCCGCGACGAGCTGACCGAGCGCGAGGTCGACCCGATGCGGGTGCTGGTCCAGGACGGCCGCTGGTACCTGGAGGGATGGTGCCACCGGGCGGAGGCGGTGCGGCTGTTCCGGCTGGACCGCATCGACGGGCCGGGCGGGGTGACGATCCTCGACGCCCCGGCGGTTCCGCCGCCGGGCACGGTGTCCCGCGACACCAGGGAGGGGATCTACCGGCCCGGCCCGGCGGACGTGCGGGTCGTGCTGGAGCTGGCGTCCCCGGCCCGGTGGGTGGCCGACTACTACCCGGTCACCGGGATGCGCGAGCTGCCCGGTGGACGGCTCGAGGTCACGCTGTACGCCGGGGAGACCTTCTGGCTGCACCGGCTGGTCCTCGGCCTCGGGGCCGACGTGCGGGTGGTCGAGCCGCCGGCGCTCGCCGAGGAGGTGCACGCCTTGGCCCGCCGGGCCCTGCTCGCCTACGGGCTCACGCCGACCGCCGAGTAGGGTGATCGGTATGCTCTGGGCGCTCCTCTACCTCGTCCTCATCGTCGGCGCGCTTGCCCTGCTGGCGCTCAGTGCGTGGCGAGTGTGGCAGAAGATGCGCGCGGTGCGGGCCGTCACGACGGAGCTGTCCGCGCGGGTCTCGGTCCTGGCCTCGGACACCGCGGCGCTCGCGGCGCGGCTCGACCACGCCGAGGTCAGCGCGCGGCTCGCCGAACGCACGTCCTGACCGGCTCCTCGCCCGACCGGATCCGTGGTCCCCGTGTGGTCTGACGGGAGCGACCGTCGCGTGACGTCGATCGTGCCATACGACGTTGTGTCGCCACAATTTGGGACTTCCGGGTTGACGAGGTAGCGGTCGGTGATGATTTGGGTTTCCGGTGTCGTTGTGGACACGCTTTGCCCGCCGAGTGCTACGAGCTATCGTGCAGGCTGACTTCGTTGCGCATCCGTCATCTCCGGGATACCCGCACGCCGTCTATCCCCTCCTAGGCTGGCGGACGTAGCATCGATCGCACCGGTCGTCGGACCGGGCCCGGTACCGCGCTCATCGGAGGACGCCGACCATGCCAAACCTGGGCACCACCGAAATCATCATCATCGCCCTCGTCGTTCTGGTGCTATTCGGGTCGAAGAAGCTTCCCGACGCCGCGCGTTCCTTCGGTCGTTCGCTGCGCATCTTCAAGGCCGAGACGAAGGGCCTGCGCGAGGATGACCAGCCCGCGCCCGCGGCGCAGCCGGCCCCGTTGCCGATCGAGGCCCAGCCGCCGGTGGCCCAGCCGCAGGCCGTCGCGCCCGGTCAGGCCGTCGCGCCCGGTCAGGTCTCCGCCTCGTCCGTGAACGCCACCGCGTCCGTGAACGGCACCGCGTCGGCCGCCGACCGGGGCTGACCTCACGGCGGTCCCACGGCCTGTCGGGCGTCCGCCGGCGCCCCTTCCTCCTTCCTCTCGACCAGGAGCCGCCGACGTGCCAGGGTTGCCCACGCCGCGAAGGCTCGTCGCCTCGGTGAACTACCGCCGCACGCGCACTGTCGAGGACAGTCGCATGCCGCTCACCGAGCATCTGCGTGAGCTGCGCAACCGCGTCGCCATCGCGCTCCTCGCGTTCGCGATCGCCGGTGTCGTCTGTTTCATCTTCGAGCCGCGCATCTTCGACTGGCTCAAGGCGCCGTACTGCGACCTGCCGGCGAGCAAGCGGTTCAGCCCGGACGGCCTGGCGGCGAACGACTGCACCCTGTACTTCTTCGGCATCCTCGACGCGTTCACTATCCGCCTGAAGATCTCCATGATCGCCGCGGTGGTGGTCTCCTCGCCGGTGTGGCTGTACCAACTCTGGTCCTTCATCACCCCTGGTCTGCACCGTCATGAGCGGCGCTGGTCGTTGACCTTCGTCGGTGTCTCCCTCGTCCTGTTCGCCACCGGTGCGGTCTTCGCCTACCTGACGTTGTCGACCGGGCTGGGCCTGCTGCTCGGCTTCGGCGGCAACGGGCTGGTCAGCGTCCTGGACGGCAACCGGTACCTCAGCTACGTCCAGGCGATGCTGCTGATCTTCGGACTGTCGTTCGAGGTTCCGCTGCTCGTCATGATGCTGAATCTGGCCGGGATCGTCAGCACCGCCAAGCTGCGCTCCTGGCGGCGGCCCGAGATCTTCCTGGTGTTCGTGTTCGCCGCGGTCGTCACCCCCAGCCAGGACCCGTTCACCATGCTCGCGCTGGGCCTGCCCATGGTGCTCCTCTACGAGGTCGCGCTGATCATCGGCTGGCTGAACGACCGGCGGGTGGCCCGCCGCGGGGACACCTCCCCGTATGCCGACCTGGACGACGACGAGACCTCCCCGCTGGACTTCGACGACGCCCCGCCCCGCCCGGCGGCCTCCGCGGGCCCCGCGGCGACGGCCACGTCGCCCGGCACGGCGAACCCGCCCGGCACGGCGAACCCGGTCGGCACGGCGAACCCGGTCGGCACGGCGAACCCGGTCGGCACGGCGAACCCGGTCGGCACGGCGAACCCGGTCGGCACCGGGTCGTCAACACCCGTCGGCGCGGGGACGGCCCCCGTCTCCCCAAGCACCGACGTCACCCACGGCGACATCACCTGACGCTCGTAGGTTCTTCCCCGGCCGGTCGGGACCGGCATAAACCGGTCGGCTGCCGGCCGTCGCGTCCCGTAGGGTGGCTGATGTGTCCTCCACGCCCGAGATTCTTGTGGAGTTCGCCGCTGGCCTCCCCTTCGGACTCGACCCGTTCCAGTTCGAGGCGGTCGCGGCGCTGGCTGCCGGTGAAGGGGTGCTCGTCGCGGCCCCGACGGGAGCGGGTAAGACGGTTGTCGGCGAGTTCGCCGCCCATCTCGCCCTGCGCACCGGGACGCGTTGCTTCTACACGACGCCGATCAAGGCGCTGTCGAACCAGAAGTACGCCGATCTCGTCTCCCGCTACGGCGCCGTCTCGGTCGGCCTGCTGACCGGGGACACCTCCCGCAACGGCGACGCCCCGATCGTGGTGATGACCACCGAGGTCCTGCGCAACATGCTCTACGCCGGCCCGGTCGACAACGGCCGGCTGGACGACCTCGGCTATGTCGTCATGGACGAGGTGCACTACCTCGCCGACCGCCAGCGCGGCGCCGTGTGGGAGGAGGTCATCATCCATCTGCCGGCGCAGGTCCGGCTGGTCTCCCTGTCCGCGACGGTGAGCAACGCCGAGGAGTTCGCCGAGTGGCTGGTCACGGTGCGCGGCCATACCCGGGTCATCGTCAGCGATCACCGTCCCGTTCCGCTGTGGCAGCATGTGCTCGCTGACCGCACCCTGTACGACCTGTTCCTCGAGGACACTGCCGGCACCCCGCCGCCGGGCGGACCCGAGGCACTTCGTGCCACCCTGGACGGTGATCTCGTCCGGTCGAGGTGGAACGTCGGGGTCGAAGCCGGATTCGAGGTAGCCGGCACCCGGCGCGCCACCATCGGCGACCGGGACCGCGGCGGCGACCGGGACCGCGGACGGGGGCGGGGCGGCAACCGCAACGGCGAACGGGGCCGGGCCACCCAGGGTGGTCGCGGTGGCGACCGTGGCCGCAATGGGGGTGCCGGCCAGGCGCCCGTGGCAGCCATCCCCGCGGCCCGTGGTGGTCCGACGGCGGTCGGTGGACGAGTGGTGAACCCGGACCTGCTGCGGCTGGCCCGCGAGGAGAGCCGGGCGCTGTCGGGGGGCTCNCCCGCGGTCGGCCGCGGTCGGCCGGCGCCCGGCGCGCGCCGGCGGACGTGGGTGCCGGGCCGGCCGGAGGTCGTCGAACGGCTCGACCGCGACGGCCTGCTCCCGGCGATCGTCTTCGTGTTCAGCCGGGCCGGCTGCGATGCGGCGGTCACCTCCTGCGTGCGTGCGGGTCTGCGGCTCGTCGGCCCCGCGGAGCAGCAGCGGATCCGGACCCTGGTCCGGGAACGCACCGCCGGGATCCCCGAGACCGACCTCGCCGTGCTCGGCTACTGGGCGTGGCTGGAGGGGCTGGAACGCGGCATCGCATCCCACCACGCCGGCATGCTGCCAACCTTCAAGGAGATCGTCGAGGAGCTGTTCGTCCAGGGGCTGGTCCGGGTGGTCTTCGCCACGGAGACCCTGGCGCTCGGCATCAACATGCCCGCCCGTACCGTCGTGCTGGAGCGGCTGACGAAGTTCAACGGCGAGAGCCGCGTGGACATCACCCCGGGGGAGTACACCCAGCTGACGGGCCGCGCCGGGCGGCGCGGCATCGACGTGGAGGGCCACGCGGTCGTCCTGTGGCAGCCGGGGCTGGATCCGCTCGCGCTCGCGGGGCTGGCCTCCACGCGGACCTATCCGCTGCGCTCGTCGTTCCGGCCGTCGTACAACATGGCCGTCAACCTGGTCGGCAGGCTCGGGCGGGAGCGGGCACGCACCGTGCTGGAGTCGTCGTTCGCGCAGTTCCAGGCCGACCGGGCCGTGGTGGGCCTGGCCCGGGCGGTGCAGCGCAACACCGAGGCGATCGACGCGAAGCGTGAGGCGTTGAGCTGCGACAAGGGTGACATCGGCGAGTACGACCGGTTGCGCCGGGAGATCGCTGAGCGGGAGGCCGCGCTGTCGCGGGAGGGTTCGGCGCGCCGGCGGGCCGAATCCGCGGCGGCGCTCGCCCGGCTGCGGACCGGGGACATCGTGCGGGTGCCCGCCGGGCGGCGCAGTGGGCTCGCTGTCGTGCTCGACGCCGACGCCGCCGCGAATGCCGCCGACGGCCCGCGGCCGGTGGTGCTCACCGCGGACAGGCAGGTTCGCAGGCTGTCCCTGACCGACTTCCCGATCGCCGTCGAACCGCTCGGCCGGGTCCGGGTGCCGCGGTCGTTCANCCCGCGCTCGCCGCAGTCACGCCGGGATCTGGCCTCCTCCCTGCGCGCCGCCGACGTCAACCCCGATGCCCCTCCGGGCCGGCGGGCCAGGGTCCGTTCGGCCGCGGCGGACGACGCCGAGCTCGCCCGGCTGCGCCGGGCCCTGCGCGCCCATCCGGTGCACGACTGTCCGCGCCGCGAGGAGCACCTGCGCTCCGCCGAGCAGGTCAACCGGCTGGTCAAGGAGACCGCCACGATCTCACGGAAGGTGGAGGGCCGGACGAACACGGTCGCGAAGACGTTCGACCGGGTCCGCGCCGCGCTCGAGGACCTCGGCTACCTGGACGGGGACCGCGTCACCGCCGCCGGGCGGGTGCTCGCGCGCATCTACTCGGAGCAGGACCTGCTCGTCGCCGAATGCCTGCGCGCCGGCATCTGGGACGATCTCNCCCCGCCGGCGCTGGCCGCCGCCGTGTCCACGCTGGTGTTCGAGCCGCGCGGTGACGACGCCGGCGTCCCGGCGCTGCCGGGCGGCGCGGCGCTACGCGACTGCCTCGCCGAGATGGTCCGGCTGTCGGAGCGGCTCGCCGAGGCCGAGCAGGCCCACCGGCTCGCGTTCCTGCGCCCGCCCGAGCTCGGATTCGTCGCCGTCGCGCACGACTGGGCCGCGGGCCGCACGTTGGAACGGGTGCTGACCGACAGTTCCGTGGAACTGACCGCCGGCGATTTCGTTCGGTGGATGCGCCAGCTCATCGACATCCTTGACCAGATCGCGCAGGTCGCTCCGATGGTGCAGGCGGACCCGGGAACGCCGGACGGCGCGCGGGTGCGCCGGACCGCCCGGGCGGCGATGGACGCCGTCCGTCGCGGGGTCGTCGCGTACGCGATGAGCGTCTGAGCCGTGGTCCCTTCCCGTGCCGTGGTCCCTTCCCGTGCCGTGCGCGCGTTCGGTCTGGTCCTCGGTGCCGTGCTGGACGGGCTGCTCGCCGACCCGGCGCGGCTGCATCCGGTCGCCGGGTTCGGGCGGGCCGCGTCCCGGCTGGAGAACCGGCTCTACCGGGACGGCCGGGCGCCCGGAGCGCTGCACACCGCGGTGCTGCTAGCCGCGGTCGCCGTGCCCGCCGTCGCTGCTGAACGCGCTGCTGAACGCGCTGCTGAACGCGCCGCTGAACGCGCCGTCGCGCTCACGGCGGTGGTCACGTGGACCGTCCTCGGTGGCGCCTCGCTGCGCCGTCAGGGCCGACGCCTCGGCGAGGAGCTGCGCGCCGACGATCTCGCCGCGGCCCGGGAACGGCTCCCGGCGCTGTGCGGACGCGATCCGGCGTCGCTGGACGCCGCCGGGATCGCCCGCGGCGCGATCGAGTCCATCGCCGAGAACACCTCCGACGCGCTGGTCGCCCCGCTGTGGTGGGGGGCGCTCGCCGGCCTGCCCGGCCTGGTCACCTACCGGGCGATCAACACCCTTGACGCGATGATCGGACACCACAGCCCCCGGTACGAACGCTTCGGCTGGGCGGCGGCGCGCCTCGACGATCTGGCGAACCTACTCCCGGCGCGGATGTGCGCGCTGGTGACCTGCGCGTGCGCCCCGGTCGTCGGCGGTTCGGCGGTCGACGCGTACTGGGTCATGCGCCGGGACGGCCGGTCGCATCCNAGCCCCAACGCCGGGATGGTGGAGGCCGCGTTCGCCGGGGCGCTGGGGCTGCGGCTCGGGGGAGAGCTGCGCTACCCCTACCGCGTCGAGCACCGGCCGGAGCTCGGGTTCGGCCGGCGGCCGCAGGGCGCGGACGTCGCAGCCGCGGCCCGGTTGTCCGCGGCGGTGAGCGTGGTCTGTGTCGCGCTGACGGCGGCGGCGGCTCCGGTGGCGCGGCTGGTCACCTCCGCCCTGACCGCGCGCCTCGGCCTCGGTACCGGATCCGGACGCGCTGGCTCCGGGGGCTCTGGTGGGCCCGGGAGAAGAGAGCGCCGCCGGTGAGCGGGGGACTGCTGGTCGCCGGGACCGCGTCGGATGCCGGCAAGAGCGTGCTGACCGCGGGGATCTGCC
Organism: Frankia sp. Allo2; assembly: GCF_000733325.1. Classification (NCBI taxonomy): domain Bacteria; kingdom Bacillati; phylum Actinomycetota; class Actinomycetes; order Frankiales; family Frankiaceae; genus Frankia; species Frankia sp. Allo2. The sequence goes on from NZ_JPHT01000017.1 coordinate 92,283, forward strand.
GGTGGCTGGCGCGGGAGGGGGTGCGGGTCGCCCCGTTCAAGGCGCAGAACATGGCGTTGAACTNGGCGGTCACCGCCGATGGTGCGGAGATCGGCCGGGCCCAGGCGATGCAGGCGGCGGCGGCCGGTGTCGAACCGGAGGCGGCGATGAACCCGGTGCTGCTCAAACCGGGGGGCCAGCGGCACAGCCAGCTCGTTGTGCTGGGCCGCCCGGTCGCCGAGGTCGACGCGCTCGGCTACCGCCCGTACAAGGAACGGCTGGCCGCGATTGTCCTGGAGTGCCTGGACGACCTGCGCGGCCGGTTCGACGCGGTGATCTGCGAGGGGGCCGGTTCTCCGGCGGAGATCAACCTGCGTTCGACCGACATCGCCAACATGGGCCTGGCGCGCGCCGCGAACCTGCCGGTGATCGTGGTCGGCGACATCGACAAGGGCGGGGTCTTCGCCGCCCTGTTCGGCACGCTGGCCCTGCTCGATGCGGCCGACCAGGCGTTGGTTGCCGGCTGGGTGATCAATCGGTTCCGTGGCGACGCCCGACTGCTCGAACCCGGACTNCGCCAGATCGAACGGCTCACCGGCCGGCCGGTGCACGGCGTCGTCCCCTGGAAGGCGGGGTTGTGGCTGGACGTCGAGGACTCCCTCGACCTCGCTGCCTTCCCCGACGCCGAGCCCTGTCCCGACGCCGAGCCCTGTCCCGAGGCGCGGCCTGCCTCGCACGGCGGTCGGCGGGAGGTGCTGCGGGTCGCCGTCATCCGGCTGCCCCGGCTGTCGAACGTGACCGACATCGACGCGTTGCGCGTCGAGCCCGGGGTCGCGGTGCGCCTGGCCACCCGACCGGACGAGCTCGCCGACGCCGACCTCGTGATCCTGCCGGGCACCCGTTCCACCGTCGAGGACCTGCGCTGGCTGCGTCGCCGTGGTCTCGCCGCGGCCCTCGCCGAACGCGCCGCCGCGGCCCGTCCGGTGCTGGGTATCTGTGGCGGCTACCAGATCCTCGGCCGTCGCATCCGTGACGACGTCGAATCGGGTGCGGGCGAGGTCGATGGTCTCGGCCTGCTCCCGGTCATCACCACGTTCGACCCGGTGAAGCTGCTCGGTCGGCGCGCGGCCACCGATGCCGCCGGCCGACCGCTGACCGGCTACGAGATCCGGCACGGGCGGCTGACCGTCGAGGAGCATCCGGACAGCGCGCCGTTCGCCGCGGACGGGGTGCGCGTCGGCGCGGTCGCCGGCACGAGCTGGCACGGGGTGCTGGAGAACGACGCGTTCCGCCGCGCCTATCTCGCCGACGTGGCCACGGCCGCGGGGCGTTCGTTCGTCCCGGCGTTCACGTGCTTCGCCGATGCTCGGCAGCGCCGCCTCGACGCCCTCGGTGACCTCGTCGCCGACCATCTCGACACAGGCGCCCTGCGCCGCCTGCTCGCCGAGGGCACACCCGCCGGCCTGCCGTTCGTCCCCCCCGGCGCATCCTGATAATCAACGGTGTTGACATCGTCGCACCACGCAAAATTGATCATGAAAACCACCGCGAATAGCATCTGGGTGGCAGAGGCAGGGGTTGACCGTTACCTGGAACGCCGTGGAAAGCTGGTGCAGGTGGGCGATGGACGGCTCGAAATCGACGGGGTGTCGAAACGGTACGGCGACGTCGTCGCGTTGGAGTCGATGACGTTCGAGGTGCGGGCCGGCGAGCTGTTCGGGTTCGTCGGCAGCAACGGTGCCGGGAAGACGACGACGATGCGTATCGCCCTCGGGGTGCTCGCGGCGGATTCCGGGGTCGTGCGTTATGACGGCGTTCCGCTGACGTTACGCACCCGCCGCCGGATCGGCTACATGCCGGAGGAACGCGGTCTGTATCCGCGGATGCGGGTGGGTGAGCAGCTCGTCTACCTCGCGCAACTGCACGGAATGGGGCTGGCGGCAGCCCGTCGGGCAGTGGCGCGGTGGACCGAGCGGCTGGGGGTGTCCAGCCGCTTGGACGACGAGGTGCAGAAGCTCAGCCTCGGGAACCAGCAGCGGGTGCAGCTGGCCGCCGCGCTCGTGCACGATCCGGTCGTCCTGATACTCGACGAGTCGTTCTCCGGATTGGACCCGGTGGCCGTCGACGTGATGAGCGAGGTGCTGCGGGAGCGTCGCGCCGCCGGGGTTCCGGTGATGTTCTCCAGCCATCAGCTCGATCTCGTCGAGCGGTTGTGCGACCGGGTCGGGATCGTGCGGGCGGGCCGGATGGTCGCCTGCGGTTCGGTTGACGAGTTGCGCGCGGGTGGTGATCTGCAGGTGGTGGTGGACGCGCCGGCGGCGCCGCCGGGCTGGGCCGACGGGATACCGGGGGTCGTCGTGCGTCACCGGGACGGGCCGCGGACGGTGCTGGGCCTCACCGCGGGCGCCGACGACCAGGCGGTACTGCGCGCGGCGCTGGCCACGGGCCCGGTGCGGGAGTTCCGTCGTCGCCGGCCGTCGTTGACCGAGCTGTTCCGTAACGTCGTCGTGCAGGCTGGGCAGCAGCCGGGGAGTGGGGCGTTCCCGGAGAACGCGGCGTGAGCGTGCGGGGGCTGGATGGCGCGGCGCAGGGGTCGGGCCGGGTGATCCGGCTGATCGCCCGGCGGGAGATCGTGACCAGGACCAGGTCGCGGGCCTTCCGGATCACCACGGGGCTGTTCGTCCTCGGGATCGGCGCCATGGTGCTGCTGACGTCCCTGACCGGCGGCTCGTCGGCGAGCCGGATCGCGTTTACCGCGGTCGACTTCCGGCAGGCGGCGACGGTCGAGGCTGCGGCCCGGTCGCTGGGCGAGAACGTCGAGGTCCGTGCGGTGGCGGATCGGGCGGTCGGCGAGCGGGCCGTGCTCGACGGTGACGTCGACGCGTTCGTCCGCGTGGTTGCGACCCCTGGCGCGGCGGGGAACGCCGTCTACCGGGTGGTCGTCAAGAAGGAGCTCGGCGACCGGCTGACGTCGGTGTTGAGCCTCGCCGCCCGGCAGGTCGCGCTCGAGCGCCAGGTCGTGGGGCTCGGTGGTGATCCGGCCGTCGTGGGGCGAGCCGTGTCCGCGGCCACGGTCCAGGTCAGCGCCCTGCGGCCGGCCTCGGAACGGGACGGGGCCCGGTTGCTGCTCGGCCTGCTCTCCGGCGGGCTGATCTACCTGTCTCTGCTGATCTTCGGCCCGGCCGTGGCGCAGGGGGTGATCGAGGAGAAGAGCAGCCGGGTGGTGGAGCTGCTGCTGGCGACCGTGCGTCCGTGGCAGCTGATGGCCGGCAAGGTCATCGGGATCGGCGCCGTGGCTCTCGGTCAGTTGACGCTGATCGGGGTGGTCGGCGTGTCGTTGGGCCTGACCACCGGGCAGCTCGACATTCCGGCCGGGATCGCGATCGGGTCGGTCGCGCTGGCGCTGCTGTGGTATCTGCTCGGGTTTGCCGTGTACGCGCTGCTGTTCGCGGCCGCCGGGGCACTGGTGTCTCGGCAGGAGGACGCCGGCGGGGTCACGGCACCGATGATCTTGCTGATCGTTGTCCCGTACGTGCTGGGCATCTCGGTGCTGCCGGGGTCGCCGGACAGCGGCCTCATCCTGGCGCTGGCGATGATTCCGCTGTTCGCGCCGGTCCTGATGCCGATGGTGATCGGGATCGGCAGCGTGGCGGGGNGGCAGGTGGTGGTCGCGATGGCGCTGACGCTCGCGCTGATCGGGGCACTGGTCTGGCTGGCCGGGCGGGTGTACGGCAATGCGGTGAAGCGTGGCGGGACTCGGGNGTCGATCCGGGAGGCGCTAGGGACCTCGGCATGACTCGGCCTCTGGTCGATACCATCCGGGACGGGCGGGTCCATCGGACGTCGACCGGGGACACCGAGGCCCGGGACACCGAGGCCCGGGACACCGAGGCCCGGGACACCGAGACCGGGGAACGAGGAGCGGTTCGTGCGAGACATCGCCGTCTTCAGCGGCAGTGCCCATCCGAGTCTCGCCGAGGAGATCTGCACACACCTTGACGTGCCGCTGCATCGGGTGCGGGTGCAGCGTTTTGCCAACGACTGCCTGGAGGTCCAGCTTCCCGCGAACTGCCGGGAACGCGACGTGTTCCTCATCCAGCCGCTGGTCGCACCGGTGCAGGAGAACCTCGTCGAGCTGCTGCTGATGCTGGACGCGGCGCGCGGGGCGTCGGCGGCGCGCACGACGGTCGTGCTGCCGCACTATGCCTATGCCCGCTCGGACAAGAAGGACGCGCCGCGGATCTCGATCGGCGGGCGGCTGGTCGCGGACCTGCTCGTCACCGCGGGNGCGAACCGCGTCCTCGCCATGACCCTGCACTCGCCGCAGGTCCATGGTTTCTTCAGCGTGCCGGTGGATCATCTGCATGCGTTGCGGGAACTTGCCGCGCACTTCCGTCACTACGAGCTGTCGAACACGACGGTGGTCTCCCCGGACCTCGGCAACGCCAAGGAGGCGGCGGCGTTCGCCCGGATGCTCGGGGTGCGGGTGGCGGCGGGGGCCAAGCAGCGTTTCGCCGACGACCGGGTCAGCATCAGCACGGTCATCGGTGACGTGGCTGGCCGGGACGTCATCGTGCTCGACGACGAGATCGCCAAGGGTAGCACCGTGCTCGAGCTGCTTGAGCGGCTGCGTGAGCTGAACGTGCGGTCGGTGCGGGTGGCGTGTACGCACGGGCTGTTTGCGGCGGGTGCGCTTAAGCGCATCGGCGACCAGCCCGAGGTCGCCGAGATCGTGTGCACGAACACGGTGCCAATTCCGGCGGGGGACCGAGTGCCGAAGCTGAAGATTCTCACGGTCGCCCCGGCGCTCGCCGAGGCCATCCGCCGCATCCACAACGGCGAGTCCGTCAGCGCTCTCTTCGACGCCTGACCGTCGCGCCGACTTGGCCCGGGTCTCGGACACAGGGGTCCGCCTGATCGCGCGGCGGCCACGTTATGGGGAGCAGGGCACGGTCCAGGCCCGCAGACCATCCTCAGGTCCCCCAAATTCGCCGACCGAAGCACACGTACCCGGAGAAGTTCGCGCACTCGGCCCGGGAGGTCGGTGGCGCGACGGATTCCTGTCGCCGTCCGACGGGGCGGTAGCCGGTTCCGTTCAGCGTTGGCTGACGTCAGGACCGGCTGTACCGTTGAAGCATGGTGAAGGTTGCCTCGCATGCCGAGGTGCTCGCCCGATTCGGGCACGCGCTGTCCGACCCGACGCGGGCCAGATTGCTGCTGGTACTGCGGGAGGGCGCGGCCTACCCCTCGGATCTTGCGGAGATCCTCGGGGTGGGGCGCACGAATCTGTCCAATCATCTGGCCTGTCTGCGTGGCTGCGGATTGGTCGTCGCCACGCCGGAGGGTCGCCGGCAGCGCTACGAGCTCGCCGATGACAAGCTCCGCCATGCCCTGGACGATCTTCTCGGCGTCGTCCTGGCCGTCGACACCGACCACATCCACCCGAACGTCACCGCCCCCGTCGCGGCTGCCGCGCCGGGGAGCCTCGGCGGGGCCCGCGGTGGGGTCTTTGGCGAGGCCGGTGGTGCTGATGACGTCGGCTCCGGGGGCGCCGCCGACCGTGCCGCCCTGGCCGGTGCGTGCGACGCATGACCAGCACCGGCACCTTCGGTGACCAGGGCGCCGGCCACGATGATCGTCGTGGCCGGGATCACGGCCACGGCCACGGTCACGGCCACAGCCACGGTCATGGTCATGGTCATGGTCATGGTGTTTCCGAGACGCCCGGGAGTGCCGGCCAACGGCGCCGGCTGCTGCTGGCGACCGCATTGAACATCGCCATCGTGATCGGGCAGGCGGCGGCGGGGCTCGCGGTCGGTTCGGTCGGTCTGCTCGCCGACGCCGGGCACAACCTGACCGACACTGCCGGCGTGGTGCTCGCGCTCGTCGCGGTGGCACTGTCCCGGCGGCCGCCGTCGGCGAGCCGCACCTTCGGCGGGGTGCGTTGGCCGGTGCTTGCCGCGCAGGCCAACGCCGCCGCCGTGCTGGTCGTGACGGCGCTGCTGGCGGTGGAGTCCCTGCGGCGCCTCGGTTCGACCGGTTTCGTGGATGGGGGAGTGGTGGTCGCCGTCGCGTTGGCCGCCGCCGTTGTCAACGGGGTCAGCGCGTGGGTGGTCCACGGCGGCGATGGTGATCTCAACACCCGGGCCGCGGTGCTGCACCTCGCCGGGGACGCCGCGGTATCGTTGGCGGTCGCCGCCGCCGGCGGGGCCATCTGGCTGGTCGGTGGCTGGTACTGGCTGGATCCGCTGGTCTCGCTGGTGATCGCGCTGCTCATCGCCGTCCAGGGGGCGCGGCTGCTGGCGAGTGCCTCACGGGTGCTGCTGGAGGCAACCCCGGCGAGCCTGGACGTCGCGGCGGTGCGTGCCGACATCCTGCGCGACCCTCATGTCCTCGACGTGCATGACCTGCACGTCTGGAGCCTGTCCGACCGACTCCTCGCCGCGTCGGTGCATCTGGAGCTCGGCCATCTCGACAGTGCCCACGGCGACGGGGGCCATCCCAGCCTGGCGCAGGCCCGATCGGTGTCCGATGCGATCAAGGCGATGCTCGCCGCGCGGCACGGCATCACTCACGCGACCATCGAGGCCGAGTGCGAGCCGTGTACCCCGCCGCATGACGACCCGTGCGGTGTCACCCGTGGGCTGGTCCGCCGCGACGGGGACCGGCAGACCGGGCGGCGGCGGCACCCTCGGGAACAGCGGCACCCTCGGGAACAGCGGCACCCTCGGGAACAGCGGCACCCTCGGGAACAGCGGCACCC
>NZ_JPHT01000018.1:0-96869 GCF_000733325.1 Frankia sp. Allo2
GTAAACCTTCAGCCGGTTCGCGCGGCGTGACGATCATGGGTTTGTTGTGGCTGTCGGTGACGGTCTGCCGGGGCTGGCGGGTTGTCAGACGGATTGGGTGAGTGATGGCCCTGTCGCTGCGTGGCGTGGGGTTGCGGCCCGTTAGATCCGTGGTGTGCCCACACCGGACGGCCCNTCCCACGACNGGCCAGCGCCCGCCGCGTCGGCGGCTGTGCCGTGGCTGGTCTGGGTGCTGGTTGCCCGTCTGGCGGAGGAGAACACGGCGTTGCGGGCCGAGAACGAGCGGCTGGTCGCGGTGAACGAGAAGCTCGCCGCGGTCAACGAGGACCTCGCGGCCCGGCTCGACCGGCTGGNGCACCTGATGTCGCGGAACAGCGGCAACTCCTCGTTCCCGTCGTCGAAGGACGACCAGCCCGGGAGGCCCGCGCCGGCCCCGAGGAAGACCCGTACCGGCGGTGGGCAGCAGCGTCGGCGTGGGGGGCAGCCCGGCGCGTCGGGCACGCACCTGGCCCGGGTCGAGGACCCCGACGAGCAGGTCGACCGGTTCCCGGAGGGCCGGTGTGGGTGCGGGAACGACCTGGCCACGGCCCTGGGACGGGGCACGGCCCGGGACCTCGGCGTCGTGGACTCCTACCAGCAGGTCGAGATCCCGCTGGTCACGGCCCGGGTGACCCAGTACGACCGGCACGTGCTGGCATGCGCCTGCGGGAAGGTCCACCAGGCCACCCGCCCGGACGGCGCTCACCGCGGGCCGATCGGCTACGGGCCGAACCTGCGGGCCTGGTGCGTCTACCTGATGGTCGTCCACCNCCTGCCGGTCGGACGATGCGTGGACCTGCTGGCCTCGCTGACCGGCGCCGCGCCGTCGACCGGGTTCGTGCATGGCCTGCTGAGCGCCGTCGCGGCCGCGCTCACGGCGGCGCACCAGCGGATCCGGGCGCTGATCNCCCTGTGCGCGGTCGTCGTGATGGACGAGACCCCGATCAGGGTCGGCCCGCGGCTGCCACGGCCCGGCNGCAAGGACGCCAGGCGCCACCTGCTGGTCGCCTGCACCGAGCTGTACACCCACTTCCTGCTCGGCGACCGCGACCTGGCGACGTTTCAGGCCTCTGTGCTCGGCGAGCTCGCCGCCGCCGGCGCGACCGTCGTCCACGACCGCTACCACCTCTACGACCACGGCTTCTTCAACCCCACCGTCGGTGACCCGCTCACCGACGGGACCGGCGACGACGGCGCGCACGATCCCGACGCCCCGGCCTTCCTCGGCTTGGTCCACCAGCTCTGCGCCCAGCACCTCCTCAGGGACCTGACCGCCGCAGCCGAGACCTACCCCGACCAGCACTGGCCCGCGCAGACCGCCGACGCGCTGCGCGGTCTGATCCACCACACGAACCTCACCCGCCACGCCGCCGACCTCGCCGCCGGCCGCGTCGCGTGCCACAACCCGGCGCACTGCCGCTACTGCACACCCCCGGCCCGACCGGCGCCGACCAGCGTCGAGGACCTGCTTGCCCTGTTCCGCGACGGCATGAAGGTCGGGATGTCCGCCACGACCTCGCACGGCACCCGCCCCGGCGAGCGCCCCGCCCGCCTGCTCGTGGAGTTCCTCAGCACCCGGCAGGCCGACGTGCTGCGGTTCCTCACCGACCCGGCCATCCCGGCGACCTCGAACGACGCCGAACGCGAACTACGCCCCGCGAAGCTGCAGCAGAACATCTCCGGGCGGCTGACCAGCGACACGGTCACCCAGGACCGGTACACGATCCTCGGCTACCTGCGCACCGCCGCGAAGCACGGCCGCGACGTCATGACGACCCTGCGCGAGGTCGTCACCGGCCGGGCCTGGATCCCCGACTGGCCGCCCGCCACCCCGGCCTGAAACACAACCCCCACCCGACAACACCACCGACCGGAGGCGCACCCGCGCCGACCGGCATCACGTCATGCCATCAAACGACACCCACGCGGCCCGGGCTGAATGTTTGCTGACGCGCAGCAGACGTTCCACCGGAACGTCCGGCGTGTTGATCAGGATGTATTCCAGAGAATGCACCAGGAGCGCGTCTCCGGTGAGTAGGGCGATGTCCGCCCCGAAGATCTTGTGATTTGCCGTCCTTCCACGCCGCAGATCGTCGTTGTCGATCACAGGCAGGTCGTCGTGAATGAGGGTCGCGGTGTGTAGCATTTCCAAGGCGCACGCTGTCGGTAATGCCGTTTGAACTTTTCCGCCCGTAATCTCGCAACCAGCAAGGCATAGCGCTGGTCGTAATCTTTTTCCGGCGATCATCAGCGAATAACGCATGGAGTCGAAGAGGCGCTCTGGATAGAAGCGGGTCACCGCCCGATCAACTTCGCTGTCGACCAGGACTTGCTTCGAGCGCAGATAGGAGGGTAGGTCAAATTGGCTTTCGCAACTCGGCATGCTTGTTCCCACCGCCCAGGGATTAATAAAGGAACTGTAGCAGTCCTGAACGTTCGATGTCAATGAGCTGAACGGCAGCCCACCCGCTCTTAGCATCGCGGCGCACGCGAAGCAAGTATGTGGCTAGAAATCGTGGTTGACCAGCGAGAATGGAGCCGCGTCGTTGTTTGCTGGTTAGCTAGGTCATCACGTGCTCCTGGCGGCGGCGATCCGCCGCCGGGAGGTCTCCCGCGCCCGGCCCTCGTTCCCTCCATAGGAGATTCGTGCAGGTCGCGCGCCTCTGGCACATGGTTCGGCACCCTTCGATCGGGGCGATGCTGCCATCTGTTGGGGTTGTTCGTGGTCGCGATACTGATCGCGGCCAGTGTTCGTGATGTAGATCACATTGTTTCCGGCTGGTTTCTTTTCGTGTCGCGATGTTCGGGTGGGTCCACCGCTGGGGTCTTACTGATCTTTAATGCGTGAAGTCGTGTGGGCTCACGATGGCTCTGTTGCATCCGCAGAGTCCGACATCGCGGCCTCTGATCGGCCATGATCGAGTGATGCGTCGACGTCGTGTCTGTCCGCCGGTTCCGACGTCGGAGTTCGCGGGGTTCCGGTTCCCACCGGAGGTGATCGTCCTCGCTGTCCGCTGGTACCTGCGGTACGCCCTGTCCTACCGGGATGTCGAGGAGCTGCTCGCCGAGCGCGGCCTCCTGGTTGATCACGTGACTGTCTACCGGTGGGTGCAGCGCTTTACGCCCTTGCTGGCCGAAGCGGCCCGGCCGTGTCGGCACCGACCCGGGGACAGATGGTTCGTCGACGAGACCTACGTCAAGGTCGCCGGCCGGTGGACCTATCTGTACCGGGCGGTTGACCAGCACGGGCAGGTCATCGACGTCCTGGCCAGCNCCCGCCGTGGCCAGGCCGCTGCCCGGCGATTCTTCGTCCGGGCGCTTACTCAAGGTCGCCGGCCGGTCGAGGTCACCACCGACAAGGCCGCGGTCTACCCGCGGATTCTCGACGAGCTGCTCCCCGAAGCCTGCCACGTCGACGCGGCCCGGGAGAACAACCGGATCGAAGCCGATCACGGCCGGTTGAAAGCACGGCTCCGGCCGATGCGCGGACTGAAACGGCTGCGTTCGGTCCAAACCGTCGGTGCCGGACACGGCCGGGTAACGGGGGCGCATTGCTGCGTCCCCGTCCCCTCAGAACCGTGCGTGCGCCTTCCGACGCACACGGCTCAAGCAGCCCGCTTTGGTTTGCAGTCTCTGCAGTTGCTGTCCGTGTCAACCGTGTCCACTGCCGGGGTGGCGGCGGGCGCAGTCAGCGTGCATATATATCCCCACGTGCATGGTTCGGGTCGTGCTTGTGTGGTGTCCAGCCCGGCCGTCCGCGTTTCCTGTGACGATGTGCTTTCGTTTGATCGCCGTGCGGAGCGTGCGGAACCAGTTCTCCCATTGTCCGGGGAGGTCGGGTGTGCGGTCGGTGAACAGCAGACTGTGGCCGCAGCCCGGGCACCTGCCGCCCTGTGCGCGTAAGGCGTGTTGGACGGACGATGCCAAAGGTGGGCCGTGACGGGTCTGCCGTCGACGTCGGTCGGCCCAGTAATCGGCAAGGGCCGGGTCGTCCGGAGACGACCGGCCCGCGACCATGACGTGCCGGGTGATCGGAGTCCAGGCGTATTTGTGCAGGTAGGCGCCGGTCTTGTGATCTCCGAATACCCACTGGTCGTTCCTGAACTTGTTGAACGGGCCCCAGTAGCGCTTTATGATCCACTGTCGGCCTTTGTTGGGGTGGGCACCCCGCGCCCACTGGTCGAGTTGCACCCAGAGAACCCGGTCCAGATCGCTGAACGCTTTCTTCGCCACCCCTGTCCGGTAGTAGGCCGCCTGCCCTCTGATGATGGGGTTAAGCTTGCCTATCACGGCCGAGGCGGGCTGTCCCCGTAGCGCCCGCAGTTCGGCCTTCATCCGCCGCCGTATCCTGATCAGCGCCTCCCCGCTGGGTTTTATGAGCAGTTTCGGGCCGTCCTTCGTCGGGTAACGGCGGACGTTGAATGAGAGAAAGTCGAACCCCTCGGTGTCGGTGGCGATCCGGGTCTTTGCGTCGTTGAGACACAGACCCTTCGGAGCCAGCCAGACAGCAAGGCGCTCCCGTGCCGTTTCGGCCTGTTCCTGGCTGTGGCACAGCACGACCAGGTCATCGGCGTAGACGACGGCGGCGGGGCAGTCCCGGGCAAGTTCTCCGTTCTTCCGGTATCTGACCCCGGCGGCTTCCTCTATGCCCTGCAACGTTATATTGAGGAGCAGCGGTGAAATGACCCCGCCCTGGGGAGTTCCCTCCGAGGTCGGGGCGTACCGGTTGTTGTCGACCACCCCCGCCCGCAACCACCCCGCTATCTGTTCCCGCGCAGGGAAGCCAGCAAGGCGGCCGAGTAAATGGTTATGGTCGATTCTGTCGAACGCGGTCTGGATGTCCGCGTCGAGGATCCACCCGCGTTTCGCTCCTTTCTTTCCCAGCAGGGAGAAGATCTTCTCGATCGCGTCATGGCAGCCTCGTCCGGGCCGGAAGCCATACTGGCTGGCATCCAGCCGGGCTTCCCACTCGGGTTCCAACGCGTTCTTGACCCGGTTCTGCTGGGCGCGGTCCACGATGACGGGTATACCGAGTGGTCTGCTTTTTCCGTTTTTCTTGGGGACGTGCACCCGTCGGACGGGGAGTGGGACCGTGCCCGATCCACGTCGTTGCAGCCACTGGGCCAACGAGACCCGCTGCCGAGAGGTCATAGCGACCTCGCCGTCCACTCCCGGCGTCTTTCGGCCGGAGTTGCGCTGGCTTACCTGCCGCACGCTGACCAACGTGTTGGCACGGCTGCGCAACATCAGTTTCTGTAGATTTCGGGCGCGCTTGATGTCGCCCGCCTGCGTTGCCTTGAAGATCCTCTGCCGTAGCCGCGCTACCTGCCTGTCCTGCGACGACCAGTCGATGGCGTCCCAGTCCGGCAGGTCCTCGGGTCCGTTCACCCCAGCTTCGGGCACGGTCGATACCGCCACCACGGCGGTGCTGGTCGTGTCCTTCACCGAAGCGCCCAACGTGCCCCTCGGACTCGGGCGGTTCCTTGTCATCGGTGTGTCCAAAGGGCCACCTGGCTCACGTCAGCTCCCTTTCGGGCCCAGGCACGGGTCAGGCCTGGTATACGGCCAGTTATACGGGCGCGGCCGGTTGAAGGTCCCGCCATCTGCACCCGCCTTCCTGTCGCCTTTCGGCTGCCGCCGTTCGCTTCCTGAGCCATCCTTTCCCGCCGTGGCATTAAGCCCCCCTTACGGTCGGCTTACCGAAGCCGGTCAGCTCTCCGGACCTCGACGGGGTTTCCGCGTTCCGCACATGTGAGATACAGCCGGGACGGGGTGCCCTCTCTACCCCGGGGCCATGGTGCTCATACGGCCAGAGGAAAGAACCCCAGCCGCCATCGCCGCCTCCCAGCGGCAGGCCCTGGACGCCGGTCTTGCATTCCATCTCCGGCGCTTCTGATTACGAGGCTTCCATCNAGGGTTCACCTTATTCACCCTTCCGGCCTTCCCCTCGCCTGTTCCCGACGGATGGACATCGGTTCTTGGGCTTTTCCCCGGGCTTCACACCCAGCGCATGGACTGCATGCGGCGCGCGTGCCAGGGCGGGGACGGGCTCCCGAGCACTAGCCCGGAGACTCAGTACCGACCACCGGCCCTCCATCACTGGTCTCACTCACTCTGTGCGACCTCGTCGTCGCACCCTTGGTGCAGAACATCCGCCGCGGCCACTACGAACTCGGGATCGACAGCANCCCGCNCCTACGGCTGGCAGCCGCGTTCACCGAACTCGCCGCCGCCCTCTGACCGGCAACCGCCCCGGCCGCCGGCATGCCCAGCTTCCCCGCAATGCAACTGCGCCCCGCACGGCGGGGCCGGCGTTCACCGACGAACCCGGCGGCCGGCGGGCGATCACCTCCGAAGTCCGCCTGCACGAGGACGGGTCGTGGAAGGTCACCCGGTTCGCCGTGCAGGGACTCGGGTCATGCTGAAGCGCGTCGTCCCTGCCGCCGTCTGCCTGCTGGGCGTCCTCGCGGTCGCAACGCCCGCCTACGCCGACATCTTCACCTCCGCGGACTGCGACCAGCACCCCTACCCGGGATGTGAACTCGCTGCCGGGCAGAACGGCCGGCCAGTTGCGTTCCGCTCCATCCCGCGCGACGGCGGACCGCACGTCGTGGCCGCGGTTCACCGGCCGGGGTCGCTGGGCGTGCTGCCCGCCGCGACCGGCCCGGACGGGCAGTCCGGGGCCTGGTACGTCTACCAGTGCCAGAACGACGGGTGGCGCGACGCGCTCTACCGGCCCCCGGTCTGGATACCGGACGGACAGGCCGGTCCGGCGGCTGCCGCCCCCGACCCGGCGGCCCTCGCCGAACAGGCCCGCAACCAGCTCCGTCTCCAAGGCCCGACGATCGCACTCAGCCCGACCGGCCGGCAGCTCATTCGTCTCCCCACCTGGATGTGGCTCGACCCCGCAGGCTGGCATCCCGTCTCCGCCACGGCTGCCGCCGGCGGCGTGTCGGTGACCGCCGTCGCCACCCCCGCCGAGGTCGTCTGGGCGATGGGTGACGGCGCCCAGGTCCGCTGCACCGGCCCCGGTACCCCCTACCGGCCCGACATCGACCCGAAAGCGTCCTCACCGGACTGCGGCCACACCTACCAGACCGTCTCCGACGACCAGCCCGGCGGCGTGTTCCCCGTGACCGCCACCGTCACCTGGAACGTCACCTGGACCGGCGCCGGCCAGACCGGCGCATTCAACGGCCTCACCACCGTCTCCACCACCCAGGTCACCGTCATCTCCATCCCCGCCCTGAGCACCGGCGGGGGCTGACCACAAGACCACCCACGCAAGGCTCCCTCGGGTCGTCCGGCCCCGCCCAGGGGTACGGCCCCCCGCCTTTCCGCGCTGCAACCTCGTCCGATGGAAGGATCGGGCTACCACCGACACCCTGGGTTTTGCGTGATCTACGTCACATATCATTGCCTATTTTGCGGGGAAATGACCGAAACGCCTGTTCTTTTACGGGCCGCCCGTCCGTTTACCTACCGGACCGCCCATCCGCCTACCTGTCTAGCGGGTAGGTCCGAGGTGGCGCATCGATGCAGGTCGGCCGGTATCTGACACCCGCCCAAGCGAGCCAGGAATCATGCCGCAATTGGCATCATATCTAATCGTGGGAGCTGGCGGAAGCGATCGACGGAACGCGCCCTGTTGGCGGTATCGGATAGTCCGGTTAGCTTTTATTTGCCGCATTTCCGCCGCCGGTTCTGTGAGGTGCCGTGGTCGATCCGTCCCGCGTCCGCCCGTCCCGCGTCCACCGTCCTGCACCCGCCGATTCGTGCGACGATCCACCGCAAACAGGGGACGGGACGGCGCGGGCCGACACAGAGGATACGGGCGGGAACGGCGCCACAGCGGTGCCGGACAGCGACGGACCGACAGCCCGCCTTCCGGCCACGGTGCAGAACGCCCACAATGCCGAATCGGACGCCGATGCGGTGGCACGCTGGCTGACCGAGACCCTCGCCGAGGCCCCACCCGTCCCGAAAGCGGCCACCACTCTCATCGCGGGCGTACTTGTCCGACGGCCACCCCCACCCCGCCTCCCAGGTAGGAAGCGCCGCCGTCCACGTACCAGCGCATAGATAGCAAGACGGCCACCCCCGGGTTGCATGTGCAATCCGGGGGTGGTACCGATCGTATCGGCGTAGATTCGGGCGTCTCACCAGCATCTTTAGGTAGCCGGGCCCGGCCTTTGGTCCGTACCCGAGTTGCACACGTCGCGCGGCTCGGACGCAGTGCGCCGGCCACCGCACTGCCAGAGCCTCGTCGACGAGGCGGAACAGCACCGGCGCGTGGCGCGGCAGCGCGGCGGTCACCGCTCGGGCGACCTTCTCGAGCGGACGGGCATGACCCCACAGCAACGCCCGCAGGAACGTCCCGACGCGTCGGCAGGGACGGCGCATCCGTCCCGACGACGCGCTACCGCCCCGTCCGAGCGGGCTACGCTGGCACCATGACAACCGCGCCGCATGTGGCCGATGTGCACCGGATGGTGGATCGGCTTGCGCCTACCCAGGTGGAGGCGCTCTATGTGATCTTGGGTGGCATGCTCGGCCCGCGTCCGGCCACGGAGTCAGCACGGCAGGTTGACGACAGCGCAGCCACACCGGGGCGCCGCTTGTCGTTCATCGGGATCATGGATGGTGAACGCGATCTGGCTGAACGTTCATCTCGAATCCTTCACGAGGAGCTAGGCGAGCCAGACCGGTGATAGTTATCGACACCGGTGTACTCGTCGCTGCCATCAACAAGCGGGACAAGTTCCATGAATCGTGTGCCCACCTCCTCGTGGCGGCCGCCGAGCCCCTGGTAGTTCCCGCGATGGTCATCACCGAGGTTTGTTACCTGCTTGCGCGCCGGGGGCACGGAACGCCGCAACTGGCCGCCACGTTCTTGGAGTCACTGGCGGCCGGAGAGCTTGACGTGGAGGCGCCGACAGCCGCGGACCTCGACCGCGCTGCCCAACTGGTGCGGCGCTATGCCGATCTTCCGCTCGACGCAGTCGACGCCGCGGTAGTCGCTACAGCGGAACGCCTGGGCACACCCAAGGTCGCGACGGTCGACCGCAAGGACTTCCAGATCGTCGTTCCCAGCCACTGCGGCGCCTTTGAGCTTCTGCCTACGACCCTCGGCTGACTTCCACGCACCAGGACGAAGCGATCTCCACTGGCACGCATAAGAGCGCTAGGACCGGATGCCGGACGCCATGTGCAGCCCAGGGGTGGTACCCATCGTGTTGGTGCACGCCCGAGCACTGCTCGCCAGTACCCCCGAGGGCCGGGCCGCCTATCTCGACGCCGACTTCCGCAACCCGGAGGGGATCCTGGAGCCCGAGCAACTGCGGGAAACTCTCGACCTGGGCCGGCCTATGGCGGTCAGTCTGATCGCGATCGTGCAGTTCATCACTGATGACGCGATCGTTCAGGATATCATCGACCGGCTCATGCGCCCGCTGCCGGCGGGGAGCATCCTGGCGCTGTCGACCGCCACGGCCGACAGCGCGCCCGAGGAAGCTCGCGCCGGGGAGGCCGCATACAACGCCGACGGCATTCCGCTGATCGCGCGCGATAAAAGCACGGTCGAGCGTTTCTTTGACGGGCTGGAACTGCTTGACCCCGGAGTAGTGCTCGTCCACCACTGGCATCCCGACGAGGAGGCGGCTGCGCTGGACGATGCCCACGTGTACATGTATGGCGGAATCGCCCGGAAACCGTAGCCCGCGCGCCTCGCCGTCCATGACACTGTGGATATGCGAGATCTCGCCCGGCCGGTAGGTGGTCAGCCGCCAGGGCGCGCCTGCGCGTTTTGTTGTCCNCGGCGGCCTTCCCTGCCTGTGCAGGACAGGGCAACGCCGCCGCCCGTTACGACGGCGCGCCCTGTCCATGGATGTGGGTTATGCGATGGTTGCGCGGATGGGTTCGCGGTCGGTCAGGCCAACTCCGCCGCGGGGGGCGTCGGCCTCCCCCTTCATCTGGCGGAAGATCGAGTCGTTGTCCCAGTACGCGCGTTCGGCGATGAGCTTGCCGGGGTTGTCGTCGCTGAAGAGGTAGAGTGCGGCGATTTCGAAGCGAACCACATGGTTCTGTGGAGTGATACCGGCGAACTCGCTCCGATGCGTTCCGGTGACAGTCACCTCTCGCCAGGAATAGCCGGGGAGGTCGTATTCTCCGGTGACGGTGATGACGAAGTCTGGTAAGGCGACAGTGAGCGCCTCGTAGAAGTCTTGCACGCCCCGGATGCCTTCGTAATGGGTGCTCATGGGGACGACATCGTAGAAGGAACGCTCGTCACGCACGAAGGTGTCGTAGACCTTCTCCCACTCCTTGGCGTTCTCCTGGCGAATGTGCTCCTCGATGGTCGCACGTTGCAGAGCAATCCGCTCCTCGACGGTAATAGTGATCATGGTATTGATTTCCTTTCTGATTGGTGTTTACTTTTCCATCTTGGTTTCTAACGGCCGTCCGTCTCCAGTGCGAAGAAGACCCACGAAGAAGACCATGAAGACGGCCACGAAGACGTCCTGAGTGAAAGCGTCGACCGGGTGCGGGCAGGTGCGGAACCGGTCGAATAAATGCCGTTCTTCAGAATGCGGACCCGCGTTCACCGGTGGGCCCTTATCTTCGCCCAGCTTCGGTACGGCACGGCGTCCGTCNCCATGCCGAATAATCGGGTGGATGCTGCGGTCAGCGCACGGCAGCAGTGGCAGATGAAAGGGTGCCGACGAACTCGGTGAGTTCGGTGTCGAAGCGTGTGGGGTTCTCCACGAACGGTATGTGNCCCACGCCGGGGTACGCGGTCACGGTCGCCGCGGCAATGATGGTGTCCAACTCGGCGAAGGCGGCCGGGATGATGACGGTGTCGTCGCTGCCGTAGATGATCCGGGTGGGGATGGTCAGTTCGGCGAGCGCCTCATCGCCGTCGTCGACGCGCCCGAGGATCGTGGCCCGTACCCGCGGCGGTACCGCGAGGACGGCGCCGAGCAGTCGTTCGCGGGTGGCCTGATCCCAGTCCCCGGCGCGCAGTAGATCGACGAACGCGCCCGCCGCGGGAACCGCCTCGCCGAGGTCGGTCGAGGTCAGTCCACCGGCTGTCGCGAGAAAGTCCGGTCCCAACAGCGCCAGGGCGTCCGCGCTACCGATCTTGCGCAACGGGGACACCAACACCAGTCCGGACAGACCGGACTGTCCGTAGGTGCGTAGAAAGTCGGTAGCCACCAGACCGCCGTAGGACCACGCCACCAGAACCACCGGCCCCGGTCCGGCGAGCGAGATAACCGCCGCGAGGTCCTCGGCCCACGTGCGGCTGAGCGCGTAGGTGTCGTCCTCGGGTACATCCGAGCGGCCGTGCCCACGAAGGTCGGGCGCCAGGATGCGGAACGAATTCTGGATCCGCGCAACGAGCGGGTCCCACACGCCCGCGTTCAGCGACAGGCCGTGGACCAGCACGACGGTGGGCGCCTTTTCCGGGCTGTGCTCGAGGACTCGTAGTCGTGCCCCCGCAGCCCCGGTAACGATATGCTCTTTCATGGATTTCACCTTGGACTAGAATGTGACCGACACCACTACAATGATTGTCGTGAAGGTCCGCCTCAATGCCACTTAGGTGGCATTGAAAATCTTGGCGGCGAGTGATATGGTGATTCGTTCGGAAGTGGCGTCTCTCCGGGCGGGTAACGTCGCGCTGGACGCATGTTTGCTGGAGGCCGTCGTGGAGCTGGAAGCTGCGGACTACCGCCGCACTCTCGCGGTGATCAACGACTGTGTCGGTGCGACCGAGTCACCGTCCTTCCNTAGCGTCGTCCTCGACGCGTTCTCGGCGCACCTTGGCTACGAGCACCTCACCTTCTCCCTCGGCCGCCACCCGTCATTGCAGCTGGAATTGAGCGAGCCCCGCACTCGTGGCATCCTTCCCGAGCTCATGGCACGCTACCTGGACAGGTATGCCGGTCGAGATGTCTTCGCGCACAAGTTCGCTCGTCAACTGATGCAGGAATACGGCCAGGCCGTGCTCCCGCAACTGGCAGAGATGGCCCTCGGCAACGACAGATGCGGAGAATTCCTCGAGGATTTCTTGCCGCAAAACGACATCAGCGACAAGATCCTCGTCTGGCTGGATACCTCGCTGCCCGTTCACGGTTACATCGGAGTCGTTGCGACGGGCGGGCGCACCTTCGATCGCAGAGATCACGAACTCCTGCGGGGACTTCGGCCGACGTTGTCGTACCTGCTGCGCAGCCATCTCGAACATCAGGTCGCGCCGGCGGGAATAGTCTTGTCGATCCGCGAGCACGAAATCGCCCGCTACGTTGCCGATGGATGGCCCAACAGATTGATCGCTCGGGAGCTCGGGATCTCGGAGTGGACCGTCAAACGTCACATCACCCATGTGCTCGCCAAGTGCGGCGTGCGGTCACGCACCGAGCTGGCCATCATGTGGCAGTCCGGCAGACGCGGAACCGACACCGCGGAGCTCCTCTGACCGATCTGACCAGATATCGGAAGCCCAGGTCATGCTTGCGGGCGCCCTCATTCGCCCCTCATAACCGAGTCGCCTGAGCGCCACCGGGCTCACCGCTGCCGAACTGGACGACCCCCGGAACGGGGCACGCACTCCAGCGCGCCCCATCCACGGCCCGTGGTGTCTGGTCGATCAGTCGGCCTTACGGCTGGTCAGCCTGGGAAAGTCGGTGTCGCGGTACTCCATGCTGAGGCGGGTGCCCGCGGCTTCGCTCTCCCTGCTGCGCAGCTCGACGCGCCGGNTCTTGCCGGNGATCGTTTTNGGTAGGTCGTAGAACTCCAGCCGCCGGACGCGCAGGTAGGGGGCAAGGTTTTCGCGGGCGTGACGGAGGATCGCCTCCGCTGTCTCGCGGTTCGGCTCCCATCCCGGAGCAAGTGCGATGTAGGCCTTCGGCACGGCCAGGCGTACCTCGTCGGGTGCGGGCACGACGGCTGCCTCAAGCACAGCCGGGTGTTCGACGAGGACGCTTTCCAGTTCGAAGGGGGACACCTTGTAGTCCGAGGCCTTGAACACGTCGTCGGTACGGCCGATGTAGGTGAGGTAGCCGTCCTCGTCGAGGGATGCGACGTCACCGGTGTGGTAGTAGCCGCCGGCCAGTACTTCCGCGTTGCGTTCGGGGCCGCCACGGTAACTGGTCATTAGCGCGAGCGGGTGCGCGGCCAGATCGAGGCACAGCTCTCCCTCAGTGCTGGAGCGCTGGCCGCTCACCGGGTCGACCAGGACCGTGGGCACGCCCGGCAGCGGACGGCCCATCGACCCCGGCTTGACAGCGGCGCCAGGTGAGTTGCCGACCTGGGCGGTCGTCTCGGTTTGGCCGAACCCGTCGCGCAGGGTCAGGCCCCAGTGGGCGCGGACCTGGTCGATGACCTCCGGATTGAGGGGTTCACCGGCCGACAGCACCTCGCGCAGCGCGCCGGGCCCGCCGGAAAGATCGACCTTGATGAGCATGCGCCACACGGTCGGCGGCGCGCACATCGTGGTTACGCCAGCCCGGCGGAGCTGCGCCAGCAGCTTGGCGGGGTCGAACGTGCCGTAGTTGTAGACGAAGATCGTTGCTTCGGCGATCCACGGCACGAAAAACGAGCTCCACGCGTGCTTTGCCCAGCCAGGGGAACTGATGTTGAGATGCACGTCACCGGGTTGCACCCCGGTCCAGTACAGGGTGGACAGGTGCCCGACCGGATAGGACACCTGGCTGTGCTCGACGAGTTTGGGCCGGCTGGTGGTTCCGGAGGTGAAGTAGAACAGCAGCGGATCGGTGGGGGCGGTACGGGATTCGAACCGGTGCACCTCGGTGACGCCGTCGGCCTCGGTGTAGGGGCGCCAGCCGGCGGCCTCGCCACCTACAATGACACCGTTCAGGTTTTTCAGCTTGACCTTCACCGCGTCGGCGGCATTGGCGATCACGCAGGTGGCGCCGCCGCGTTCGATCCGGTCGGCGAGGTCCGTCGGACCGATCGCGGTAGTGGTGGGTATGATTACCGCGCCCAGCTTCATGAGCGCCAGCATCGACTCCCAGAGCTCCACCTGGTTGCCGAGCATGAGGATCACCGGATCGCCCTTGCCGATGCCTAACCCGGCAAGCCAGGTCGCTACCCGGTCCGAGCGACGGGCCATCTCGTCATAGGTGCACCGACGTTCCGAACCATCCTCTTCCACGATCCACAGCGCCACCCGGTCGTTGTTCCGGGCGATTGGGTCAAACCAGTCGATGGCCCAGTTGAACTGGCCTTCGAACCGTGGCCAGCGGAACTCCTCCAGCGCCTTGCCGTAGTCCGTGCGCAAGTTGATCAGAAGATCGCGGGCAGTGCGGTAGGTCTCGGTCGCGGCAGTCGACGTCATCGGCAAACTCCTTCCAACACCGCACAGAGTCGTGCCGAGCCGCCCCCGCCGGCCACCCCCGAAAGTTGGTAGCAGGCGGGGATGGCCACGGGGTGGTAGCGGAGGTAGCCGCGTGATGGTCGCGTGATGGTCACGGGGATGGCCGGTCGACGGCTTGCCTCGGCCGGGTTACTGTGACGTGCACAACATGGCGGTGTGCGCAATGAGGACGGACGCGATGAGTGACACCCGATTACTTCGTCCAGACGACCGCGCGGCCTTGCGGGCCGAGCTGCGCACCATCATCCGGCAGGGCGGAGTCCCGGTGGCATTCGCCGGTGAGGTGGGTGGCAACCGCTTGCGCCTGACGGAGTTCCTGGGCACTCGCACCACCGGCCTGCACAATCTGGAGGTCTGTCCCGGCACGGGACTGGGCGGCCGGGTGATCCTGCAGGGCCGCCCGGTCGGGGTGACCGACTACGCCAGCGCGCGGAGCATCACGCATGACTACGACCGGCCCGTCCTCCGCGAAGGTCTCGCCTCGTTACTCGCGGTTCCCGTTCACGCTGGTGGCCGTTGCCGTGCCGTCCTCTACGGCGCGGTGCGCCAGCCCGCCGCGTTGGGCGACCGGATACGGGACGAGATCGTTGCCGCGGGCCGGCGGCTCGTCCACGAGCTCACCATCCGCGACGAAGTCGATCATCGGTTGGCGATGGCCGAGTCGCTCGCGGCCGTCAGACAGCTCGAGCCCGCGCACGCCGCCACGCTCGAGGAACTTCGTTCGGTGCACTCCGAACTGAGGGCCATCGCGGGAGCCATGTCCGATTCGGCGCTCCAGCGCAGGATCTACGCGGCCGCACAACGTCTCGTCGCCGTCGGCGAGAGCGGGCCGGGAAAGAATTCCAAGGTACGCCTGTCCACCCGTGAGACCGACGTCCTCGCCCAGGTCGCGCTTGGCTGCACCAATGCCGAGGTCGCAAACCGGCTTTCGCTCTCCCGCGAAACGGTCAAGGCATACCTGCAATCCGCCATGCGGAAACTGGACGCGGGCACACGCTACGAAGCCGTCGTCCGCGCCCGCAAGGCGATGCTGATCCCCTGAAATTACCCTGACTTCGCCCGGCGGGGACTTCCGCCCACGGAGAGCCGTGCCCGGTCTTCGTCGCTGAGCTGTTCGGGGCTCTCGTGGGCGTCGTGATGCGCCGAGAACCGCGTCGAGGGTCGGGCCGCCAAGTCGTAAGCATTCACCTGGTTTAGGGATCTTGCTGTAGGTGGCGGTTCGTGGGCGTGGCTGTGGGCCGTGCAGGCGGGGCCGGCGCGGCGGGATCGGTGGGATCGGTGGGGTGCCCGTCAGGTGGGGGCGACGGCGGGTGGTGGCATCCAGGGGGTGCCGCGGAACGCGAGCCGTAGGGCGTGCAGGGCGGAGACGCTGTGTTTGCGGGTGGTGGACAGGTAGCTGGCGATCTGGAGGCGGCAGGCGGCCACGGCCGCGGAGGTGAGCCGTCCGGAGATCTTCTGCTGGGTCTTGAACGGCCGTAGGTCGCCTTCGGACTGGTTGTTCGTCGGCCACACGTCGAGGTCGAAGACGAACCGGAGCATGTCGTCTTGGCGGTCGCGCAGGCACTCGAGTAGGCAGCGGCCGACCGGCTGCTTCGCGCCCTTCTCGGCCGCGGGGACATCCCTGAGCCCGACGCGGACCGCGCCGCGGTACTCGGCGACCAGCGGGTCGCGCAGCGCGGCGGGGACCTCGGCCAGCACGGCCGCGCGGGCGAGGTTGGCCTGGTGGAGCAGGCCCCGCAACGCCTGCTGGAGCTGGACCGGCCACACCGCCTCCGGGTAGGTCTCGACGGCGTCCTGGAGGTCACGCAGCAGATGGCTGACACAGAGTTGGTGCAGGAAACCGACGAACTCCTCGGCGTCGTAGAGGGCGTAACGGTCGTGGACGACGACCCCGAGCATCCGGCCGAGCAGGAACACCCAGAAACTCGCCTTGTCGCGCCGCCCAGCATGAACAGCGTGAACAGCAGCGTCGACGCGGACAGCACGTAGCGCTTCTCGCCCTTCGGCCCGACCTTCAGCGGGGTCTCGTCGAACCCGACGACCTTCTCCGCAGCGATCCGCTGTTCGATCGCGTCGACCGGCTCGGCGACCACGTCCGCGCCCAGGGCCAGCAGCGAGCGCAGCCAGCCCGCCGAGACCTCCCCCCCCCACACACACAGCTCGGCGATCGCCTCCCTGGCCCGCTCGACCGGCAGGTGCTGGCGGACCAGGAAGTACAGCGCGAGCGCACGCAACTCCGGCCCGTAAGACACCGGCGCCCCGGACACCCCGCCGGGCCGGGCGGCTTCCGCCCCGGGATCGCGTCGTCCGTGGACGGCGACAACGACGAGTTCCGCGAGTTCCGCGACACCTTCCGCTCCAGGTCAGCGACCTTCGCCGTCAGCTTCGCGATCTCCCTGGCCTGTGTCGCCACCGTCGCCCGCAACTCGGCGATCAACTCCGCCTGCGCGCGGACGAGGGCGATCAACCCCTCCCTACCCGCCATACCTAGCCTAGGCTGACGATGACCTCTGTCTCACATCATCTTGGCAGGTAGGGTGGGGAGGCTGTGTCGCTTCCGGCCGGAGTTCTACGACTGGCGGGGNCAAAGGCAAGCATGGCGACGAGTTCGCTTACTACGTCTGCGGTGGCCGTCATCAGGGCAGAAAGTGCAGCTTGCCGTATCTGCCCGCCCATCACGTGGAAGACAACGTTGTCCGTGGCTGGCCCCTATGGGTGCGGATGCACGAGGTTGACGCCGAAGCGGCAGAGGTCGCCCTCCAAGACAAGTTGAACCTTGGGAGCGCGGACCGCGCGGAGACCNGGCAACGGGCTGCCCGCCAGATGAAGGTCTTGGATGACCAACGGCGCAAGCTTGTCCAGATGGCCTATGCCGACGCCATCCCACTCGACCTCCTGAAGACGGAGCAAGACCGCATCGGCCGGGAGCAGCTGGCCGCCCAGCGGGCTCTTGCCCAAGCCGAAACCGAGCACGAAGACATCTCCGAGACCTTCCGTCAGGCCGTCACCCTGATGCGCCTGGGCCCTGCGATCTACCAGCAGGCCACCCCGGAGATCCGGCGGATGTTGAACCGGGCCTTTTTGGTGCGCATTGAACTTGATGTAAAAGAGACCGGCACGATGCTGGCCCAGCCCTGGGCATCCATGGAACGTGTGGTACGTCACACACGGGAGTTGCGGCTCGCGGATATGGCCGACGTGACATGTATCACAGAAGGGTCGGGACTGGGCCCATCCGAGGGCCCAGAAACGACGGACCCCGGCCATGAAGATCATGACCGGGGTTCGAGTATGAATCCTTTGGTGGAGGTGAGGGGACTCGAACCCCTGGCCTCCTCCGTGCGAGGGAGGCGCTCTACCAGGCTGAGCTACACCCCCTGGAAGCATCTGAAGCTTACAGGACCGCGTAGCCCATGTGACGACCACCCGGTTCGGATGGACCGCCACCTCCGGCCGGCCGTCAGCTGATGCTGATGCCCTCCTTGCCCCGAGCCCTCGATCGGGCGGCCGGCACGGCGACCTCCCGGGTGAGATCTGGCTGGATGCGCTCCGACAGGGCGAGGTCCGACAGGGCGAGGCCGGACCTCGCGACGGTGGCCATCAACCGGTCGAACAGGGGGGCCGCGGCGGCTGGCCGGAGCAGCCCCGCCTCATGGCCGCACCATCCCCACACCCGAGCGCCGTCGATGACGAGCTCCTGGTCCGGCTCGGTGCCTCGGGGGAAGGCCAGCCGGGCGTCGGTCGGAACATCCGGCGTGCCGAGCGGGTGGTGCGTCCACAGCTGCAGGGACTCCTCCGGGCACCACGCCTTGTCGCGGACGGCTATCTGCCATACCGCCCGTCCGGGCCGGTACAGGGCGAGCCGGATCGCCGTTCCCCGGCAACGGAACAGCAGACCGACCCCGNCGGGACGAACACCTCGTACCTCGACGGGCACCGGGGAGCTCCCCGAGCAGACGAGGTATCCCTCGCTCCGCAACCGGGCCATCCACGACTCGAAGGTCACAGCGAACGCTGCCTTCCTGATAGTTCTCGATAGCTACACAGTGATTACGTGATGATTACGCAGTAGTTGCGCTGGTCTGGGAAGCCCCATCGGGGGATCGGCCGGTCGGGACCGGACCAGCCGCCAGGACCGGACCAGCCGCCAGGGCCGGATCAGCCCGGCTGGCCCTGGCGGCGCGGCCACAGGTGACCGGGGCGGGCAGCGGGCTGGCGTGTGACGGGAGAAGACGGAGACGGCGCGACCTGGCTCATCCGGCGGAGCGCACAGCTCAGCCGGTTATCCGGGGAGCGCACACGGAGCACTCCGGTGAACGAACCGGCCGGGGCAGGACGGGAGTCCGGGAATACGGATGATCGATAGCTGCTCCCACCGGGAGCAAAAAGATCATCCGTTCAGGTCTGGCGCCGAGCTCCGAGGCCCCTCGCGCCCAGAACGGTCCCAGAATTACAGGACCGATGTGCTCGTCGCGCGTGCGGCGAGGCTCAGTGGACGCGAGGGCTGGGACAACACCGACAGCGCCCTGGACAACAGACCTCTCGCCACGCCCAGTGAGGGGTGGAGTCGGGCTGCCAACGGAGCGTCACATCTTTATTATGCACGGCAGCCCGGCCGGGCGTCGGAGCGCAAGTGGCCGCCGGAGATCGGCTCAGGCCCATGCGGACACGGTGATTCCGGCTGTCCGGAGTGCCTTGACGATCTTCACGCCGCACGCCGCACGCCGCGAACCGCACGCCGCGAACCACGCGCCACGCGCCACGCGCCACGCGCCACGCGCCGCACGCCGCACGCCGTGTATCGCTCGTCTCGGGGCAGGTGCCCCGAGACGGTGTGGGTCGGTATCCCGGCGACTACCGGGGAACGACAACCACAGGACGATGTCCGGTCCGGACGGCGAGCACGAGGAGTCCGCCCGGCCGGCACGAGGAGGTTGTCGTGATCTTCGATAATCGGGAGGAGGCCGGCCGGCAGCTCGGGCAGCGGCTGGCGCATCTACGCGGCCGTGATGTCGTTGTCGCCGGGCTGCCCCGCGGGGGCATTCCCGTCGCGTTCGAGGTGGCGCGGGCGCTGGAGGCCCCGCTGGACGTCATCCTCGTCCGCAAGCTCGGTGTCCCCTTCCAGCCTGAGCTCGCGATGGGGGCCATCGCCGAGGGTGGGGTGCGGGTCGTCAACGAGGAGGCCCGGCGGCTGGCCAACGTGGGGCCGGACGAGTTCGCCGCGGTTCAGGCGCGCGAGTTGGTGGAGCTTGATCGTCGGGCCCGGCGGTTCCGGAACGGCCGGCCAAGGATCCCGCTCGCCGGGCGGACGGTGGTCGTGGTGGACGACGGGATCGCGACCGGATCGACGGCCTCTGCCGCGTGCCAGGTCGTGCGGGCCCAGGGAGCCACCCACGTGGTGCTGGCGACCCCCGTTGCCCCCCGTGACCGGATCGGCTGGCTGCGCCGGCAGGCAGACGAGGTGGTCTGCGTCCAGACGCCCGACGCCTTCTTCGGTATCGGCGAGTTCTACGCGGACTTCTCCCAGACACCGGACGAGGAGGTCGTCGACCTGCTGCGCCGGGCCGCGCTGACGATGCCGGTCGGCGGCGCGGTAGCCGACCCGTCCGGCGGCGACGTCGAGGTCGACATCCCCGTCGGTCGAGTGCGGCTCGCTGGTCGGATCACCGTGCCCGACCCGTCCCGGGGAGTGGTCGTCTTCGCCCACGGCAGCGGCAGCAGTCGGCACAGCCCACGTAACCAGTTCGTGGCCCGCGACCTCAGTGCCGCGGGGCTCGCGACCCTGCTGTTCGACCTGCTCACCCCGGACGAGGAGCGTGACCGGGCGAACGTGTTCGACATCAGGCTGCTTGCCCGGCGGCTGATCGATGTGACCGGTTGGCTGCGCGGCCAACCGGTCACGGCTACCCTCCCCATTGGTTACTTCGGCGCCAGCACCGGCGCCGCCGCGGCGCTGCGGGCCGCCGCGGAAGGGGGGTTCCCCGTCGCGGCCGTCGTGTCGCGGGGCGGCCGACCGGACCTGGCCGCGGCGCAGCTGACCGCGGTACGCGCCCCGACGTTGCTCATCGTCGGTGCGCGGGACGATCTGGTCCTCGAGCTGAACCGGCAGGCCCAGGCCCGACTGCTGGGCTGCGAGAACCGGCTGGCGATCGTCCCGGGCGCCACGCACCTGTTCGCCGAGCCGGGTGCCCTGGAGCAGGCGGCCGCGCTCGCGCGTGACTGGTTCGTCGATCACCTGGCGTTGGCCGGCCATCCCGGTCGCGCCTGACCGGGTACTGACCTGCCCTCCGCGCGACGCCGGGCGATGCGTGCCCACCCGGGCGACACTCTGGTGGTCCACCGTCACACCACCCGGCAGCCGGATCGACTCGGCGAGATCTTCGAGGTGCGCTCGGTGGCGGGGGATCCGCCGTTTGCGGTCCGCTGGTCCGGCACGGGGCACGTCAGCTTCGTCTACCCGGGTCCGGATGCCGAGATCCGTCACCGCGACGAGGAGGCATGCGGCGGGGCCGGCTGAGCGGACCGGATCAGGCCTGGTCGACGACCCGCCCCGCATCGAGGGCGAGGATGCGGTCGGCGAGAACCTCGGCGTCCGTGGGATCGTGCGTGACGATGAGCACCGGAGCCGCCAGCGTCGGTAGCACATTATGCAGGAAGGACCTGACCTCGCGGCGGGTCGCGGTGTCGAGCGCGGCGAGCGGTTCGTCGAGCAGCAGCAGTCCGGGCCCTGATGCCAGCGCCCGCGCGAGCGCCACCCGTTGCCCCTGGCCGCCGGACAGGGCATCCGGTCGCCGGTCGCCGAGATGGCCGATCCCGAACCGTTCCAGCCAGGTGTCCGCGGACGCCCGGGCGTGCCGCCGGCCCTGACCGAGGCGGGCCCGCAGGCCGAAGGCGATGTTGTCGCGGGCCCGCAGGTGTGGGAACAGCAGGTAGTCCTGGAAGACCATGCCGACCGGCCGCTGTTCGGACGGGACGAAGCGGTGCTCGGCCGGGTCGTCGAGAACCTCGCCGGCGAGGGTGATCCGACCCTCGTCGAGCGGGAGGAGACCGGCCAGGGCCCGCAGCAGCGTGCTCTTGCCCGCCCCGCTGCGGCCGAGGACGGCGACCGTCTCCCCCCGTGCCACGCTGACCTCGACGTCGAGCACGAACTGGCCCCGTCGCACCGTCATCAGCGCGCTGAGCCCGCCTGACGCCGGATCCAGGCCGGGGGCGGAGGGCGCCGCCCGCGCCGAATCTCCGGTGACGGTGTTCACGGGACGCCCTGTGTTCACGGGATGCTCCGCTCGAGCGCATCGGGGGCGCCGTCACGCGTTCCCCGGTTGCGTAAAATTCGCCGGGTGCCGGGGAACCACCGGCCCCGCAGCGCCACCAGAACCCCGACGCAGACCGCGAGCAGTACGAGTGACAGCGCGATGGCGGTGTCCGAGTCCGTCTCCAGCGCCAGGTAGACCGCGAGCGGCGTGGTCCGGGTGGTCCCGGGGAAGTTGCCGGCGAACGTGATCGTGGCCCCGAACTCGCCGAGGGCGCGGGCCCAGCACAGCGCCGCGCCGGCGGCCACCGCCGGCGCCGTCATCGGCATGGTGACTCGGCGAAACGTCATCCACGGCCCGGCGCCGNGGGTGGCGGCGGCGTCCTCGAACCGCCGATCGGCGCTGTTCAGCGCGCCCTCGACGGACACGACGAGGAACGGCATGGCCACGAAGGTCTGCGCGATCACCACGCCGACGCTGGTGAACGGGATGGTGATGCCGAACCAGCCATCGAGGTACTGGCCGACGATGCCGCGCCGACCCAGTACCAGAAGTAGGGCCACGCCGCCGACCACTGGCGGCAGCACGAGCGGGAGGGTGACCAGGGCACGCAGCAGAGACCGGCCGGGAAAACGCGTGCGGGCCAGCAGCCAGGCCAGGGGGACACCGAACAGCAGCGACAGCACGGTCGTGGCGGTGGCCGTCTCCNCCGACAGGAGGAGGGCCTGCCGGACCGCGATCTCGGTGAGCAGATCGGGCAGGGCGGACCAGGGAGCGCGGACGAGCAGGCCGACGAGCGGCAGGAGCAGGAACAGGCCAGCGATCCCGGCCGGCACCAGCAGCGCCCAGGACATCCGGCGGCGCGTTTCCCGGCGAACCGTGCGGCGTGGATGTCCGCCGGTCCGCGGGTCACCCGGCCGGGGTGCCCGATCGCGCGGGCCGAACCGGCCGCGCGGGCCGAACCGGCCGCGCGGGCCGACGGCCCGTTGCTCCGGCTGACCCCCTCGAAGGAGCGAACCGCCGCGGGTCGACACGGCGGGCAGGCCCTTCTCGCTGATCGGGGTCAACGACGCTCGGGAAGCTCGATGACGACGTTGGTCGACTTCACCGCGCCGACCGCGAGGACGCCGGCTTCCAGCCCGAGTTCGTCGGCGGCCTCCCGGCTCATGAGCGAGACCAGGCGATGCGGGCCGGCCTGGATCTCGACCTGGGCCATCACCGTGTCGCGCACCACGCGGGTGATAATCCNGGGGAAGCGGTTACGCGCGGATTCGGCGACGACCGGCGTCTGGGCGGCGGTCTGCTCGGTCGCCAGATCCTTGGCGAATCCGGCCAGGGTGCCGCCTTCGATCGCCCGGCGGCCGGCGTCGTCCAGGACGGTTGGCAGTCGGCCGCTGTCCGCCCACCGGCGGATGGTGTCGTCGCTGACACCGAGCAGCGCGGCGGCCTCGCTGATCCGGAATCTCGGCATGGGGTGATCGTACCCGCATCTTCGGGGGAGCTGCGACGCATGATCCGAAATTACGGAGAAATCACAGAGAAATATCCGCTCCTGCGGGTCGGGCGGCGAGGTGGTCGGATTGACGGGACCGTGTCCTCGACCGACCCGATGTCGGCCGGATGACCGGTTGGCGCATCACGATCCGGTCCGGCGGGGCACGATGCGGAGGTTGCCCTTCTCGGCCCGACTCGCCCCCTGCCCGACTCGCCACTCCTGGAGCACCCGTGACACCGCTCGCTTCCAAACCGACCGCCACCACGTCCTACGGTGACCCGGTCGCCGGCCCCGTGCGGATCAACGCGCGCGCGCTGCTCGTGGCGGGNGATCGGGTGCTGCTCGCCAACGAGCGTGGCCAGAAGTCGTTCCACTTGCCGGGAGGCCGGGNTGAGCCGGGGGAGACCGTGCAGGCGGCGCTGCGCCGGCTGCTGAACGAGCAGGCCGGTATCGAACTGGACTACCTGACGTTCGTGGGCGGCATCGAGAGCATCTCGATCGAACGCGGTGGGCGGACGGGGGTGCTCGACGTCGTCTTCGCCGCTGACCGGTCGTGGGGCGCCGACTTCGGGAGCAGGCTGAATGATCTCGACATCGTCTCGGTGTCCCTTGGGAGCCTGCTCGACCTGGAACTAAGGCCCGCCGACCTGCGCCGACTGGTCCCCGCCTGGCTCACTAACACCCGTCCGGCCTGGTACGGGTCGGCCAGCCGCTGACCGTAGGCGCGCATCCTCACCTTCGCACGGTTGACCTCATCTCGACTTCAGGTTCTAGCGTTCCACGCCCGCACGCCCGCACGCCCGCACGCCTGCGGGTCGGAATGCGGTCGGATGCAGGAGCCAGGCGNCCCCCGCCACAGCCCCGTGACAGGCCCGATCCGGTGACGAACCGCCCTGGCCCCGGATCCCCTTGGGTACATTCGCCCGGTGTTCTCTCGACGCCGACCCTGGCCGTCGCGGTCCGCATCGGGCGCTGCATCGCGCGATGGTCACCGCTGTTTCCGTCGTCACCGCCGGACGGGGTGACAACGGCATGGTCGTCATCGGGGTGACGNGTCACCGCGGGCTCTCCGGCGGGCAAGCCGAATACACGGCCGGCGAGATGCGCCGGGTGCTGGCGCCTCTCGCCGCGGCCGGGTTGACCGGGATCAGCTGCCTGGCCGAGGGAGCAGACACCATCTTCGCCGACGTGGTCCTCGAACTTGGGGGCCGGCTCATCGTCATGATACCCGCGGCCGGTTACCGGGACTTTCAACCCGCTACGCATCGGCGCAACTACGACCGGCTGCTCGGCCGCGCCACCGAGATACGCAGCCAGGACCGGGCGAAGCCCGATCTGCCCAGCCTGATGTCGGCGAGCCGCCTTCTGGTCGACGCATCCGACCGGGTTCTCGCGGTGTGGGACGGTCTGCCGGCGCGTGGCTTCGGGGGGACGGCGGACGTCGTCTCCTACGCGCGCTGGCGACGCAAACCCCTCCAGATCATCTGGCCCGACGGTGCCGTACGGGCGGGGGCGACCTCCGTCGCCGGCTCGGGCGAACGACAGCGGTAACCGGCGGAGGTCGCCGCGGGGCCTGGGCTACCGCGGGGCCAACGTCACGACGTCCACCTGCACCGGGGCGAGACTCCTCCTGGCCGGAGCCGTCGTGGCCGGTGGCCGGGTCGTTGCCGGCCGGGTCGTTGCCGGCCGGGTCGGGGGCTTGGTCGCCGTGGACGTCACGGAAGCTGCGCTGGCGGTCGTTGCCGCGCGGGTGGTCCGGCCACCGGTGGCCGGGGTGCCGGTGGTCGGGGTGCGGGTGGTCGGGGTCCTGGCCTCGATCGGCCCGGCGGCCACTCCTGCCGCCGCTGCGGACGGCCTGGTCGGCACCGGCGGGGCGGCGGCGAGAACGGGCGGTGCCTGGTGCGCAGGCGGGGAGGCCGCCGACGCCGGGCCGCCGGAGGAGCGCCCGGGCGGCGCGGACCTGCCACCCGCCGCGAGGCGCAGGGTGTTCAGAGCGAAGTCCTCCGCCGCCAGGTCGTTCTGCTGTTCCTCTTCGGTCGGGCCGAGGACGGATCCGCCGCCGGGGGCGCTGGGCCCACCTGAGCCGGGTTCGTCCACGGCGAGCTCCTCCGTGGCGGGGCTGCCTGACGCGGCGGGCCGGGGGGCGGCTGGTGTCCGCACGGGCGGGCGGCCCTCGCGGGATCCGGACCGGCCGCTGCTCGGAGTGTCCACGGTGCCGCCGTCGTCCGGCTGTGACTCGTGCAACGGAGCACGCGCACCCGTGGTCACGTCGTCGGGCGAGGAGTTGAGCCCCGCAGCGGTGGCTGCGGCGGCCACAGCGGCCACCGCGGCCACCGCGAATGCGGCGACCGGGCGCATCCGGGACCGGCGAGCACGAACGAGCGGGTCCGCCGGCAGGCGTTCCACCCGTGGCTCGGCCGCCCGCCTCGCTGATGTGGATCTCACCGATGCCGCTCGCCCGGAGTCCGCTCGCCCGGAATCCGGACGCGGGGAGGCCTCCCGGCGCTCCGGCGGTGGCAGTGTCGGGGGCGGTGGCAGTGTCGGGGTCGGGGTCGGCGGCAGTGTCGGGGGCGGCGGCAGTGTCGGGGGCGGCGGCAGTGTCGGGGGCGGCGGCAGTGTCGGGAGCGGCGGCAGTGTCGGGAGCGGCGGCAGCGCCCGGGCGGCCATCGGGTCCGGGACACTCCCGGTGGGGCTCGGTGCCCGCCGACCGGTGCTGTGCCGCCCGCCCGTGGCCGTCCTGAGGGGAGCCTTTCCGGGGGGAGCCGTCCGGGTCGGTGGTCGAGGATCG
Organism: Frankia sp. Allo2; assembly: GCF_000733325.1. Lineage (NCBI taxonomy): Bacteria > Bacillati > Actinomycetota > Actinomycetes > Frankiales > Frankiaceae > Frankia > Frankia sp. Allo2. The sequence continues at coordinate 25,971 of NZ_JPHT01000018.1, forward strand.
GTAGGCTCAGGCCGCGGATCCGCGCCTGTCGTCGCGGCGCCCGCCCGCCCGCCGTGAGCCGTGGCGGCCTGTCGGCCACGGCCCCACGCCGCTCGGGTCGACCGCGGCTTCGATCCGGCGAGCAGCGCCAGCAGTTCGGTGGTATCGGGCAGAGAGGCCCCATCGGCCTGTCGCACACGGGCGAGCGCTCGCCGCACCCCCTCGCCGATGGGAGCCGTGTGCTCCGACCGGTCGGCGCGGCGTCGTCCGGCCCGGGCCGCGGGTTCGACAGACCCGCTGGGCTTTCCCGTCGCGGCCAGATCGACGATCCCGGCCCACGCGACGATGTCAGCGGCGGGGCCCNCCCNGCCNCCCNCCGCGGGACCGTAGCCATAGCCGGGCACATAGCCGGGGCTGCTGGGGGGAGGCCACAGGTGGCCGGAGCGCCCGGCGACGATGTGCGGCGTCCCGGGCGCCGTCCCGCCGGCCGAGCCGGCCGCGGGGGACAGCAGCAGTGGCCGCAGGGCCGCCGCGACACCCAGGTCTACCAGCCGCGGCCCGGTAACGGAGAGCACGACATCCGTTGCCGTCAGGTCGCCGAGTGCGCCGACCGTGCGGTGCGCCGCATCGATGGTCTCCAACAGGGTCCGGGCAAGGCGGTCGATCTCGTCCGAGGACAGCGGTCCGCGTTCGGTGAGCTCGCGGGCCAGGGTCGGGCCCCCGACGAACTCCGTGACCATGTAGGGCCGCTCGGCGGCGGGCGCGGCGTCGAGCACGCCGCAGGTGTGTGCCCCGGCCAGCACGCGAGCGCGGTCGATCGCCGCCGCGAACCGGGCCCGCATGTCCGCGCGCAGGGCGTCGCCCGGGTGCAGCGCGCGGACCGCGACCTGCGCGCCTCCGACCGCACGGCTCAGATAGACGATGCCGGTGATGCCGGCGTCCAGCCGACCGAGCAGCTGGTAGGGCCCGAGTGAGGTGGGCTCGCCAACGGCGAGCGGCGCGACGTGACGAGGTAGCCGAGCGGTCATGGTGATAATGCCCCGAATGCGGCTCGTGGACGGTCAGCGGCGTTTATTCTCTCCGACGGTAGCTACTCCAGTCGTGTCCGTGAAGACCGCTACGCCTCCTTCTTCGCCCTTCTTCGCATCCGCAGCNAATTCGGCATCCGCCGTGACGTCGGCGGGCACGGGGCACGAGCGCAGTGATCATCGTCGGCGGAACATCGCCCGGCTGTTCCCCGGTCGGCTACGTCCCGGCCGACCGATCATTGGTCGGTTGGCGGCTCCGGCGCGTACGCGACGGCGATCCCGTCGAGAAGCCATTTCAGCGCCTGCTCGAAGCGCGGCGCCGTGTATCCGCAGCCGAGGGCGGCGATGGCGCGCAGCCGTGGGTACTCCTTCTCGGCGGTCTGTGCGTCCTCGGCGCTCTGCGCGCGGTTGAGGACCTGGGCGTCAAGGACCTGGACGGAGAAAACCGGTTGCGCCGTCGGGACACCGGGGCGATTCTGGGCGTCGGCCGCCGGAGGCCGTCGGCGGTCGAAATCCTCTCGGTCGCCGAGTTCGCGCAGCGTGCAGCCGACCACCAGATCATTAAGCGAGTGGATGATGCGCAGCTGGTCCTGCGGATCATCGGTGATCTTCGAGGCGACGGTCAGGCACTGCTCGATGTGCCGCAGCTTGTTGGGACCGAAACCCCGGCGGATGCCGATCCGAAGGGCCCAGGGATGTTCCTGGAAGGACCGCCTCGCGCGCCGGGCGATCTGGGTGAGGCCGTCCCGCCAGTCCTCGGGAATCTCGTCCAGCAGATGCCCGGCCAGGAACGCGTCCCACATCAGGCCGGTCAGTTCGTCCTTGTCCCGGACGTGGTGGTAAAGCGTCATCGTCCCGACGCCCAGATGTGCGGCGATCCGCCGCATCGACACCGCCGCGAGCCCCTCCGCGTCGGCGATCTCCATCGCGGCCAGGGCCAGCCGTTCACCGCTCAGGGGCGTCCGGCATCCCGGTGGGGTGGACACCCGTGCCATCGGCTTCCCCGGGGGCCGCCCCGGGGCCGCNCTCGGCGGCGCCGCCATCGCCACTCACCTCCTGGCAGGACGCCTCCTGGCAGGAGGCACGGGCTGCCATTTTGGCGTTGGTACATCGTACGGCGTAGGGTTGGCCCAGCGTTCGTACGGTGTACGAAGGCTGGAGCTGTACGAAGGCTGGAGCTTGGAGGTATTCGGGTGAGGGCAGATTCGGACGAGGGTGGTTCGGGTGAGGGTGGTGCCGTGGTCGGCAGGACCGCCGGTACCGGGGCGGGCGCCTCGCCGGAAGGTGGCGCACCGCCGGGCCGGCGGATTCCGGGCTGGGCCGTGCTGGCCGTCTGCTGCCTGGCCCAGTTCATGGTCGTTCTGGACATTTCGATCGTGAACGTCGCGCTGCCGTCGATGCAGACCGATCTCGGGATGACGGCGAGCGGCCTGCAGTGGGTGGTCAACGCCTATACGATCGCGTTCGCGGGTCTGCTGCTCTTCGGCGGCCGGGCGGCGGATCTGTTCGGTCGCCGCCGGGTGTTCGTGGCCGGGCTGGCGCTGTTCACCCTGGCGAGCCTCGGCGGTGGTTTTGCGCGGACCGAGGCGCAGCTCATCGTCGCCCGGGCCGTGCAGGGGCTGGGCGGGGCCGTGCTCGCCCCGGCGACGCTGACCCTGTTGATGACCTCCTTCGCCGAGGGGCGGGAGCGGACCCGGGCGTTGGGCGCGTGGGGCGCCACCGCGGCCAGCGGCGGGGCGCTTGGCGCGATCGTCGGCGGTGCGCTGACCGAGGTCGCGAACTGGCGGTGGGTGCTGTTCGTCAACGTGCCGATCGGCGTGGCGCTCCTCGTGGCCGCCCGGCTCGTGCTCGTCGAGTCGCGGGGCCAACTGAGCCGGCTGCGTGATCTCGACATTCCCGGCACGGTGACCGTTACCGGGGGTCTGGTGCTGTCGGTCTACGTCATCGTCCGCACCGAGAGTTCCTCCTGGACGTCCCCGGTCACACTCGGGATGCTGGCCGGGGCGGTAGTGCTTCTTGCCGCGTTCGTGGCCGTCGAGGTCACGACCCCCGCCCCGCTGGTGCCGCTGAGCGTCTTCCGCTACCCCGGGCTCGCCGCGGCGAACTCGGTCGCAGCCTTCCTCGGCGCCGCTATGTTCACGATCTTCTTTTTCCTTACCCTCTTCCTCCAGCAGGTTCAGGGTTACAGCCCGCTGCGCGCCGGGGTGGCCATGCTCCCGATGCCGCTCATGATCATCGTTGCCTCGCGGATTGTCACCCGGATGATCGGGCGGCTCGGTCCGCGGCCGATCATCGTGTTCGGTCTCGTGAGCGGAACGGCGGGTCTGCTCTGGATGTCGACGATCACCCGGGACGGCTCGTACTGGGTGCACGTGTTCGGCCCGGTCCTGATCGTCGGGCTGGGGGTGGGGTCTATCATGGTCGCGATGGTCGCTGCGGCCACGGCGGGCGTGCCGATGCGCCTGGCGGGCCTCGCGTCGGGTCTGATCAACACCAGCCGCCAGATCGGCGCGGCGATCGGCCTCGCCGCGGTGTCGACGATCGCGACCAGGCATACCGACGGCCGCCTCAGGCACGGGGCCGCGCGGCTTGACGCGCTGGCCTCCGGCTACTCCCTCGGGCTGTTCATCGGCGGCTGCGTCCTCGCGGTCGGGATCCTGGCCGCGCTGCTGCTGCCCCGTGTCCGGCGGCCCGAGCCGGAGCCGCCCCTCGGCGCGACGGAGAAGACCGCGTCCGGGGCCTCGGATGACGAGGACCAGGCACTCGCGGAGATCTGATCCATTTCTATCAGCCGTGCGGACATCAGATCGCGGATCCGCGCAGCAGCCCGACGAGCTCACTGCCCGCGCGTAGCTCCCCGTCCGGGCCGAAGACCTCGACGCGACCGATCGCCCGGCCGTGGCCCGCGTGCAGGGTACGCACCCGGAACAGATGCCAGTCCCGGACGTCCAGGTCGTCGTAGAAGGTCACATTCTGCGATAGGACAGCGACTGCCAGGCGCTTGGTGGGGGTCAGGCCGGTGACGGCCAGCAGGTCGGACAGCGGCAGCAACTCGCAGCTGTGCGCGATGAACGCCCTCCACAGGGACCGGTCCTCCGGCGCCTCGGGGATGCGCTGCCATTGGTCCAGCTGATGGGTGTCCGCTCGGGGAAGCACCCGAACTTCCCAGGGCATCATCGGACGGTCAAGGGGGCTGGCGTGCTGCGGGCCGAGGAAGTCGGACTCGGTGGAGCGCAGGCGCAGGAAGTCCGGCTCCGGGGAACGGAGCATCACGTCCGCCCGGCAGATCTGCAACGAGTCCTGCCGGAAGGTCAGGGCCAGGGAGTCGATCGACCGCCCGTGGGCCAGCCGCTCGACGTCGATCCAGACCGGTTGGCGGCAGTCGCCGGGGCGCATGAACACCGTTTGCAGGCTGTGCGTGATCTTGTTGGGGGTCATGCGCTCGGCGAGAACGATCTGCTGGCCGAGCAGCTGCGCCCCGAGGACGCCGCCGTGTGTGCTGGGCAGGCATCGGGCCGGCACCGGCGGAACATCCCCGCCGAGGTCGAGAACTGCCAGTAGTTCACTCAGAGTGCACTGGCCGGGCGCCGGCACCGCATCGACCTGATCCTGCGTGCTTGCCCGTTGCTTGGGGGCCTCGCCGGCTCGTGCGTCCGTTGTCTTCGCGGATTGTGTACCCACAGCGCACCCTTCCCGTGGACGCTCGCCAGGTGCGGATGCCGCGGACGCCCGCGCTGGACGCCCGCGCTGGACGTCCAGGTCGGGGGACCGCGACCGGTCGCTGCACTCTCTGGCGAACTGCCACACGTGGATCATGACTCCGCCCGGCGCGGAGCCTCGCGGCAAATATCGACCTGTTCGCCGCTGACCGCTGGCCGCAGTGGCGCACGCCACGTTCCATCGAGCCCATATGACCGATAAAAGGTGCTCCTTATCGGTCTGCTCGCCGATTTCGGACTGTTCCCGATCTCAGACTGCTCTGGAATCTGCTTCGAATCCCCCGTAGGGACGGGTGATGATCTCCATGCCGTGACCGGCCGGGTCCAGGAAGTACAACCCGCGTCCGCCGTCATTATGATTGATCTCGCCCGGGTGCTTGCGCTGCGGATCCGCATAGTAGGTGATCCCGGCCCGTTGGATCCGCTCGAACGCCGCGTCGAACTCCTCCTCGGAGATCAGGAACGCGTAGTGCTGCGCAGTGATCGACCCAACCGGGGCGGTGGCGAAGTCCAAGGTGACACCGTTTGCGGTGACGACTGGGATGAACGGCCCCCACGCGGCGCCGACCTCGAGATCCAGGATATCCGCCAGAAACTCGGCCGATTCCCGGTTATTCCGGGCATGCACAATAGTATGATTCAGTTCGACTGGCATATGGAACTTCTCCGTAAGTCGCTTGGTCTGTAAGGCGCTTTGTTCGCGAGTCGCTCTGTCGGCATCTCCATGGCCTCGTGGTCCTCGGTGGAGATGCCGGGAATGCCCGGATTCGGAATGTCGTAGTCCGCGAAGACGACGGGGAGCCGGCCCACCACCTGGTTATCCCATCCGGTCCTCGCCGTCTACCCGATCCTCGTGCTGCCGGCGGCGCTCGTGGGGCGGGTCACGCTCATCCGGATCAAGCACCCGTCCCCGGACGAGGGAATCGACGTGCAGCGTCACCGCGTCCCGGGTGACGTCGAGCGGAGCGACGACGAACCGACCGATCGGCAGGTAGACGCCGTCGGGTCGGGAGTCCCAGCTGTGCAGCCCCNCCCACCAGCGGNCCCGCGCGTCGGTGAAGGCATGGGCCCCGCTCGGTCCGAAGCCGNCCTTNCCCCCGGTCAGCATCGGTTCGCCCGCCGGCAGGCAGGGCCCGAGCGGCCCTTTGCACGACGCGGTCGCCACCACCTGCCGTCCACCGAGCGACGACGCGGCCGAATAGAGCAGATGGTGACGCCCGCGGGCTGAGATCATCGATGGTGCCGAGATCCGCCCCTGCTGCCAGGACAGGCTCGGGCGGAGCATGACGGCGGGTTCGCCGGTGAGCACGAGTCCGTCGGACCGCAGCCGCGCCGCCCACAGGGTGGGCGGCGCGCCGTGGTTCCGGTCCGAGCCGCCGCCCGCACCGGGGCTTGCCCAGGCCAGGTAGGCGCGTCCGGCTTCGTCAACGAAGGGACTCGGATCCGAGCTGCCGCCGTCCGCGGTCTGGCAGATGAAGGGCGCGAGGGAGGTGTCGACGAACGGACCGTCGGCGGAGTCGGCGGTCGCCGCGGAGATACAGCGGACGCCGAGGCCACGCACGGCCGTCGCGTAGTACATGACGAACCCGTGGCCGAAGGCGCCGACGGCAGCCGGGCCGAGGCCGCCCGCGGGGTCGGCCCAGGGCGGCAGGGCGCGCAGCGCGGCCGGCTCGATCGTCCAGCTCCGGCGGTCCCGGCTGGAGAGCACGTCAACGGTGCCGGGGGAGTCCGGGTCCACACCGAAGGCATAGGTTGTCCGGTTGCGGGTGATCAGGGACGGGGCTGAGAACTCGATCCCGGGGACGAGGACGGCCCGGGAACCCGGGCCCGGACCGGACCTGGCAAGGTACAACCCGCCTAGGACGATGATGATGACGACCACGGCGGGCTGGCGCCGGACGAAGTCGATCAGACCCTGAGCGAGCCCGGCGCCCTTCTCTCCGGCCATCCCGCCACCATCCTCAGGGCAAGTATCTGAGTAAGCATCTAATGGCAGAGTGTATTCGCGGTCAGCTCGACCTCACCGGACGCGGGTCGGTGCCGGTTCGGTCGGTGCCGGTTCCACCTGCGCCGGCTCGGCGGACAGCTTGTGCAGCAGAGCGGCACTGCGGGCGTTCACCCCGACCAGGTTCACCTGCGTGCCGCGTTCGCGGTACTTCGCGCGCACGTCGTCGAGGGCGGTGACCGCCGCCGAGTCGAGAAGGTGGGCCTCCGAGAGGTCGATGACCACCCGTTCGGGGTCGCACGCGTAGTCGAAGGCGTTCACCAGATCACTGGTCGATGCGAAGAACAGCGTGCCCTGGACGACGTAGATCCTCTCCCGGCCCTCCGGGTCGAGCACGCTGGTCACCAGCGCCAGGTTCGCGGCCCGGCNGGTGAACAGCAACGCGGCCAGCATGACGCCCACCCCGACGCCGTAGGCGAGGTTGTGGGTGGGCACCACGACGGCGACGGTCGCCACCATGACCGCGGTCTCGCCGCGGGGCATCCGGCGCAGCGTCGAGGGCTGGATGCTGCGCCACTCGAAGGTCATGACCGACACCAGGATCATCACCGCGACCAGCGCCGACATCGGGATGACCCGCACGAGGTCGCGCAGCGGGACGACCAGCATGAGCAGGAAACCGCCGGCGGCGAAGGTCGACAGCCGGCCCCGCCCGCCCGAGTTGACGTTCACCATCGTCTGGCCGATCATGGCGCAGCCGCCCATCCCGCCGAAGAACCCGTTGACGATGTTGGCGACACCCAGGCCCCAGGATTCGCGGTTCGGGTCATGCGTGGTGTCGGTCAACCGGTCCACGATCTGCGCGGTCAGCAGCGTCTCCACCAAGCCGACGGCGGTGAGCGCCACCACGTACGGGGCGATGATCCGCAGTGTCTCCCAGGTCAGCGGCACGTCGGGCACACCGGGGACGGGCAGTGAGCTCGGCAGCCGGCCCTCGTCGCCGACGGTAGGGACGGAGATGTCGAAACCGGCGGTGACGAGGGTGAGGACCGCCACCGCCACGAGCGGCGGCGGGACCGCTCTGGTCAGGCGGGGGAGAGCCAGCAGGATAGCGAGGCCCGCGGCGACGAGGGCGTAGACCTGCCACGACTTGCCGATCACGTGCGGCATCTGCGCGGTGAAGATGAGGATGGCCAGCGCGTTGACGAAGCCGATCATCGCGCTCTGCGGGACGAACCGCATCAACCGTGCCACCCCGAGCCGGCCGAGCACAAACATCAGCAGGCCCACCCCGATGGTCGTCGCCAGCAGGTAGTTCAGGCCGTGATCGCGGACCAGGGGGGCGGCGACGAGGGCCATGGAGCCTGCCGCCGCCGAGATCATCGCCGGGCGTCCGCCGGTGAACGCGATGACCACCGAGATGGTGAACGACGCGAACAGACCGACCTTCGGATCGACCCCCGCCACCACGGAGAAGGAGATCGTCTCCGGGATCAGCGCGAGCGCGGTCACCAGGCCNGCGAGCAGTTCCACCCGGATGTGACGAACTCCCGGCCAGCGGCCGGTGCGGCGGCGGGAGTACCAGGGGCCGCTGGGGGCCGTCCGGCGAACGGAGCCCCCGGCGTCGGCGGCCTCTCGGGCGGTTACATCAGGCACGGCGGCGGCCTCCCCTGCCCTGCGACGAGGGGGCTGCCTTCCCCGAGTCCGGTTAGTCCCACCCGACTATACAAAGCCGGTTTCGTCGTGACAGTAGGTGGGTTCGCCGGTCAGGCCCGAGGCGCGCCGAGGCGTACCAGATCGCGCTGCATCTGGTCGATCTCCATTGACTGGGCGAGCACCATCGCCCTGGCCATCGCCCGTACCCGGTCCTCACCGGCGTGCATCGCCGCGTACTGGGCCATGGCCAGCCCCCCCTGATGGTGGTGCACCATCAGGGTAAGGAAGAGGACGTCGAGGTCATGGCCCCGGATCGAGGCCAGCCGTTGCAGTTCGGCGGGGGTCGCCATGCCCGGCATGCGCGCGGTGTCCCGCGGGTCGCTGGACGCGTCCTGCGCCGCACCCCCGGCCAGGCCCGGCAGGTCCATGCCGGGCATGGCGGCGCCAGGCCCGGCATGACCGTCATGCCCGCCCGAGGCGCCGTTGACGGNGCGGGAGTCCCGCATCCACCGCATCGGTGTCCCGGAGGTGGACTGGGGCCGCCCCCATCCGGACAGCCATGAGGACATGATGCCGATCTCGCGTTGCTGGGTCAGCGCGATGTCCTGGGCCACGCTGCGGGTGTCCTGGTCACCGCCGTGACTGAACTCGATCATGGCCATCTGCACGGCCTGGGCGTGATGCTCGGACATGTCCCGGGCGAAGCCGACATCGACCGACCCCTCGTCCGGTGACCGGCTGGCGAGGTTGCCCAGCGCCGCGCCGGCCGCCAGCAGGCCGGCCAGCACGGCGAGCACCATCGGCGTCCACCACAGCCGGCTTCGGGCCCAGCGGCGCCGCGGCCGCGCGTCACTCCCGCGCGCCGCATCGCCATCGCTGGCCGGCGGGTCGTTGCCGGCTGGCCGGTTGTCGTCCGTCGTCGTCATGATCCCCTCGGCTGGGCGGGTGGGTTGCCCGGGCAGGTGGTCAAACGTGCAGGTGGGAGTTGAAGACGAACGTCCGCTTGCCCACCTGCACGCGGGTGCCGGGGATCAGGGGAGCCGGCTGGTGCGGGCTCAGCGGCGTCCACACGGTCGCCTCCGGCGGGGCGATGTAGGTGCCGTTCGCCGAACCCTGGTCGGTGATGACCGCGTCCCAACCGTTGAGGGTGATGACGGCATGCACCCGGGAGACGGCGCTCTCACCGTCCTCGACCGGCAGCGCCCGTGCCTTCCCGGCCCGGACCGCATCGTCGCGGTCCGGCTGGCGGCCGATCACCAGGTCCATGTCGACGTTCATGGTCTGGCCGTCGTCGAAGACGAGGACGCCGACGGGCGGCCGGGGACCCCAGACCGTGCGGGTGTTCTGCTGGGCGAGCGACAGGCCGCACTCGGAGCAGTACGGCGCCTGCGGGTGGTTGAAGTGGCCGTTGGCGCACAGCACACCCTCGACCTGAGGCTCGCCGCTGCTCGGCAGCATCGTCGGTGCCTCGTCGTCCTCGATGAGGTCGGAGACGGTGAAGCTCTGGCCCGGGAGCTGGGTCAGGGCGTCGTGCTCGTCGTCGGTGAGGTCGTCGCCCAGACCGTCGGAGAGGCCCTCGCGGTGGCCGACGGGCCCGGCGTGGCCGTGCCTGCCACCCAGATCGCTCCCGGCACGCGGGACCGAGTCACGCTGGGCCAGCTCGGTGGGCGGATCTTCGTCGAGCTCGTCGAGCTCGTCGAGGTCGGCCGCCTGCGTCGGTTCGGCGGCGGCGCGGCGTCGATGGGCCTCCTCCTCCTTGCTGAGCAGGGGGGCGAGCGCCGGCGGGGTGGTCGGCATCGGATCGGGGGCGCGGGTTCCCGGCGTGGGGATGGGCGCGGCGCCGGTCATCGGCTCCCGGACCGGATCGAATCCGGCGAGCAGCTGCTCGGCGGAGGCCTTCGGCGCGGGCAGCGACGGCGTGTCGCTGAGCAGCAGACTCACCCCGATCCCGGGCACGGCCCCGATGCGCAGGTCAAGCGGGAAACCGAGATCGCCGAGCCCGCCGGGGAAACCCGTCGGCCCGACCAGGCCGGTGGGGCCGACGTCGATCCGGCTGATCTCGGTGGGCAGTAGCCGGTCGACCCACGTGGCCGAGTCGACGCCGGAGAGCGTCACTCCGCAGCTGCCCGTCGCGACGACGTCCATCGCCCCGTGGACCAGCGCGGCGACCNGGTCATTGACCGTGGTCAGCAGGCTGAAGTCGGGCACCCGATCCGGATCGGCATCGGCCAGCAGCCCCGCGACCCGACGCACCAGCCGGCGACCCATGGTCGACGCGGTGGCGCCCACCTCGGCAGCGACCTCGGCGCACAGCGCCAGCAGCCTGGTGGTCGTCTCGGCCGTCTCCGCCCGGCCGGCACAGGCGACGATGAGTGCGCCGGGCAGCCGGACGACCACTCCCGTCCGATCNCCGCGCCCGGATNCCACGNCCNCCCGNAAACGGTCCAGTCCCGCCATGACCTCGCCCCTCGTATCCCGCACCCCGGAGGATCCCGACCTTGAAGGATCCCGCATTCCGAACATCGGTGCCGATCTTCAGGCTATCGGCTCCGGTGCGTGTCCTCGCCGCCTATCCTGCCGTGCCGCGCCGGCACCGGAAACCGCCTGTGGTCACCGCGCACCTGTGGTCACCGCGTACCTGTGGTCACCGCGTACCTGTGGTCACCGCGCACCTGTCCTCGGGTCGGTCACCCCAGCGCGCGGTCGAGATGGATCGCGGCACTGATCAGGGCGAGGTGGGTGAACGCCTGCGGGAAGTTGCCGAGCGCTTCCCCGGAGGAACCGATCTCCTCGGCGTAGAGCCCCACATGGTTGGCGTAGGTGAGCATCTTCTCGAAGACCATCCGGGCCTCGGCGACCCGACCGGCCCGGGTCAGTGCCTCCACGTACCAGAACGAGCACAGGTTGAAGGTGCCCTCGTCACCCGTGAGGCCGTCGCTGCCGTCCGCGGCGTACCGGCGCACCAGACTGTCGCTGACCAGGTCCCCGCTGAACCGTTCCAGGGTCGACAGGAACCGGGGGTCGGTGGGGCCGGAGAACTTCACCAGCGGCATGCACAGCAGGGATGCGTCCATCCGTGGTGAGCCGGGGAACTCCATGTAGGCGCCGCGGGCGGGGTTCCACGCCTCGTTCTGGACGAACCGGTAGGCCCGCCCGGCGTAGTCCTTCCATTCGTTCGTCGGCCCGGGCAGGCCGCGCTGGCGCGAGATCCGGCAGGCCCGTTCGAAGGCGACCCAGGTCATCACGGCCGAGTAGGTGAAGCGCTGGCGCCCACCCCGGGTCTCCCAGATGCCCTCGTCCGGTTCGTCCCAGTGCCTGGCCAGCCAGTCGAGCTGGCGGCCCAGCGCCTCCCAGAGCTGGAAGGAGATCGGGACCTGCTTGTTGTACAGGTACACCGAGTCCATCAGCTCGCCGTAGATGTCGAGCTGGAGCTGCGTGGCGGCGGCGTTGCCGATGCGCACCGGCTTCGAGCCGCGATAGCCGGACAGCTGGTCGAGGACCAGCTCGTCCAGGTCGGCGTTGCCGTCCACGCTGTAGAGCACGTAGAGCCCGCAGTGCTTGGGTGCCTCGTGACATCGCTGTTCGAGCCAGTCCATGAACGCCGCGGTCTCGTCGGTGAATCCGAGCGCCATCAGCGCGTACACCGTGAAGGCCGCGTCGCGGATCCAGGTGTAGCGGTAGTCCCAGTTGCGCACGCCGCCGAGCTCCTCGGGTAGCGAGGTGGTCGGCGCGGCCACCAGCGCCCCGGTGGGCCGGTAGACGAGCAGTTTGAGGACGAGAGCGCTGCGTAGCACCATCTCCCGCCACCGGCCGTGATAGCGCCCGCGCCGGATCCAGGCCTGCCAGTAGTTCAGCGTCCGGGTGAACAACGTCTCCGCCTCGCCGATGATCAATGGGCGGATGGTCGAGTTCCATTCGAGCACGATGTCGGCACACTCGCCCATCGCCAGCTCGAACTCGGCGACCACGGCCGTGGCCTCGACGCGCAGCGGCAGGGCCGTGCGCAGCACAAGGGTGCCGGCGGTCGACTCGAACACCGCGCCCGAACCAGGCACCAGGGTGACGGTGTGCGGGGCCCGGCCGTAGTCGAACCGGGGGTCGCAGCGCAGCCGGAACGTGGCGGTTCCACGCACCGCTCGGGCCTGGCGGACCACGACGTGCGGTGTCTCGGTGACGTCGCTGTCCACCGGGACCATGAAGTCGATGACCTCACCGACCGCGCGGGGGGCGAGGAAACGGGTCATCAGGATGTTCGAGTCGGGGAGGTAGAGCTGCCTGGCCCGGGAGTCCGGACAGTGGATACGGAACGATCCGCCACGGTCGGCGTCCAGCAGACTCGCGAAAACCGACGGCGCGTCGAAGCGCTGCGGGCAGTACCAGTCGATCGTGCCGTCCGTGGCGACCAGGGCCACGGTACGCAGGTCGCCGATGACCGCGTGCTCTTCGATGGGCGGATAGTCGGTGTCGGGCATTCGTGGGCTCCGCGAAGCGTGACCGGCCGAGGTCGGCCGTGGGGGTTGCGGACAGGGGGGAGGATGGACCGTGTCGCCGCGGCCCGCTAGGAGCCGCCCGCGTCCTCCGACCGCCGCCGGTCGCCACGCGATTCGGTGGCAACCAGGCGAAGGTAACCCGTGGCGGAGTCCACGGGACCATCACCGGGCATAAGCCACAGTGGCCGCGGCGAGCCGGTGAACGTGCGATGCCGGCGGTGGTTCGCGGCCACATCGGTGGCTACCAGGATCGTTGGCACCGGTTCACCGGTGCGAAACGGTGGTTCCCGGCGCGGGNGTGCGGGNGTTGCGGATGCGCCCTGGTGGGGTCTCGGCGCTCGGGCCCTCACAGTGGCCACCTACGATCACGCCATGGCCGCCCNCCCGCCGATCGCCGAGGACGGTCGTGCCGCGTTGGTGATGTTCGCCCGGGGTGACCGGGTCTTCCCCGTTGACGACCTCGGTGGCGGGGTCTGGTCGCGGCGCGGCACGGTACTCGCCGTCCACCCGGCCGGCCGTCGCGAACCGGCCGGGAACGCCGACCCCGTGCGGGTCGAGTCGGCCCGCGGCGTGACCCCCGTCACGGCCCGAGCGACTGTGCTGTGGGACGACGGCACCGCGGAGGTGATGGCGGAGGACCAGCTGTGCCTCGTCTACGACCAGGAGGCACCCGTCGGTATCCGGGTCGTCACGCTGCCGATGGTCGAGCCGGTGGACGTGGTGCAGCACGGTGGCCACGTCGTGCTGGTCCTGCGCGACGGTCTACTGACACCCGCCGACGTGGAGATCCTGCGCGGCAAGCTGCGCTCGGTGCGTGCGGCGCTGGCCTCCACGCGGCCGGATCCGTCGTCCGTCGCCGAGCTGCGCCGCCGGGATCTCGACCTGCTGCGGGCTCTGATCGCCCAGCTGACCGGGGGATAGCCCGACACCGGGGGGACAAGCCCGGCTCGGTGCCGGATGGCTCAGGACGTCGAGTAGGGACCGGGGCGCACCCCGGGGCCGTAGGCGTTGCCGTTCATGCCGGCTCGCGGCTGCTCGGTCATCGCCTGGCTGACCTTCGACGCGATCGCCTCCGTGAGCCGGATCGCCTGGGTCAGCGACAGGTTCAGCACGATCTCGCTGTCATCGGTCATCGCGAAGCGTACCGACACATCCGCCATGGTGGTTCCTCCCAGTCTCGGCCCGCCCGACACCCGTCTCCGGTGGTTGGAGGTCGGAGGGAGGCCCGTTTGGGCGCTCACTGCCGCACGGCCTCGGGGCATGGTGACCACCCCACCCTCTCGGATCGACTTCTCGAGCTGTACGCGACCCCCCCGTTCAAGGGCCAGGGCGGTGCTGCTAGTGGCATCCTGGTCCGACTCTTCGTGACCGTCCAACTTCGATAACCCCTGTCGCCGCGGCTGTCGCCGTTCCAGCTTGCCGATTCGTAATGGTTGCATCGCCTACGGTGGTGATGCCACGAATGGGGTGCGGAGCCGTGAGTCGGATCACGTTGAGGCGACGCCGTGGGGCCTCGTCGGGGGTCCACGGGTCGGCGCTGTGGGCCTGGTGTGGTGTCCTGTCAGATCCAGCCCGGGAACCACATCCGGGCGCGCCACGAGGAGTAGGGGATCACCTCGGCGGCCAGGATCGGGTAGAAGTACGCGAAGAGCAGCACGACGATGATCGTGTAGACCCCGACCGACAGCGCCCCGACCAGGCGGCGGGTCTCCGACGCCTCGCGCGGGCCGAGGACGAGCCCGGCCAGCGCCGTGATGGCGAGGACCAGGAACGGCAGCGACGGCAGCGCGTAGAAGAAGAACATCGTGCGGTTCGGGAACAGCAGCCACGGCACGAAGGCCGAGCCGAACCCGACCAGCACCAGGGCCGCCCGCCAGTCCCGCCGGGAGACCCACCAGGCGAGCATCGCGACCAGTGCCGCCGTGCCGACCCACCAGATCGCCGGGTTGCCCAGGGCGATGACCTCCCGGGAGCAGCCGGCCGGATCGTGGCAGCCCGAGGTCCCGTACGCCGGCGAGGAGTAGTAGTACGCGACCGGCCGCGCCATCACCAGCCAGCTCATCGGATGCGACGCGAAGGCGTGCCCCTCGTGGAGTCCCTCGTGGAACTTCAGCACCGCCATCTGGTACTTCCACCAGCCGTGCCACGCGGCGCCGAAACCGTTGCCGTAGTAGTGGCGGTAGTAGCCGCCGTCGGTGACGAACCAGCCGGTCCAGGTGGCGAGGAAGGTCACGATGGGGACGAGTACGAACGCGGCGAACCAGGCCGGGCTGTCCCGGCGCAGTGCTCCCAGCACGGGTCGGCGGGCTCCGCCGGTGCGCCGTGCTCCGATGTCCCACGCGAGGGCGAGCGCCGCGAAGCCGATGATCGTGTAGAGGGCGCTCCACTTCACCCCCATGGACAGTCCCAGGGCCGCTCCGCAGGCCAGCCGCCAGGGGCGGAACCCCAGCCGCGGCCCGTACATGTCGAGGAGGCGGTCGGCCCGGGTGGGCGGAGCCGTCGTGGTCGGGCCGCCGTCCGGGCCGGCGTCCGTACCGCCGTCCGGGCCGGCGGCCTCGTCCCCCAGGGGTGCTGAGCCGGGGCTGGAACCAACCGGTTCCAGCCGGTCGGCGAGCCGGCGGCGGCCGTCGTCCCGGTCGAGCAGCAGACAGGCCAGCGCTACGACGACGCCGGTCATCAGGAAGATGTCGAGGATCCCGATGCGGCTCTGCACGAACTCCAGCCCGTCGAGGGCGAGGAGCAGACCGGCGAAGCAGCCCAGGAGCGTGGAGCGGAACATCCGTCGGGCGGCGCGGGCGAGGACCAGGACGGCGAGCGTCCCGAACAGCGCGGACGAGAACCGCCAGCCGAGCTCCGGACTGCCGTGCGGGACCCCGGCACAGTCGGTATAGCCGAACAGGCCCTCGGAGGCGGCCATCAGCCATTTGCCGAACGGCGGATGGACGACGTAGGCCGGACCGGAACAGGTCGTCGAGTTGATCTCATACCCGGCCGTCAGCAGGCCCCAGGCGTCCTTGGTGTAGTAGACCTCGTCGAAGTAGATCCCGCGGGGCTCCGTGAGGTGCCAAAAACGCAGCAGCCCGGCGACGATCGCGACGGACAGGGTCGCCAGCCACCCCATGAGCGGCGACCGCGGCATCGGTGGACACAGCCGCTCACGCACCGAGAGCGCCCGACCGCCGGCCGGGCCGGCGGAACCCGGGCCGGTCACCCGCGCCGCGTCCCCGCGACCGGTCGCCGTCCAGGGCAGGTGAGCCGTCGTCGCCGTCACACCGATCAGGGTAGGTCCTGGCTCCTGACAGACTGGTCGGGTGTCCGGGACCCTGGTGCTGTGCGGTGCCCCCATCGGCGACGTCCGGGACGCCAGCCCTCGGCTCGGCGAGATCCTCGCCACCGCGGATGTGATCGCCGCCGAGGACACCCGCCGGGTCCTACGGCTGGCGCACGCGCTCGGCGTGACGGTGTCCGGGCGGATCGTGTCGTGCTACGACGCGGTGGAAGGCGCCCGGGCCGCCCAGCTCACCGACTACCTGCGCCAGGGCGCCACCGTCGCGCTCGTCACCGACGCCGGGATGCCCGCCGTCTCCGACCCCGGGTTCCGGGTCGTGGCCGCGGCCGCCGCCGCGGGGATGGCCGTGACCGTCGTTCCCGGTCCGTCCGCCGTCACCGCGGCCCTGGCCGTCAGCGGGCTGCCGACGGACCGCTGGACCTTCGAGGGCTTCCTGCCGCGCAAGGGCGGCGATCGGCGTGGACGCCTTCGCGACCTGGCCGGCGAGCCGCGGACGATGGTGTTCCTGGAGTCCCCGCACCGGCTCGTGGCCGGCCTGCGCGACCTCGTCGCGGCCTTCGGCGCCGACCGGCCGGCGGTGCTCTGCCGCGAGCTGACGAAGACCTTCGAGGAGATCGTCCGCGGCGACCTCGCCGATCTGCTCGGCTGGGCCACCGACGGCCGGGTCATCCGGGGGGAGTTCACGCTGGTGGTCGCCGGCGGTGCCCGGGGCCGGGCCGAGCCGAGCGGGGCCGAACCAGGCGGGGCCGGGCTGAGCGGGGCCGAACCGATCATCGACGGCAGGATCCTCGTCGCCGAGGTAGCCCGACGAACCTCGGTGGGGATGTCCCCGAAGGACGCGCGCAAGGCCGTGGCCGCCGAGTACGGCGTCTCCCGCAACGAGGTCTATGCCGCGGAGCTCGCCGTCCGGGCCGGGGACCGGGCTGGCGGGCGCTGAGCACGGTCGGCGGTCAGCAGTGGCGTTGGAGAACGAGGGCCTTGCCCAGCGCCGCCCACTCGTAGGCGATCACGTACGGCCAGGCCCGGCGGGGGGGCGGGACCCCCTGCATCCGCGTCTCGCCGTCATAGCAACGGGCGAGGCGCAGCCGGGCGCGCGTGCTCTGCGAGGTCGAGGCGACGACTATGAGTGAATGCCACCCGCGGCGTGCCGCCGCCGCGGAGGTCCACCGCGACTCGCCCTGGGTCGTCCGCGGATCGGGCGAGAAACAGATCACCTCCACCCCGGGAATGGGCCCGGGGCACGGGTCCTTCTCCGTCGGCGCCGAGACCGCGAGCACGGGTGCGTAGCCGGCCCGCGCGAGTGCGACGGCGCGTTCGAGCCGTCCCGGGCTCCCGGCGAACATGACGATCGCGTCCACCGGGGCGGGAGCATCCTGGTGCGGAAAGACGAACAGCCGGGCCGTCGCCACCGCGAAGGCCACCGTCAGGCCGCCGAGGATGCCCACCGCGGCCCGGCGGCGCCACGGCCTCGTGGGAACACGACCGAGTGGACCCGCCGTCATGTTTCCCCCTCCGCGGCCCGCGCAGGTGCCGCCGTAGAGCTTCTCAGTACCACGGCGGCACCCGAACCAACCACCGTTCACCCGCTCCGGGTGGTCCACCGCTCCGGACGGTTCACCCGCTCCGGACGGTTCACCCGCCCCGGACGGTCCGCTGGCGGCGGAGAGCCACTCACGTGGTGGGGAGTGTGCGTGAGGCCGGAGGCGTCCGAGGCTGCGTGGGCGTGGGCGTCCCCGGCGAAGTCCGAGACGCCATCCCCGGTCGGCTGGTGAACAGCCGGGGATGGGCGAACGGTGCCCGCGCCGACTCACGGGGCCAGACCGTCCGGGAGGCACCGGCCTGCCACTGCACGATCGGGATCTGGTGGCCGACCTGGAGCCCCGTCGCCTCGTCCAGCCGGAAGCGACCGAGCAACGTGGTCGTGTCGATGCCCCGGGCGGCGGCGAGCACGGAGGCATCCTGCACGCCTCCGCAGTAGCGAATGGCCCGTCCCAGGATCAACCCGGTGACGTAGGCCCAGGCCGCCGTTTCGGTCGGCGCGACGCCGTGCAGGGCGGTGAAGTCGGCGGTGAACTCCCGCGCGGTCGGGCCGGTCGCGGTCGGCTGGGTGCTCTCGGGCATCCAGCTGCCCGGCGCCAGCAGCTGCTCGCGCAGGTCGCCCAGGCTCGCGGTGGCCTGCGCGCTGACGGCNGNGGAGAANGCGGCCGCCCGCCACGGCCGGCGCAGCAGGATGTTCGCCGCCGCCAGCTCGTCGTCCGGGCCGGCGTGGACGATGAGGATGTCGCCCGGGGGCAGCCGGGTCGCGGCGAGGGCGGCCTTGCCCGGGGGGAAGACGTGCGAGGCCACCTCGAACGACTGCGCCACCGCGGCGGCCTTCGTCACCGATGTGATCTCGACGGCGGTGTCCCCGGAGGCGAGCAGGACGACCTTGCGGGCCCGTCGATCGGCCGCCCGTACGGCGGCGAGGACCCCGCGCGGCCAGGTCGAGGTGGCCGCGGCGATGTTCACGACGTTCGGGAACGCCTGCCGGACGAAGCGCGTGGACGGGGCGCCGGTGTTGAAGACCACCCGGTCCGTCGAGGCGCAGGCCGCGAGTGCCGCCCGGTGGCCGTAGGGTCCGAGCAGGGCGTCCGGCCCCGCGGCCACCGCGGCGCGCATGGCGGCGGCCGAATCGGGATACGCGTCGTAGGCGGTGAGACTCACCTCGTCCCAGGGCAGTGGGAGGCGTTCGTCACGCGCCCACAGGGTGACCCCTCGTAGCCCGGCGAGGCCTTGGGCGGCATCGGGACCGGTCAGCGGGGTGACCAGGGCAACGGTCAACGGTGTCGTCATCGCGTGGGGTCCTTGCGCTTGCTCACCCGATTAGCGTCCCATGCCGGGTTGTCTGGCACACCCGGCGGCGGTCGTAGACTTCAGACCTCAGGAAACGAAGGGCGGGCACGAGAGGGCGGGTGAGGTGGCGCGAAACTCTGGCCGGTCGGGTGATCCGCCGCCACCGCCGGACCCTCTTCCCGTGGCCGTGGTCGACAGCCACTGTCATCTCGACCTGATGGGCACCGAAGTTCCGGCGGCGATCGCGGCGGCCCGGGCGGTCGGTGTCACGCGGGCCGTCACCGTCGGCATCGACCTGCCCACCAGCAGATGGCAGGCCGAGGTTGCCGCGGCGC
This sequence comes from Frankia sp. Allo2, assembly GCF_000733325.1. NCBI lineage: Bacteria > Bacillati > Actinomycetota > Actinomycetes > Frankiales > Frankiaceae > Frankia > Frankia sp. Allo2. Next base: position 45,244 of record NZ_JPHT01000018.1, read on the forward strand.
ATCCGGAGATCTACGCCGCCGTCGCGATTCATCCCAACGAGGCGGCCCGGGGGGTCACCGAGGAGACGTTCGCCGCCATCGCCGAGTTGGCCCGCGCCGATCGCGTGCGCGCGGTCGGCGAGACGGGCCTGGACTACTTTCGCACCCCACCCGAGGCGCATGCCGTGCAGCAGGAGAGCTTCCGGCGCCACATCGCGATCGCCAAGGAGACCGGCCGGGCGCTGATGATCCACGACCGGGACGCCCACGACGACACGCTGCGTATCCTCGCCGAGGAGGGCGCCCCGGAGAAGGTCGTCTTCCACGCCTTCTCCGGGGACACGGCGATGGCGAAGATCTGCGCGGACGCCGGGTACGTGATGTCGTTCGCCGGCAACGTCACCTTCTCCAATGCCGCCAATCTGCGGGAGGCGGCGGCCGTCGCTCCGGCGGATCTCATCCTGGTGGAGACCGACGCGCCGTTCCTCACCCCGACCCCCTGGCGGGGCCGGCCCGGCGGCCCGTACCTCATTCCGCTGACGCTGCGGGTGCTGGCCGAGACCCGCGGCGTCGGCGTCGCCGAGCTCGGCACGCACATCGCCGCGAACGCGGAGCGGGTGTTCGGGCCCTGGTAGACACCGACGCGCTGTTCTCGCCGGCTGAACTTCGGGCCCTCGCGCACGAGCTGGGCCTGCGGCCGACGAAACGGCGCGGACAGAACTTCCTCGTTGACGCGAACACCGTCCGCCGGTTGGTGCGGCTCGCCGGCGTCGGCCCGGACGACACGGTGCTGGAGATCGGGCCAGGACTCGGGTCGATGACCCTGGGGCTCGTCGAGGCGGCGAAGGCCGTCGTCGCCGTCGAGGTGGATCGCCCCCTCGCCGCGGCCCTGCCGGTGACCGTGGCCGCCCGGCTGCCGGCCGACGTCGCCGAGCGGTTGCGCGTGGTGGCCGCCGACGGTCTGCGGGTCACCCTGGCCGACCTGCCCGCCGACGTGGCCGCGCCCGGGGTGCTCGCCGCGAACCTGCCCTACAACATCGCGGTGCCGCTGCTGCTCGGGCTGCTGGAACGGCTGCCCTCGCTGCGCCGTGGGCTGGTGATGGTCCAGGCGGAGGTTGCCGACCGGCTCACCGCGCCGCCGGGCAGCCGGGTGTATGGGGCGCCCAGCGTCAAGCTGGCCTGGTACGCGCACGCCCGGCCGGCCGGCGCGGTGCCCAGACCGGTCTTCTGGCCGCAGCCGAACGTTGATTCAGGGCTGGTGGCCTTCGCCCGCAGGCCCCTGCCCGGTCCGGCGCGGCTGCGGGCGGACGTGTTCGCCGCGATCGATGCCGCGTTCGCGCAGCGCCGCAAGACCCTGCGTACGGCCCTGGCGCCCTGGGCCGGATCGCCCGCCGCCGCCGGGGACTTGGCGCGTGCCGCCGAGGTCGATCCCGGTGCCCGGGGCGAGACCCTCGACATCGCGGCCTTCTGCCGGCTGGCCGCTGCCCGCGCCGCCCGCTCCGACTGAGCCACCCGGCGCAACTGAGCCACCCGGCGCAACGGCGGGGAAGGGCGCAACGGCGGGGGAGGTCAGAGGTGCGAGATCCCGATCGCGCGCCGGACGCCGGCGAGCACCGGCCGGGCCCGGTCGCGGGCCCGCTCGGCACCCGCCGCGAGGATGCCGTCCAGCTCGCTGTCCGGGGCGATGAGCTCGGTGTAGCGCTCCCGCAGCGGTGACAGCCAGTCGTTGAGCGTCTCGAACAGGGCGTTCTTCACCTCGCCCCACCCGGTGCCGCCCTGCTCCAGACGGCCGCGCATCTCCTTGATCGTTTCTGGAGTCGCGAAGTTCTCGAGCAGAACGAAGGCCGCGGAACTGTCCGGGTCCTTCGGGTCCGCCAGCGNTGTGCTGTCGCTCACGATCCCACGGACGAGTTTCCGTAGCTGCTTCTCCGGCGCGAAGAGGGGGATTGTGTTCCGGTATGACTTGCTCATCTTGCGGCCGTCGATGCCGGGCAGTACCTTCGCCGAGCTCCCGGCCGGGAGGACCACCTCCGGGATCTTCAGGCTGAACACGTCGCCGAACAGATGGTTGAAGGAGCCGGCGATGTCGGCGGCGTATTCCACATGCTGCGACTGGTCCTGGCCAACGGGGACCACGTCGGCATTCATGATGAGAATGTCGACGGCCATCAGAATCGGATAGTTGAACAGGCCCATGTTGATGCCGGCGTCCAGATCGGGGACGCCGGCCTCGGCGTTGCGGTCACGGGCCGCCTTGTAGGCGTGGGCCCGGTTCATCAGACCCTTGCCGGTGACGCAGGACAGCACCCAGGTCAGCTCGAAGATCTCGGGGACGTCGGACTGGCGGTAGAAGATCGTGCTCGTCGGGTCGAGCCCGAGCACGAGCCACGTGGCCGCCACCGAGCGGGTATAGCTCGCCAACTCCTCGCGACTACGCACGGATGTCAGGGCGTGATAGTCGGCGACGAAGTAGATCGACTCGTAGGCCGAGGTGAGCTCCAGCGACGGCCGGATCGCTCCGATGTAGTTGCCGAGGTGCGGCTCGCCCGTCGGCTTGATCCCGGTGAGAGACACCTTCGGCTGTTGCGCTGCCATGGCAGGGCAGTCTACGGACGCGGGGCGGCCGCCGGGACGCCCCAGGTCGTTCGCCGCGGCCGTTCGCCTGCCCGCGCCTGTCTCGCGGCGGGGNGGGGATGCGAGCCTCGGTCAGGCGTCTCCGCCGAACAGGCCGGTCACCGACCCGTCCTCGAACACGGCCTTGATGGCCGCGGCCAGCAGCGGGGCGATGGACAGTTCGGTGATCTTGTCGATGCGAGCCTCGCTGGGCAGGGGCAGCGTGTTCGTGAGGACGACCTCGCTGATCTCCGAGTTCTTCAGCCGGTCGGCGGCGGGGCCGGAGAGCACGCCGTGGGTTGCCGCCGCGATGACGCCCGCCGCGCCGTGCTCCTTGAGTGACTCCGCGGCCTTCGTGATCGTGCCGGCAGTGTCGATCATGTCGTCGACGATGACGCAGGTCCGTCCGTGCACCTCGCCGACCACGTCGAACATCTTCACCTGGTTGGGAACGTCCGGGTCACGCCGCTTGTGGATGATGGCCAGCGGGCAGCCGAGCCGGTCGGTCCACCGCTCGGCCACGCGGACCCGGCCCGAGTCGGGGGCGACGACGGTCACCTCGGACGTGTCCAGCTTGGACTCGATGTAGTCGGTGAGCAGCGGCAACGCGAAGAGATGGTCCACCGGCCCGTCGAAGAAGCCCTGAATCTGGGCGGTGTGCAGGTCGACCGACATGAGCCGGTGCGCGCCGGCGGTCTTGAACAAATCGGCGACGAGGCGGGCCGAGATCGGCTCCCGGCCACGGTGCTTCTTGTCCTGGCGCGCATAGGGGTAGAAGGGCGCGACGACGGTGATCCGTTTGGCGCTGGCCCGCTTCAGCGCGTCCACCATGATCAGCTGTTCCATCAGCCAGGTGTTCACCGGAGCCGAATGGCACTGGAGCACGAAGGCGTCGCAGCCCCGAACCGATTCGGAGAAGCGGACGAAGATCTCGCCGCTGGCGAATTCGTAGGCATGGGTGGGGACGGGCTCGACGTCGAGCGCGGCCGCGACCTCCGCCGTGAGGCCCGGGTGCGAACGTCCCGCGAAGAGCATCAGATTGCGCCGGTTCTCGGTCTGGTAGGCCACCGCGTACTCCTCGGGCGTGACGGGATGATCGGGCTGGCGTGATCGGGCTGGCGGGGGCAGCCCCCGGGCGGGNGACCCGTCCGGGGGAACGGCCGTGAGGCTGCACGGTTCAACACTCGGGCATACCCGGCCCCGCCCCTGTTTGCGCAGGCGGGATGGTACCCACGTGCCCGGATCGCCGCCTGCGGACCCCGGGCGGCCGACCCGGGCGGGGCAGGTCGGGCGGTGTGCATCCCCTCGCTGGCCAGAAGGTTTGGACGGACGTCTCTTTACGTTCTGCTCCCCGCGCCGGGAATGCCAGCGATGCCGGCCTCGCCCTCGCCGGTATGCGGCAACTCACTCCGGTGCGCCACGTCACCCTGATGAGCTGGGATCGGCACGGCGGCCTCGGCCGCGGACGGTTGCGGCATTTCATCGGGATGCTCGGGATCCCCGACGCTGCCGGGGGCCTGGACGCCGGCAGCGGCGGCCGCTCGTGCCGCCGGGCTGCCGGGACGGCGGCGGGAGACCCAGCCTTCGATGATCCGTTGCCGCCCCTCCCGGACCGCCAGCGCGCCCGGCGGAACGTCCTCCCGGATCACGGATCCGGCGCCGGTGTAGGCCCCGTCCCCGACCGTGACCGGAGCAACGAGCATGGTATCGCTGCCGATCCNGACGTCCGAGCCGATCACCGTGCGGTGCTTGGCCACCCCGTCGTAGTTCACGAAGACCGTCGTGCATCCGATGTTGCTGCGCTCGCCGACCACCGCGTCGCCGACATACGCCAGATGCGGGACCTTCGTCTGGTTCCCGAGATCGGCCGACTTCGTCTCGACGAAGGAGCCGATCTTGCCTTCGCGGCCCAGTCGGGTGCCCGGTCGGAGATGGCTGTAAGGCCCGACCACGGCCCCGGCGCCGATCTCGGCCCGCTCGGCCGTGGTCCGCAGGACGGTCGCGCCCGCGCCTACCGTCGTGTCCGTCAAGGTGCATTCGGGGCCGATGACGGCGCCGCGAGCGACGTGCGTCCGGCCGTGCAGGAAGGTGTTGGGGGCGATAGTCGTGTCCGGTTCGAGAGTGACGTCGGCGTCGATCCAGGTGGTCCGCGGGTCGACGACGGTGGTGCCGGCGCGCATCGCCGCCTCGACGATCCGGTCCCGCAGCACCCGTCCGGCGGCGGCGAGCTGGACGCGGTCGTTCACCCCACCGGCCTCGCCGGGATCGTCCACGACCCGCGCGGCCACCGGCTGCCCGGCGGCGACCAGCAGCCCGACGACGTCGGTGAGGTACTCCTCGCCTTGAGCATTATCCCTGGTCAGCCGCGCGAGCGCGGTCTGGAGCGGGCCCGCTGCGAACGCGTACACGCCGGTGTTGATCTCTCGGATCGTCGCGGTGGCGGCGTCGGCGTCGCGATGCTCGACGATGGCCCGGACCGCGCCGTCGCCGTCGCGCACCACCCGGCCGTAACCGGTGGCGTCGTCGATGACGGCCGACAGGACCGTCGCCGCGGCCGCCCGGGCATGGTGCTGGGCCACCAGGGCAGTGAGTGTCGCGCTGGTCAACAGCGGGGTGTCGCNGGGCAGCACGACCACCGTGTCGCCGGGCGCCAGCTCGCCGAGCGCCGCCAGGGCCACCCGGACGGCGTGGCCCGTGCCGTGTTGGCGGTCCTGGACGACCGGGACGACCTCGGGAGCCTGCTCCGCCAGCATCGCCGCGACCTGTTCGCGGCCGTGGCCCACGACGACCGCGGTACGCGCCGCCGCGAGGGCTCCGGCCGCGCTCAGCACGTGGTGGAGAAGGGAGCGCCCAGCGATGTGGTGCAGCACCTTCGGTCTCGTCGAGCGCATGCGCTTGCCTTCGCCCGCTGCCAGGATGATGACGGCCACCGGACGTGATGATGTCACGCGATCTCCCGAGTCTTCGGACCTGGACAGCGGTGGGGCGACGGCGCCCACACTACTCGTCGACCGGAAGGCGCCGGCAGATGCCACGGCCATCCCGGGAACACGCCGGCCCCGGACCGGGAAATGATGTGGGCCTGGCCACCGCCGTGGTGATGGTGCGGCGGCGGTGCTTCCGGAATATTCTTTTCGATGGTATTACTGGTGGTGCCTGGTAGTGCTCCGCCGCCACGACTCGAACGTGGACTAAGAGAACCAAAATCTCCTGTGCTGCCGATTACACTACGGCGGACCGCGAGAAAACACGCCAACTCTACCATCGTGGGGTGGCTCGGATGGTAAAAGCCGGGCCGCCACCGGCTACCCGGCCCGCCGGCCGGCGCGGGCGGCCGGCGCGGGCGGGCGTCCCGGACCGGGTTTGGCCGGCTGTCGTTCATCTCTTCGTCGCCTGACTGTCACTGACTGTCACCGACTGTCGGCTGATGGCGTTAAATGTCATTGGATGTCATTATTTGTCATCGGCTTGTCATCGACCTGTCGGTGATCGTGGTGCGCGGCGGTGCCGATCGATCCGGGTCGGGTCGGCGACGGATGGTTTGTTTGCGTGGCGGACGTGGAGGAGGGGGGACGTTGTCATGTCGGCGGGCTACCGTGGCGGATGGAGCGCCGGCACAGTGGGCCAGCCGCGACGGATGGAACGAGGCAATGACCGCTACCGACACGGTGACGCCGAGCGATAATCGGGCNCCGCGGGACAACCGCGAACCCACCACGGGTCCGGTTCCCCGCCGGGCTGATCCCGCGAACAGCCGCGGTAACGCCACGCGGCCCCGCTCGATGGCGAAGGCCCACGCCGAGCAGATCGTGATGGTGGTGACGATCGTGGTGCCGCTGGTCGCCCTGGCGGTCGCGATCCCGGCGATGTGGGGGCAGTGGATCTCCTGGCGGGACGTCGTCCTCGCCGTGGTGTTCTACGGCATCACCGGCCACGGCGTGACGATCGGCTTTCACCGTTACTTCACCCACCGCGGCTTCCGGACGTCCAGGCCGGTGCGGATCGCGTTGGCGGTCGCCGGCAACATGGCGATCGAGGGTCCGGTCATCCGCTGGGTGGCCGACCACCGGCGTCATCACGCCTTCAGCGACACCGAGGGCGACCCGCACTCGCCGTGGCGTTACGGTCCGGGGACGTGGTCGCTGATCAAGGGTCTCTGGCACGCCCACGTGGGTTGGCTGTTCGACGTCGAGCAGACCGACCAGCGTCGGTTCGCCCCGGACCTGCTCGACGATCCCGACATCATGAAGGTCAGCCGCTCGTTCGCGCTGTGCGCGTTCGCCAGCCTCGCGCTGCCCGCCGTGATCGGCGGCCTGTGGGGGGGTTCGTTCGCCGCGGCGCTGGAGGCGTTCTTCTGGGCCGGGCTGGTCCGTATCGCGCTGCTGCACCACGTCACGTGGTCGGTGAACAGCATCTGCCACGTCCTCGGCTCGCGTCCCTACCGGTCGCGGGACCGGTCGACCAACGTGTGGCCGCTGGCCCTGCTGTCGATGGGCGAATCCTGGCACAACCTGCATCACGCCGAGCCGACCTCGGCCCGGCACGGGGTGCGGCCCTGGCAGATCGACACCAGCTTCTACCTGATCAAGATGATGGAGACCGTTCACCTGGTGTGGGACGTCCGCTGGCCGGACCCGGCGCGTCTCGCGGCGAAACGCGCCACCGCCTGACCGGACGGCGGGTGGCGGTGGCTTGTCAGCCNCCCTCGATCTCGGCGGCGAGGGTGAGCCAGGCCTCCTCGGTGCTGTCCTTGTCCGCGACGACGGCGCGCAGCTCGGCGTCCAGCGTCAGCAGACGCTCGTGATCCGTCGCGGCCTCGGCCAGCTCGTGATGCAGCTCCTGCTCGCGTCGGCTCAGGCGATCCAGGGCGCGCTCGAGCCGGGTCAGCTCCTTGCGGGCGGCGCGCAGCTCGCCCCCGGACAGGACGGGCGGCCCACCTGTCCGCCCGGCTTCGGCGACGGTGGTGGTCTGTCCGCCCGCTCCGCAGCCGGCGGCCGACGAACCCCGGGATGACGGTGCCCGAGCCGCGGCGTCCTGCCGGGCGGCCGCGCGCCGGGCGAGGTACTCCTCGATGCCGCCGGGCAGCATGCGCAGGTGCCCGTCGCCAAGTAGCGCCAGTGTCACGTCGCAGGTGCGTTCGAGGAAATAGCGGTCGTGGCTGACCACGATCAGGCTGCCCGGCCACGAGTCGAGGAGGTCCTCGAGCGCGGTGAGGGTGTCGGTGTCGAGGTCGTTGGTCGGCTCGTCGAGGAGCAGCACGTTCGGTCTGGCCATCAGCAGGCGCAGCAGCTGCAGCCGGCGGCGTTCGCCGCCGGAGAGGTCCCCGACCCGCGTCCACTGCCGTGACGACGGGAGGCCGAACTGCTCGAGTAACTGGCCGGCGGTCCGTTCCCGGCCCTTCTCGACCTCCAGGACCTGCCCGACCTGTTCGACGGCCTCCAGCGCCCGCAGCGACGCCGGTAGTTCGGCAATCTCCTGGGACAGCAGGGCCGGTCGCACGCTGGCCCCCACCCGGACCCGGCCGGCCTCCGGCGTCACCGCACCCAGCAGCACGCGCAGCAGGGTGGTCTTGCCGGCTCCGTTGACACCGACCAGCCCGATCCGGTCCCCCGGTCCGACCAGCCAGGTGACGTCGTCGAACAACGTCCGGTCCCCGATCCGGACCGTGATGTGCTCGGCGTCGTAGACGTCCTTGCCCAGCCGGGATGCCGCGAAGCTGCGCAGCGCCATGGTGTCCCGGGGCGGCGGCTCGTCGGCGATCAGCGCATTGGCGGCGTCGATGCGGAAGCGCGGCTTACTGGTCCGGGCGGGCGGGCCGCGGCGTAGCCAGGCGAGTTCCTTACGCAGCAGGTTCTGGCGCCTGGCTTCGGTGGCGTCGGCCCGCCGGGTGCGTTCGGCCCGCGCGAGCACGTACGCTGAGTAGCCGCCCTCGTACGCGTCGACACGCCCGTCCACGACTTCCCAGACCCGTCCGCACACCTCGTCGAGGAACCAGCGGTCGTGGGTCGCGACGAGCAGTCCACCGCGGAAGCCGGCTAGATGCCGGGCGAGCCAGGCGACCCCCTCGACGTCCAGGTGGTTCGTCGGCTCGTCCAGGATCAGCAGGTCGGTGTCCTGGACGAGGAGCCGGGCCAGCGCCACCCGGCGGCGTTCCCCGCCCGACATCGGTCCGACCGGGTCGTCGAGCCGTTCGAGCAGCCCGAGCCCGGCGAGGATGCCCCGCTGCCGGGGATCCGCCGCCCACTCGTGCTCAGCGACGGTGCCCACGACAATCTCGCGCACGGTGCGCTCGGCGGGGAGCACGTCGGCCTGCGCCAGGGTGGCGACCCGGGTGGAACCGGCGGGCACGACCCGGCCGGCGTCCGGGGCCACCTCGCCGGCGATGATCCGCAGCAGGGTGGACTTCCCGGCCCCGTTGCGCCCCACGACCCCGATCCGTTCCCCGGCGCCGATCCCCAGGCTCACCCGGTCGAGCAACGTCCGGGTGCCGAACGCGGCGTTGACGTTCTCGAGGCTGACCAGGACGGCGCTCACGGCGCTTCGCCTGCTCCCTCCACCATCCTGGCGCCGCTCGCCGGCCCGGAGGCCCGGCGTACCGCGCGGGCGACCCCCATCCCGGCGAGGCTCGCCGCGAGCGCGATGCTCTCCTGCGCTCCGGCCGCGAGGAAGGCGCAGGTCGGGCCGGAGCCGCTCACGATCGCCCCGACGGCTCCCAGCTCCCGGCCCGCCTCCAGGACGCGGCGCAGGGACGGCCGAAGCCGCAGCGCTGCCGGCTGCAGGTCGTTGACCAGGGCGGCTCCGAGCTGGCCGGGGTCGCCGGTGCGCAGCGCGGCGAGCACGTCGTCGGCGGGGGTCGGGCCGGTCCGCAGTTTGCCCTCGGTCAGCCGGTCGAACTCCTTGTAGACCGCGGGGGTGGACAGGCCGCCGTCGGCGAGCGCGAACACCCAGTAGTACTCGCCCGTCGCCAGGACGTCGGTGAGCTGCTCGCCGCGCCCGGTGCCGAGTGCGGTGCCGCCGGCCAGGGGGAACGGGACGTCGCTGCCGAGCTGGGCGGCGAGTCGGGTCAGGGTCGCCCGGTCCAGGCCGGTCTGCCAGAGCGCGTCGCAGGCGACGAGCGCCGCCGCCGCGTCGGCGCTGCCCCCGGCCATCCCCGCGGCGACGGGGATGCCCTTCGTCAGGGTGAGATGAACCCGTTCCGAGGTGATGCCCGCGGCCTCGGCAACCAGGTGAGCGGCCCGGACGGCGATGTTGTCCCGGCCGGTGGGGACGATGGAGACCTCCGGCGTGGACGTCGCCGGACCCAGCGACGCCGGGTCGGCGCCCTCCCCGGACACCTCGACGGTCACGACGATGTCCCCGCTGGACCGGCCGTTCCCGTCGAACCCGCCGTTCCCGTCGGACCCGCCGTTCCCGTCGGTGGTCGATGGCCCCGGGTCGTGGAACCGCGGGGGATCGACGGACGTCGCCGAGACGTCGTCGAACAGCGAGACGGCCTGCAGCACTGTGATGACGTCGTGGTAGCCGTCCGGTCGGAGCGGTCCGACGCCGAGATGCAGGTTGACCTTGGCGGGGGCTCGCACGGTGACGGTGGCGGGGCCGGCTCCGACGCTTCGGCGCGGACCCGGGTGGGATCGAGGCAGCGGATGCTCCTTCGCTCGGACGCACGCGCGCCCGCTGGGCGGCGTGGCGTTCGGTGGCGGCCGGCACCCAAACCTATCCGCCCACGCCGGGAGCGGATGAGCGTCCGCCCGCGAAGGATCGCGAGGGACGCAGCGAATCGGCCCCCGGCGACGCGGCGGGGACGATGCGCGCTTCCGTTCAGTGATCGTAGCTGTGCCGACGGGAACGGGTTGTTGTCCGACCGGAGAATTCGGGTATCCCTGATCGTGAACGGCCGCACCGGAGAGCGCCCGGACGGATCGTCCCTCGACGTCCCGCTCCTGGTCGGACCTGACCCCTTCCACCGCTTCGGGCGCTCCGACGATGCCGGCCAGGAAGGAGCACCATGACCACCACAACCAGCGCGGCCGGGCCCGAGGCGAAGGCCTCGGACGCAGGTGGTGCGCGTCGCACCACCGTGCCGGAGCGCAAGACATCCACCGAGCTGGTGACCGGCCGGGGCCGGACGTCGATCGCGGACGCCGTCGTCAGCAAGATCGCCGGTGTCGCGGCACGCGAGGTCTCCGGGGTACACAACCTGGGCTCGAGCGGGGCCCGCGCGATGGGTTCGTTCCGGGCCCGCATCCCCGGCGCGTCGGCCAGCGTCTCCCAGGGGGTCGCGGTGGAGGTCGGGGAACGGCAGGCCGCGATCGACCTCGACGTCGTCTGCGACTACGGGGTCTCCATCGTGGATCTGTCCCACTCGATCCGGCACAACGTCGTCACCTCTGTGGAGGGAATGACGGGCCTGGAGGTCACCGAGGTGAACATCGCGATCGATGACGTCTACATCGGCGAGGAGGAGTCGGAAGAGTCGCGGCGGGTCGAATGAGCACGAACCCGACAGCGGCCGGGCCGGNGAGCGGGNTCGCCTGGAACCCGGATGCCGTGGCCCGGACCGTGCTGTCCTGTCCCGGTGTCGTCCGGCTCATCGGCGCGCCGGTCCGGCACAAGGATCGTCACCGTGTTCCGGACGGCGGGGCGGGTGCCGCGGCCGAGGTCGCGACCTACCTTCCGGGCCGCCGGGNGGAGGGGGTACGGGTACGGCCGGACGGGATCCTGGTGCAGATCGTGTGCCGGTACGGGGAACGGCTCGGTGAGCTCGCCGCCCGGGTGCGCGCCGCGGTGCTGGTGGTCGAACCCGGCTGTCCCCGGGTCGACGTCGTCATCCGTGATCTGGCAATTCCGGATCCGGACCTGTCGTGTCCGCAGGGGCCGGACGCGGCGGTAGTCGGTCCGGGGACGCCCCGTTCGGGGGTGCCGGGTGCGGGGGTGCCGGGTGCGGGGGTGCCGGAGATGGGGGTGCCGGAGATGGGGGTGCCGTGACCTCCGATCGGCGGCAGGAGTCATCCCGACGCCAGCTCGACGCCGCCCGACGCAGGGCCGAGATCCGCGCGTTCATCCGCACGCACCATCCGGATCGGGGAGGTGATCCACAGGCGTTCGCCGCCGGCCTGCGGGCCCTGCGATCCACGCCGGATGGGCCGGACGGGCCGGGTGTTCCGGGTGTCCGCCTCACCACCCATCACCGGCCCAACGCCGCGGACATCCTGTTCGCCTGGGTTCGCGGTCGCGGGCGCCGCTGTTCCGACTCCACGCGTCGGTGGTGGTCGCACCGCCGGGCGCGGTTCGGCCCCGGCCGTGGTCCTCGGGTGCGCTGAGGCGACACCGGGTCCGCGGGACCGCACCCCGGGCTCGGTTCCATGTGACGATCACGCGGGATGCCCCTCGATCTGCCGGTCCAGAGGGGCGGACCGGGTACTGCGGCCGGGCTGGACGGGGCCGGGCTGGACGGGGCCGGGCTGGATGGGCCAGGAAAGGGGAAGAGCCACATGCGATCGAGCGCGCTTGGCCTGATCATCGGTCTGATCGCCGGACTCGCCCTCGCCTTCGGGGGCTTCAGCGAGTTTCTGATCGTGCTGGTCTTCGGTGCGATAGGGCTGGTCATCGGCAAGGTGGTGGATGGTGATCTCGATATCACCCGTTATGTGGGCGGTGACCGGCGTCGGGGGCGGCGGTGAACGAGAGGGAGCGTGCGCGACCGGGCCGTCCCGCGGGTAGGCGGGCGGGGGCCGGTTCCCTGCGGGTGGCGGACCGGGTTGTCGAGAAGATCGCGGCCATGGCGGCGGCGGATGTCGTCGGCGTTACCGGACCGCCACGCGGATTCCCGCGCCATGGCGGCGCGCGGCGTCGTGGGCGTGCCGGGCGGCCACGGGTCTCGGCGAAGATGGAGGGAGCCACCGCCCGACTGACGATGTCGTTCTCCGTGCGTTACCCGATCCCGGTCACGGAGACGGCCGAGCTGGTCCGTTGCGAGGTGCGGGACCGGGTCGCGGCGCTCACGGGTGTGCGCGTGGCACATCTGGACATCGATATCCCGTCGCTGCCCTCCGATGGGTAGCGGCCCTCTTCTGTCCCTCCGGTTCGCGTTCAGACCACGGGTAACAGACCACGGGTAACAGACCACGGGTAACAGACCACGGGTAACAGACCACGGGTAACAGACAAGGTTGGGCTCGGTGAGGGGAGGGTGCCGTGCGGGTGGGGCGCAGGATCGTCGCCGGACTGCTCGCCGCGCTGATCGTGGCCGCCGGGGTCATCACCGTCATCGAGATCGTGGCCGCGGCCGGCGGTGGCAGGGGCTACGTCGTGGTCGACTGGCCGGCGTGGGCGGACGACCTGGCGGACACGGCCTGGTCCTCCGGGCCGGTCCGACTGGCCGCGGGGGTCTGCGTTCTAGTTGGCCTGCTGCTGATCTGGCTCGGAGCGCGGCGCGGAACGCCGTCCCGACTCGCCGTGCGGCGCGGCTGCGCGCAGACCATTGTCTTCGTCGAGCGGCGAGGGGTTGCGCGGGCGCTGCGCTCCGCAGCCCTGACCGTCGACGGGGTGCGGGCCGCCCGGGTTCGGGTCCGTGACCGGACCGCCGACGTCCGCCTGCGCCTTCGGCAGCGTGTCGCCGGTGGCGCGCGGGAGCGCGCGGGTGCCGTCCTGGCCTCTACGCTTGTCTCCTTCGAGCTGGCTGAGCCGCTCGAGCTGCGCATCCAGGCGACCCCGCCGGCCGCGGACCGGACCGTCAACGGGGCGGACCGGGCCGCNGGCGGTGCGGCATGACCGAGACGCGGGCAGCGGGCGGGCAGGCCGCCGAGGGCCGCTCGGCGGGTGGCGGGGTACCCGCGGAGCCCGGNGGGAGGCCGGCCGGGCTGTCCGAGCCGCCGCCCGACCGCCTCAACCGGGTCGCCCTGGTCGGAATCGGGTTGCTCTGCCTCGCGGCCGGTGTTCTCGCGTTGCTGGTGGGGGCCGGTGCGTTCGGAAACGACGTCGCCGACGAGGCGGTGCTCGACGCCGACACCCGTTCCTACCCGACCTCCCACGCCTGGTTCTGGCTCGTCGTGGGGATCGGTTCCGGGCTGGTCGTCCTGCTCGCCCTCGGGTGGCTTCGGGCGCAGACGGCGCTGGCGGCGCGGCGTCGTGGACTCTACGTGACGGATGATGCGCTCGGCGGTGTCCATTTGTCCGCCGCGGCACTGACCGACGCCGTCGAGGACGACGTGCTCGGGATCGTGGGCGTCGAGGCGGTGCGGGCGGTGCTGCGCGGCCGGCGGGAACCCGTGCTGGAGATCGCGGTCACCGTTGTCCCGGGGCCGGGGGTCGCCGGCGTGCTCGACGACATCCGTGGCCCGGTGCTCCATCGAGCCCGGACCGCGGTCGGTCGTCCGCGGCTACCCGCCAAGGTGGAGGTCCGCCCCGCTGCCACCATCCGGCCGCAGGTGCGCTGAGGTGCGGCCCGGCGTGACCGGGCAGGGTGACCAAGGCCGCGACGCACCCAGGGGCTTGACAGAACGGGGTCGTTTCCCCCATGCCATGGCGCGTCCGGTACTGTGAAGGACCGCGCCGCGGTGGTTCCACCGCCCTCCGGCGCCGGATCCCCAGTTTAGGAAAGGATGAGCGCCGCCATGTCCGAGGTCCGCATCGCCGCGGAGCCGCGCACCGAGTTCGGTAAGGGCGGGGCTCGTCGCACCCGTCGGGCCGGCAAGGTCCCGGCTGTTCTCTATGGTCACGGTAAGCCGCCGCGTCACATCGCGCTGCCCGCACACGACCTCCTCCACGCCTTCAAGACCGACGCCGGCACGAACGTCCTGTTGACGCTCGAACTGGCCGAGGGGACCGAACTCGCGCTCGCGAAGGACGTCCAGCGCCACCCGATCAAGGGCAGCTTCGAGCACATCGACCTCGTGCTCGTGGCCCGGGGCGAGAAGGTCGTGGCCGACATCCCCGTGCAGGTGATCGGGGAACCACACCCGGACACCCTGGTCGACCAGCAGGTCACCACGATCGCGGTGAAGGCCGACGCCACCCGGCTGCCCGGCCCGATCGAGGTCGATATCACCGGGCTCGAGCCAGGTACGAGCATTCTCGCCCGCCAGCTGGTCCTGCCGGCCGGCTCCGAGCTCGACGCCGATCCCGACCTGGTCGTCGTGCAGTGCCTGGCCAAGCGGACGAACGCCCAGCAGGAGGCCTCGCTCGGCGAGACTCCGGTGGCGGAGGAGGCCGGCGTCGCGAGCGCGTCCGTCTAGGCGGATCCGCTCCATCGCCGATGTCGCCTGCCGATGATGATCACCCCGACCGGCGATGGGCCCTGGCTCGTCGCCGGTCTCGGCAATCCCGGACCGACCTATGCCGGGAATCGGCACAACGCCGGCTTCATGGTCGTGGACCTGCTCGCCGAGCGGACCGGGTCACGGCTGAAGTCGCACCGTTCCCGGGCCGATGTCGCAGAGACCCGCCTGGCCGGGGCGCGGGCGGTCCTTGCCCGTCCGCTCTCCTTCATGAATCTCTCCGGCGGTCCTGTCGCGGCGGCCCGGAGCTTCTACAAGGTCGAGGTCTCCCGGCTCATCGTGGTGCACGATGAGCTTGACATCCCCTTCGGGGCAGTGCGGCTCAAACGCGGCGGTGGGGACAACGGCCACAACGGTCTGCGGTCCATCTCCTCAGCGCTCGGGACGCGGGACTATCTGCGGGTCCGGGTCGGCATCGGCCGTCCGCCCGGCCGGATGGATCCGGCCGACTTCGTGCTGCGGGACTTCACCTCGACCGAACGCCGTGAGCTGCCCCTCCTGCTCGAACACGCGGCCGACTCGGTCGAGATGCTCATCGCCGACGGTCTGGAGCCCGCGCAGAACCGCTATCACGCGTTGCTCTGAACCGCTCGACGGACGCCGCGTGTTTCTGCCGGTCCGGCGGGCACTCCGGGTGCTTGGCTACTTCAAGTGTTGGCATGGATGCGAAAGGTCAACGGCATGGCCGGTTGCCGGGGAACCGGGGAGCGGAGGCTTCGTGCACTGGCATGAGGGGGAGAGAAAGGGCGGGCGAGCGCGGAGGAGTGCCGGATGCTGGCGTTGACGGCGGGCCCGCCGGCCGATGGTCGGGCGTACAGCGTCGTGGCCCTCGGGGCACATGCGGACGACGTGGAGATCGGCGCCGCTGCCACGATCATGCAGTTGCTGGCCGCCCATCCGGAGGCCACCGTGCACTGGGTGGTCTTCTCGGGCGAGGGCGAGCGCGGCTCGGAGGCGGAGGAGAGCGCGCGTGAACTGCTCGGCTCCTCGCTCGGTTCGCTGCACCTGCACGAGGTCCGGGACGGTTTCCTCCCGCGGGAGTGGAGCGGGGTCAAGGAGGTCCTGCTGCAGATCGCCCGCCAGGTCACCCCGGACATCGTGTTCGCCCCGGCGCTCGCGGATGCCCACCAGGATCACCGGGTGCTCGGCGAGCTGGCGTGGCAGGCCTTTCGCGGGGCGCTCATCCTCGGCTACGAGATCCCGANATGGGAGGCTGACCGGCTGTCCCCCAGCCTGTACGTCCCGATCCTCGAGGAGACGGTCGGGGCAAAACTCGATCATCTCAAACGTCATTTCCGCAGCCAGCAGGACCGCGCCTGGTTCGACGACGAGACCTTCCGCGCGACCCTGCGGCTGCGCGGCGTAGAGTGCGGGACGCGCTACGCGGAGGCGTTCGACGCCCGCAAGGTGATGCTCACCTTCTGATATGTCTCCCGCCCACCGGTCTTCCGCCCACCGGTCTGCTCCGTCGGCTCGGTGAGGCCCGGCGGGCAGGGACTCAGGCTGGCGTCAGATGTTCCTGGATGCGACCGATGAGCGCCGTGTGGTCGAGTTCCTGTAGCACGTAGGCCTGGCCGGCTGTTCCGATCTCGGCCGCCTTCCAGGGCTGTTCCAGCAGGCTGCAGGCGGCGTCGGCGAAGGCGCCCGCGTCCTCGGCGACGAGGAGGTGGGTACCGGGCGTCCAGCCGAGGCCGCGGCTGCCGGTGGGTGTGCTCACGACCGGCGTTCCCGCCGCCATTGCCTCGATCGCCTTGATGTTCACGCCGGATCCCGAACGCATCGGGTTCACCGACAGGGTGGCGGTGGCGAGGTAACCGGCGACGCTCGGCACGTCGGTGTGCAACTCCACGCCCTCGAAGCCACCGAGCCATGCCGCCAGGCCCTCCTCCGGACGCCGCCCCACCACCTGGAAGGTCGCGTCGGGATGGCGGACCCGGATCGTCGGCCAGCAGCCGCCGAGGAACCAGCGCAGGGCTTCGATGTTGGTCGGGGTGTCCAGCGAGCCGACAAAGATCAGCTTTTTGCCGGCGCTGTCCCGAGGCGCCGGCTTCCGGCCCGGCGGGGCCGGCTCGGTACCGGCCGACCGGGTGCCCGTCGGTGCGGTGAGGGCGCCGACGGGCAGGAACGGCGGCAGGTGGAACGTTGGGATGCTCGCCCGCGTACGCCGCCAGTTGTGGTCTTCCAGCGAGATGTCCGCGATGCAGGTGATGAGCGGAGAGTGGTGCATCGAAAGCTCCGCCAGCCGCAGTTTGTGATACTCCAGCTCGTAGGCGACGGCGCGCGGCCCCGAGCTGTTGCGGGCCAGCACCCGGAAGAACTCCGAGTCGACGTTGTGCGCGCGCACCAGATGCGGCAGCTTCCAGATCCGGGCGACCTCCTCGCCGAGATGCGACGTCCGGCAGCTGTAACTGATCACGGCGTCGGCCCGTGGCGGTGTCGACTCCAGCGCGCGGCGCAACGGACCGACCGGCCGGGATGCGTGCATGAATGGCCGGGCCGTCAGGTGTGCCCGTGGGCTGTCGTCACGAGGCAGCCGGATGACGGCCGAACCCGGCACGGCCTCCTCGTACACGGCGATATCCAGGTTCTCCCGGGAAGGCACCAGGACCTGCATCCGAACGCCGGCCGCGGAAGCCGCGGTGAGGAAGCTGAAGGTCTCCACCCGGCCGCCCGCGTCCGCCGGGAGAAACGGTTCCTCGACAACGACGATCCAGCGTGTGGAGTCGCTCACCGGACAACTGTAACGACCGTGGGGTCGGGTAACGACTGCGGGCTCGGTACTCGCGCGGGGTGTCGCGGACAGTCCCAGGTAGATGACAAGAGTGTCGTGAGGTGAGGTGAGGTGAGGTGAGGGTGGGGTCGAGGTGCGCGCAGGCCCGCCGGGGGTCCATCCGATTCCGCGGGACGACTTTGGCGCGGTGCGGGTGTCACGGCTGCGCGGCGTCATGGCGTCATGGCGTCAATGGCGCCGTACCGCAAAGGACGGAGCCGTTGGTTGTGGCTGACCGGCGGAACGCTACGGTAACCGCCATGACAGGTGTCCGGACCATCGGTCGAGGTGCCGCCGTGGCGGCGCTGGGAGCCACAACCGTTTACGGTCACGTCTTGTATCCGATCTATATCGGATTGCGCAGCCGTGGTCTGGAGTCGACGGCACCGCCGGACCCTGAGATCTGGCCGGGACTGAGCGTGGTCGTCTCCGCCTATCGGGAGTCGGCGGTGATCGGGGCGAAACTGGATGAACTCACCCGCGCGGACTATCCCGGGCCGATGGAGATCATCGTCGTGGCCGACGATCCGGAGACGGCCGAGGCCTCGCGCCGGCCCGGCGTGCGGGTGCTGTCGTCCGGGGAACGCCTCGGCAAGGCGCGGGCGGTCAACCGGGGAGTCGCCGCCGCCACCCACGAGCTCGTGGTGCTCACCGATGCGAACGCTGTGCTCGCGCCCGGTGCCCTGCGGGCAGCCGCCCGTCATTTCACCGACGAGACGGTCGGCGCGGTGGCGGGGGAGAAGCAGGTTGACGATCCCGACGGCGCCCAGGGCTTCTACTGGAAGTTCGAGTCCTGGCTGAAGCGCCGCGAGTCGGCGACCGGGGCGACCATCGGCGTGGTCGGCGAGATGCTGGCCTTCCGCCGCCAGGCGTTTCGGCCCCTGCCCGCGGACGTGGCCGTCGACGATGCCTGGCTGGCTCTCGACATCCTCGAAGGGGGGCTGCGGGTCGTCTACGAACCCGAGGCGTACTCGATCGAGTCGTCGAGCCCGGACTACTCGGCGGAGTGGGAGCGGCGGACCCGGATCGTCGCTGGCAACCTCGACATGCTCTGGCGGCGCCGGGCGGCGCTGGTGCCCGGCGCGCTGCCGGTCACCCCGCAACTGTGGGGCCACCGGCTGGTCCGCTCGTCATTCGGCCCGTTGGCGCAGGTCGTCCTGGTGGGGCTCGCCCTCCCGGCCGCCCGCCGGAGCTGGATTGCCCGGCTGTTCCTGGCCGGCAACGCCGTCGGCGCTGTGAGTACCGCGGCGCTGCTGACCGGGCGCACGCCGCCCGGTCCGACCCGCCTGGTCGCGCAGGTCTTCTTCCTGCAGGCCGTCGCGCTCGGCGGGGTGCGGCGCTTTGTGGCCCGGGACCGGCCCGCCGTCTGGCCCAAGCCGGAGCGGCCGGCCGTGGCCTCCGCGACGTCACCGGCGCCCCCGGGGTCGGTCCTGCCACCGGGGCAGACGACGCCGCCTGGCCCGCCGACCGAGTTGGCCCCGGCCGGCAACTGACCTGCTCCGGCAACTGACCTGCTCCGGCAACTGACGCCGCTGACGCCGGCCGGGACCGGCCTCGACCGGAGAACCCACCGCGGCCCGTCACCGGCTACGCCTATCGAAATNCCNCCCGCCGTGGGGTGGGAATACCGTGTGGCGCGACACCGCAACACCGCACGAGGCGTGGATATCCACCTGAGTGCGCGTCAGCACACGCAGTGAGGAGCGTGCCGCCATGTCCGTCGAGAAGTCCAACCGGTCCAGGTGGCAGTACGAGCTGGTACTGGTCAGTTTTCACAGCCGTGGCCAGCTCGAGCAGCTCTTCGCGACCCTTCCGTTGGACATGCCGGTTGTGATCATCGATAACGCGGAGGGCGTCGACCGCGTTGACGAGCTGATCGCGGACCGGCCCANCAGCCGTTACCTCGACTCCGGTGGCGGCAAGGGATTCGCGAAGGCCGCCAACATGGGCATCCGTTCGTCGCGCTACGAGTACGTGGTGCTCGGCAACCCGGACAGCCGGCCCACCGTGGAGGTCATCGACACGCTGGTCGACGACCTCATCGCCGATCCCGAACTGGTGACCAGCGCGGCCACCATGAAGGGGCACGACGACAAGCCCGAGCTCGGTAACGGCGGCTGGGAGCCGACGCCTCGCCGGGTGCTGCTGCACGTGCTGGGAGCGCACAAGGTGGCGCCGAGCTCGGCGCTGTTCGCCCGGCCGACACCGGGCCGCCCGATGAACCCCGAGTGGCTGACCGGCGCCTGCATGGCCGTCCGTCGGTCCACCTTCCTCGAACTGGGCGCCTTTGATGAGACGTTCTACGTCTACAACGAGGACATGGCGCTCGGCCGGGCGATCCGTGAGGCGGGGCTGCGGCAGAAGCTGCGCACCGATCTGCTGGTACCCCACGGGGCGGGAGGTTCCGGGGCCGGTAAGACATGGATGCTGCAGATGCGCGGTGCGTCCATGGTGCGTTATCTGCGTAAGCACAATGCGCCGGCTCGGGTGAACGTGATGCGCTCGATGCTCGTCGCCGGCTACGCCGGGCGTACGGTGCTCTCTCGGGCCCGGGGCAGGAAGGCAGTGGCCGACGAGCACGCCGCATATATCAAGGGCCTGCTGGTCGGACCGCCGGCCCAGTAGCCGCGCCCGTTCCTCGTTCGTTCCCTGCCTGTTCAGTGGGCTGTTTGTCCGATTCGTCCCTCTGGCCAGGCAGGGAAGTGAACTCGCTGGTCCCGGGCTCGCTGGTCCCGGGCTCGCTGGTCCCGGGCTCGCTGGTCCCGGGCTCAGGTGAAGCGGGCCACCCGCCATTCCCGGCGACCGCGGCGGACCAGGATGACCGAGCCGTGCAGCAGATCCTTGGTCCCGACGGTGGCTTCCACGCCGACCCGTTCCCCGTTCACCAGGACCGCATGGTTGCCCAGGTGCTCGCGCGCATCCCGCTTGCTGCTGGCGAGGCCGGTGGCGATCAGCAGATCGACAACCGGCCAGCCGTCATCCTCGAGCCGGGCGGCCGGCTCCTCGACCGTGGGCACGTCGGCGAAGACGTCGGAGAGCAGATCCGCGCCGATCGCCTTCACGTCCCCGCTGAACAACGCCGCCGACGCCGCCTCGGCCGCGTCCACCGCGGCCTGACCGTGCACCAGTGCGGTGATCTCCCGCGCCAGGTGACGCTGCAACGCCCGCTTACCCGGAGCCTCGGCGTGCTCGGCGAACAGCCGCTCCAGCGGCTCACGGTCGATGAGCGAGAAGAACAGGGCGAACCGGCGTGCCTCGTCGTCGGACAGATTGATCACGAACTGGTACAGGGTGTAGGGCGAGGTACGGTCGGCCGAGAGCCAGACCGCACCCTTCTCCGACTTGCCGAACTTCGTGCCGTCCGAACGCAGCAGCAGCGGGCAGGTCAGCCCGTGTACCTGGGTGCGCAGCACCCGTCGCACGTAGTCGATCCCGGCGACGATGTTGCCCCACTGGTCGGAGGCGCCCATCTGAAGGGTGACCCCGTGGTCCTCGCACAGGCGGCGGAAGTCGTACGCCTGGAGCAGGGAGTAGCTGAACTCGGTGTAGGTCAGGCCGACGTCGGGATCGTCCAGCCGCCGGCGCACCGAGTCACGGCGGACCATCTCGGTGACGGGGAAGTGCTTGCCGACGTCCCGCAAAAACTCGATCATTCCGAGTCCGTCGAGCCAGTCGGCGTTGTCGACGAACTGTGGTAGCTGGCCGGAGTCCAGGGCCCGGGCGAAGACGGACTCCATGATCTCCTGTTGTCCGAGCATGTTCGTCCGTACCTCCTGGGCGGTGAGCAGGCTACGTTCCACCGACTTGCCCGACGGGTCGCCGATCAGACCCGTGCCACCGCCGAACAGGGTGACCGCGCCGATCCCCGCCCGTGCGGCCCGGATCAGCAGGGTCATCGGCAGCAGGTTGCCGATCGTCAGCGAGGGGGCCGTCGGGTCGAAGCCGATGTAGCAGCGCCGCCGTCCGCTGTCGAGGTGCTCCCGCAGCTCGGCGGGATCGGTGCTGTCGTGGAGGAGTCCACGCCAGGACAGCTCGTCCAGGAGCGCGTGTGTCATGGGCCCATGGTAGAAGTGGCGCGCCGGTCCGCAGTGACACCGCGAGATCACCCGGTAGGGGAGCGCGGGCGGACGCGGCTGCCCGCGCGGCCCGGTCCCGCCCGCGTCGCGCGCTGCCAGGCGTACAGCAGATGTGTCACGATCCCGAGCAGGACGCCCAACGAGGCCGCGATCCCGAGCCCGGCGGTCCAGACCAGTGGCGAGGGTTTCGATGAGTCTGGGCCGGCTGCGCCGATCGGACCGGTGTTCGTGAGTGTGGCGCCGGCCCCGTGGGTCGTCGCGTCGCCGGCGGACCCCCGGGCCTGCCCGCCGGGCATGATGCGGCCGGCGGCCGGCGCGGGCCCCCCCACCCCCCAGCGTGTCGGTGCCGACAGCAGCGGATTGCTCCTGACCACCGGCACGGCCCGGGTCAGCGCCGCGACGGGGTCGACGATGCCAAAGCCGAACTCGTCGTCGCGGCCAGGAGAGCCCGCATCCCGCGCGGTGTAGACGAGCCGCTCGATGACGTTGGGTGCGTCCAGGTCCGGCTGGGCGGCCCGGATGAGGGCGACAACGCCCGCGACGATCGCCGCGGAGTTCGAGGTGCCGCCCCCGGTGTCCAGGCCGTCCGGGGAGACCCGGGTCGGGACGGGGGCCCGGATACCGGGGGCCGGCGCGGCGATGACGGCCCGCGGCCCGTGGGCCGATTCCCGCCAGAAACCACCAGCGGCCGTCGATCCGGTCACCGCGACCACCCCCGGGATACTGGCGGGGGNGNTGATCGCGGNGTCGCCGGACTCGACGTTCCCCGCCGAGGCGACCACCACCACGTCGTGCGCGAGGGCGTAGCCGACCGCTTTCTCCTCGTCCGGGGTCGCCGTCCCCGTCGAGCCCAGGGAGAGGTTGATGACGTCGGCACCCAGGTCGACTGCCCGGCGGATGCCGATCGCGACCTCCTCCGAGTTCGCCTCGGCGCCGGTCGAGACGGGCAGGATCTTGGCGGCCGGGGCGATGCCGCGGACCTCGGGCCGGCCGTTGTCGTTGCGACCGGCGATGATGCCCGCCATGGCGGTGCCGTGGCCGTTCGGATCATCGTCGCGCCAACCGTCCCGCGCCGCCCCGGGGCCGATGCCGGTACCGGGAAGCAGCTGACCCCACAACTTGGGTTGGCTGGCGTCGACCCCGCCGTCGATGACGGCCACCACCGTGCCCGCGCCCTGGCTGATCCGGTGCGCCTGGGCGAGTCCCAGGACAGCGTGGTACCACTGCGAGCCTCGGGCGGGCGCGATCGAAGCCGGGCCGGGCCCGGCCGCGTGCGGCGGGACGGCGGCGCCGGCCGGAGCGGTCGTCATCACGAGGCCGACCAGCAGCGCGAGGCCGACCAGCAGGCCGAGCATGGCGCGGTGGTGCATGAGGGGGTCCTGCCTCCGGGGGCTGCCGCTCGGCGGGCGTGGCTGATCGTGTCCGGTTACGCGCCCTGTCTGAGGAAGTTTTCCACATTGCATGGTCTATGCAGACCACTGTTACAAAGCAGATAGCTCGTCCGGATAGCCCGAGGTGGTTTTCCCGGCTTCAGTGCCTTCGACGGCGCAGGAGACGATCGATGCCCAGTGGGGCGTGGCTCTGCCGGGTGACCGCCTCCCCGGTCCCGGTCCCGGTCCCGGTCGACGCGCAACCTCNACCGGACCGGGGCGCGCTCCTCGCGTCCCTGGTTGCCGCCCTGGCCTGATGGTCGCTCCGTCGCCTACCAACACTTACGTGACGGTAGAGTGCCGAGGAACCGCGTATGGGCGCCGCGAAGAGTCGCACCGAGAGGGGCCGCAGCAATGACCGACAGAAGGGACGTCGGCACGGACGTCGGCGAGGGCGTCGCGTCACCGCCGGAACATCCGCGGATCGCCGAGTTGACCGCGCGTGCCGCCACGAGTGAGATCCCGACCGCGGCGCTGTGCCGTGATCTCGCCGTCGCGCACGAGCGGGCCGGCGACGACGCCGGGGCCGTGCGGTGGGCCCTGGCGCTCACCGACGCCGGCAGCGACCTCGGTGCCTGGTCGGCCGCTGCCGGCGTGCTGCGCCGCGTCCTGCCGCGGGTCGCGCCGCTGCCGAGGTCCGCGCGGGTGGCCGTGCTCGGCAGTTACACGACGTCGCAGTTCGCCGCGCTGTTGCCGCTGGCCGCGGCGCGAGCCGGGGTCGCCGTCGAGGTCTACGAATGCGGCTATGGGCAGTACCGCCAGGAGGTCCTGGACCCCGCGAGTGAGCTCTACCGGTTCCGGCCCGACGTCGTCGTGCTCGCGGTGCACGCCGGGGAGACCGCCCTGCCGGCGGTCGCCGACGACCCGGCCGCCGCGGTGGCCACCGAGGTCGAGCGTTGGACGTCGCTGTGGGACATGATCATAAATCGGTGCGGGGCCCGGATCGTCCAGCACACCTTCGCCATCCCCGGCGAGGTCGCGCTCGGCCATCTGGCGTTGCGGGTTCCCGGCTCCCGGCCGGCGATGCTCGCGCGGGTCAACGCCGAACTCGGCCGGGTGTCCGGCGAGCGGGGCGACGGGGTCGCCTTCGTCGACTGCGAGCGGCTCGCCGCCGACGTGGGCAAGCGTGCCTGGTTCGACGCGCGGTACTGGCACCGGTCCAAGCAGGCGGTGTCGCTCGCGCAGGTGCCGCTGCTGGCCCGGCACACCGCCGCGGTGATCGGGGCTCAGCTGGGAACGAGCCGGAAGTGCCTGGTCCTCGACCTCGACAACACTCTGTGGGGCGGCGTGCTCGGGGAGGAGGGCCTGGCCGGCATCGCGCTCGGCGATGGCGCTGTCGGGGAGGCGTTCGCCGCGTTCCAGACGTACGTCGCCGAGTTGAAGGCCCGCGGGGTCGTGCTCGCCGTCTGTTCCAAGAACAACGACGCCGACGCCCGGGAGGCGTTCGAGCGTCATCCGGGGATGCGGCTCGGCCTCGATGACATCGCGGTGTTCAGCGCCTGCTGGGACGACAAGCCGACGCAGATCCGCCGGATCGCCGCCGCGCTCGGCCTCGGCCTCGACGCGCTGGTCTTCGTTGACGACAACCCGGCCGAACGCGAGGTCGTCCGCCAACTCGTTCCCGAGGTGGACGTCGTGGCGCTGCCCGCCGATCCGCACGGCTACGTCCGGGCGCTGGCGGACTATCCCTTCTTCGAGGCCAGCGCCCTCACGGCCGAGGACGCCGCGCGCACCGCCGCGTACCGGGCCCGGGCCGAGACGGCTGCCGCCGCCGCGGCGGCGACCTCGCTGGAGGATTTCCACCGCGGGCTGGACATGACCGCTACCGTGGTCCCGCTCGACGACATGACCCTGCCGCGGGTCGCCCAGTTGGTCGGCAAGACCAACCAGTTCAACCTGACCGGTCGCCGCCGGGGCGCCGCCGAGATCGAGCGGCTGGCCGCCGATCCCGGCACGGCGGTGTTCTGCGTCCGGCTCGCCGACCGGTTCGCCGACCACGGGCTGGTCGCCGTGGTCATCGCGGTGGAGTCGGCGGACGCGCTGGACATCGACACCTGGCTGATGAGCTGCCGGGTGATCGGCCGGACCCTCGAGGACGAGGTGGCCGCGCTTGTTCTCGCCGAGGCCCGCCGCCGCGGCCTCGCCCGCGTGACCGGGCACTACCGGCCGTCGGCGAAGAACGTTCTGGTGGCCGGCCTCTACGAACGGCTCGGTTTCGAGCGGGTCGACCCGGCGCCGGCCACGACCCCGGCGGCGGAGACGACGTGCTGGAGCCGTGATGCGCGGTCGCCGTACCTGCCGCCTGGGCTCATCCGGGTCGTCGTGGCCGAGCCGTCCGGCGTCGTGGCCGGGCTGTCTCCCCAGGTGTTCCCCCAGCCGCGGCCACAGGACCGCAAGATGGAAGAGGTGCCTCGCTGATGGTGCAGGAGCGACTACAGCAGATCTTCCGGGAGATCTTCAGTGACGACGACCTCGTCATCAGCGACGGAATGACCGCCGCCGATGTACCGGGGTGGGACTCGCTCGCGCATATCAACCTCATCTACGCGGTCGAACGCGAGTTCTCGATCCAGATCGCCGATGAACGGCTCGCGAGTTTCGCCACCGTCGGTGACCTGCGCGAGCACATCGAGGAGCTGAGTGGTGTCCACTGAGATCGAGCGTGTCAACGGCCCCGGCCCCGGTGCCCCTCTCGGGTCCGGCGGGTCCGCCGGACCCGACTCCGCAGGGAGCGACTCCGCAGGGAGCGGCGCCGTCCGAGCCGATCAGCCCGCAGCCGCCCCGTCCCCCCGGGTAGCCGAGACGGACGGCGACCAGGACACCCGGGATGCCTCCGACCTCGGGCTGTGGGAGATCCTGCGGGAGGACTGGCGCCGGCACTACAAATCGTTCGCCCACCCGGGGCTGCACGTGCTCGCCGTCTATCGCATCGGGCAGTGGCGGCGCACCCGCAGCCAGCCCGTCCGCGGGATCGTGACCGTCTTCTACAAGGTGGTCAACAAATTGGTCATCCGTAACCTGTACGGGGCCGAGCTCGACGAGCAGGCGCGGATCGGCCGCCGGGTCCACATCGGCCATCACCAGACGATCCTCATCCCGCCGCACTGCGTGATCGGGGACGACTGCACCCTGCGGCACAACTTGACCATCGGCTACGCGAGCGGTACGGCGGGCCCGCGGGACGTGCCGAAGGTCGGCAAGCGGGTCGAGCTCGCCCCCGGGGTCCACCTCATCGGGGCGATCAGCATCGGCGACGACGCCAGGATCGGTCCGGGCTCGATCGTGATGACGGACGTGCCGGCGGGCTCGACCGTCTTCGCCGCTCCCGCGCGGGTGATGCGCCCACCGGGGCGTTGAGACCGTCCGGGTGACGCGCCCGCCGGCGCGCTGAGACTGCCGACGCGCCACTGCGGGATGTCGGCGACCGGCTCGTGGGATCGACTCGGTACGGTTTGAGGCCGGAACACTGGTGTCCGATTGGACCCGACCTGTGCCGTTGCCGAGATGGGGAGGACTCGCGGATGAAGGTGCTCGTGACGGGCACGGAGGGGTATCTGGGGTGCCTGCTCGCGCCCGAGCTGCTGCGTGATGGCCATGAGGTCATCGGCGTGGACACCGGCTACTACAAGTACGGCTGGCTGTACCGCGGCGTCGACCGGACCCCGTTGACCCTTGACAAGGACCTTCGCCATCTCACGGTCGAGGACTTCGCGGGGGTCGACGCCGTCGTGCACATGGCGGAGCTGTCCAACGACCCGCTCGGCGCGCTCGCCCCGGACGTGACGTACAAGGTGAACCACGTCGGCTCGGTCCGGCTGGCGAAGCTGGCCAAGCAGGCCGGCGTCGAACGGTTCGTCTACATGTCCTCCTGCAGCGTCTACGGCGTCGCGACCGGTGTGGACGTCACCGAGGCCTCGCCGGTGAACCCGCAGACCCCCTACGCCGAGTGCAAGGTCTACGTGGAGCGTGACGTCGCCCCGCTGGCGGACGACACCTTCTCGCCGACCTTCCTGCGCAACGCCACCGCCTACGGTGCCTCCCCGCGGCAGCGTTTCGACATCGTGCTCAACAACCTGGCCGGGGTGGCCTGGACTACCGGCGAGATCGCGATGACCTCGGATGGCACCCCGTGGCGCCCGCTGGTCCACGGGCTCGATATCGCGAAGGCGATCCGCCTGGTGCTGACCGCACCGCGCGACATCGTGCACAACCAGATCTTCAACGTCGGCGACAGCGAGCAGAATTACCAGGTGAAGGAGATCGCGGACGCGGTCGCCACGGTGTTCACCGGCTGCACGCTGAGCTTCGGTGACAACGGCGGTGACAATCGCAGCTACCNGGTGTCGTTCGACAAGATCGCCTCCACCCTGCCCGGCTTCTCCTGTGACTGGAACGCGCTCAGGGGCGCCCAGCAGCTGCACGACGTCTTCACCCGTATCCAGCTCGACAACGAGACGTTCACCGGCCGCGGGCACACCCGGCTCAAGCAGCTTCAGTACCTGATCCGCACCGGCCAGCTCGACGCCGACCTGTTCTGGGCCCACTCGTGATCATTACGCCGACGCCGATCGCCGGGGTGATGATCGTCGATGTCGAGCCGTTCCCCGATGCCCGCGGCATGTTCGCGCGCACGTTCTGTGCCGACGAGTTCGCCGCCGCGGGGCTCACGGTCGACGTCGCCCAGTGCAGCGTGGCCTACAACGCCTCCGCGGGCACCGTCCGCGGGATGCACTGGGCGGGGGAGCCGGTGCGGGAGACCAAGCTGGTGCGCTGCACCCGCGGCGCCCTGCTCGACGTCGTCGTCGATCCCCGCCCGGACTCGCCGACCTATCTGCGGCACGTGGCGGTGGAGCTCTCGGCCGACAACCATCGGGCGCTGTTCATCGACGCGGGCCTGGCGCACGGGTACCAGACGCTCGTCGACTCCACCGAGGCGACCTATCAGATGAACGTCCCGTTCACGCCGGGACACGACCGTGGGCTGCGCTTCGACGACCCGCGACTGGGCATCGTCTGGCCGCTGCCCGTCTCGGTGATCTCCGACAAGGACCGTGCGTGGCCGCTGCTGGCCGGCGATGGCCCGGCCGGACCATCCGGCGACGCCGCGCCACCCGGCCCTCCCGGCATCCAACGTGATGTAGCTCACGCATCCGGCGGGGTCGGCGCGACGGCCTGAATCCGTCGTCCCCGGTTCGGTCGACCGCCGGGCCTCCGCTCCACCAGTGAAAATCAATGCTGGCAGGGAAAAGTGGGCGGGTGTGGGGTGTTGCCCACGAACGGGGGCGGGTGCTGGAGGGCATCCCACGTCTTGCCAGCTGGACAACCAGGCGCGGACGTGAGGGTTGGATTACCGGGGTTTCCCCCGACCGGCTGAACGAGGCCGTCGGTCGACAGTCGGTCGACCGACGGCCGACAATGCCTGCAACGCCGCGGATACCCGCCGGGCGGGACGGCTGGCGGGGCCGGCTCGGCGGCGTCGGGGGGNGGNGCCACGGCTTCCTCTCGGCGAGATGTGTATAAGAGACAGCGACAATGCCTGCAACGCCGCGGATACCCGCCGGGCGGGACGGCTGGCGGGGCCGGCTCGGCGGCGTCGGGGGGTGGTGCCACGGCTTCCTCTCGGCGACTGTGGGTCACGTGGGGGGTGGTGCCCACCGGCTAGCATGACCCGGCGTGCGCAGAACCCATGACCGCCGATCTTCGCCGGAAAATCATCGGGCTGCCGTCAGCGGTGCCGGCGGTGGCATCTCGCCGACGGCTGTCTCTTATACACATCACCCGGCGTGCGCAGAACCCATGACCGCCGATCTTCGCCGGAAAATCATCGGGCTGCCGTCAGCGGTGCCGGCGGTGGCATCTCGCCGACGGAAACGAGCGCTCGTCCGGCGGTCGCCGCTGCGGCGGTGGGTGGCGGGTGTCCGGCCGATGACCGGTGCCCGCATGCCCGGTGCCCGCGCTCTCCTTCCTGCCTTCGCCGGCGATCGCCCGGCGGCGTGGCGGGCCCGTCCCGGCTTCACGAAGATCATGTCGTTCGCGGGACCGTCACATCCTTCTGGTCGGATGTGCGGTCATCATGTCGTTCGGCCTCTCGTTCGGCCTCGCGGCCGACTGGCACAGCCATTCCCGTCCACCAGATCGTGAAGATCGATGTCGACACCTCACCTAGGGGAACGCATGTCATCCGCAACCCCGGCCCAGCGCGGTAGTGGCNCCGCCGAGGCCGACGCGACCCAGAAGCAGGCGACCCAGAAGCAGGATGCNCCCGGCGGCATCGCCACGGCGGTAATCGCCTGCCGGTCCTGCGGCGGACCGGCCCCGCGCCTGTTCCTCTCCCTGGGGTCCACCCCCATCGCCAACCGCCTGGTGCGCGCCGACGCCCTCGACGCGACCGATCCGTCGTTCCCGCTTGAGGTCGGCTTCTGCGAGGCCTGCGCACTCGTCCAGCTCACCCACGAGCTGCCGGCGTCCGAGATCTTCGACGAGGACTATCCCTACTTCTCCTCGTTCTCCGACATGCTCGTCCGCCACGCGGAGAAGCACGTGATCGACCTGATCGCGAGCCGCAACCTCGGGCCGGACAGCCTGGTGGTCGAGGTCGCCAGCAACGACGGCTACCTGCTGAAGGCGTTCGTCGAGCGGGGCATCCCGGTCCTCGGGATCGAGCCGACCCCGGGCCCGGCCGCGGCCGCCCGGGAGGCGGGCGTGCCGACCCGCGAGGAGTTCTTCGGCGCGGAGCTCGCCCGTCAGCTCGTCGCGGAGGGTCGCAAGGCCGATGTGATCATAGCGAACAACGTGATGGCCCACGTCCCGGACCTCAACAGCTTCGTCGAGGGCTTCTCGATCCTGCTCGCCGACGGCGGCCTCGTCGACGTCGAGAACCCCGGGGTCGGCGCGTTGCTGGCCCACACCGAGTTCGACACGGTCTACCACGAGCACTTCTGCTACTTCTCCACGATCGCGGTCGACGCCCTGATGCGCCGGCACGGCCTCGCGCTCGTCGGCGTCCAGGAGTTCCCCGAGCTGCACGGCGGCACCCTGCGGTGGAGCATGCAGCACACCGCCACCGCGGACCCGGCCGAGTCGGTGGCGGCGGTGCTCGACGCCGAGCGGGCCGCCGGGCTCGACACGTTCGACCGGTACGCCAGCTTCGGCGACGACGTCCGCGCCGTGCAGGACGAGCTGGTGGCGTTGCTGCNCTCGCTGCGCGCCGACGGTAGGACCATCGCCGCCTACGGCGCGGCGGCTAAGGGAGCGACCCTGCTGAACTCCAGCGGCATCGGTACCGACCTGCTCGATTTCGTCGTCGACCGCAACATCCACAAGCAGGGCCGGTACCTGCCCGGCGCCCGGTTGCCGATCCTCGATCCTGCCGTCCTGCTGGAGCGGCAGCCCGACTACCTGCTGCTGCTGGCGTGGAACGTGAAGAAGGAGATCATCGCCCAGCAGGCCGAGTACGCCGCGCGCGGTGGCTCCTTCATCGTGCCGGTTCCCCGGCCCGTAGTGCTGTAGGCAACCCATCGTGGTCTCAGGCCGTCGTTATTTCCGTCCGCGGTTGTGCGGACCCTGCTCGCTGGGCCGGCTGAGCCGGTCGGGCTGGTCGAGAGAGCGGGTATGACGGACATCGACGTGGACCTGAGAGCCACGGGTGGGGAGGACGACTCCCCACCCGAGGGTTCCCCTGACGAGACCCGGTACGTGCCACGATCCCAGCGTCCCGCGCGGGCGACCGGGCAGCGTCCCGGAGAGCGGACCGAACGTCTCGGCGAAGGGTTCGAACGCCGTGGCGGCCGCCGACCCGGCGAGGTTTTCGAGGTGTCCACGGGGCCGATCCGCCCGCAGCCCGCTCCGGCGCCGGCGCCGCGGCCGGAATCCGGGGCGGGCGAGCAGACCATCAAGGTCTCTGGACTGCCGTTGATCCGCCGCCCGCCCCCGGGTACCGTGCGGACCGGCCCGGTGCGGCCCCACGGCGATCCGTCGGAGCAACGGCCCACCGCTTCCCCGGGCGAGATCTCCGTGAGCCGGGTGCCAACGGCCGGGAAGGCGGGAGACGGGAAGGCGGGAGAACCGTCGGGCGAGGCCGGGGGAAGACCGCCAGTCGACCCGGTCCGCCCCGCGGGGCCGGTGTCCGGGCGGTCCGGGCCCGCGATCCAGCCGCCCGACGTCGTCACCGCCACGATGGACCTGAGCGCGCTGCAACGCCGGCTGCGGGCGGAGAAGACCGAGCTCCTCCGGCGGGTCGAGGGGCAGACTCCCCGGCATCGCCGCTCGGACCGGCGGGCGCGTCGAACCGACGAGACCGATCCGGAGAGCACACAGATCTTTCCGCGGCCGCCCCCCGCCGGGCGTGGCGGCCGATTTCCCGGGGCGGGCACCGCGCGGTCCCGCGGTCGACGAAGGCCCGCCGCGACGGGCGGCGGCGAGCGGGCCGCCGCGGCCGCGTCCTTCGGGCCGGGGCCCGGTAACGGGGCCGACGGCCTGGTGGACGATCTGACCGGCGACGAGGGTCCGGGCCGCGAGGGTCCGGGCCGCGAGGGTTCCGGCGGCCGTGGCGGAGCCAGGTCGAAGGCGATCTGGACGCTGGCGGACCAGGCCGTCTCCAGTGCGACGAACGCCGCGGTCTCGTTCCTGATCGCCCATCAGGTCAGCGACGTCGAGTACGGCGCGTTCGGTATTGCGTACACGTTGTTCTCCATCGTCATCGGCCTGGTCCGCGCCGGAAGCTGCATGCCGCTGAGCATGTTCTACTCGGGTGCCACTCGGAGCGACTTCCGGGCGGCGGCCACCGCCACCACCGGCTCGTCGTTCGTCTTCGGTGTGGCCGTGGGAATCGCGTTCGTCGGTCCGGGTCTGCTCCTCGGCGGCCCGGTCGGGTCGTCGTTGTCGGCGATGGGCCTCGTGCTGCCCGGCCTGCTGCTGCAGGATGCGTGGCGCTATGTCTTCTTCGCGATGGGGAAGCCCTTCGGCGCCTTCGTCAACGACACCGTCTGGGCGGTCGTCCAGATTTTCGGGATCTTCCTGCTCATCCNCCGCGGTGTGACCGCATCCCCGCCGCTGCTGCTCGCCTGGGGGGCCTCGGCTCTCGTCGCGGCCCTGCTGGGGATAGCCCAGGCCGGCTTCTGGCCGTCGCCCGGCGAGACCCTTCGATGGCTCCGCAGGAACAAGTCGAACTCCGCCTATCTGGCGGCGGAGTTCATCACCGTCCAGGGCGCGATGCAGACCTCGCTGCTGGTGATCGGAGCGGTGGGTTCGCTGGCGACGGTGGGCGCCCTGCAAGGTGCGCGCACGCTGCTCGGCCCGACCACGGTGGTCGGGGTGGGGGTCGTGAGCTTCGCGTTGCCGGAGTTCTCCAAGCGGNCCTCCATGACCCGCCACGCCCGGGAGCGCGCCGCCTACGCTCTCTCGGCCCTCGTCCTCGCCATCGGCACGGCGTGGAGCCTGATCTTCTACCTCCTTCCGGAACGTTACGGCCAGGCGTTGTTGGGCGACTCGTGGGACGGCGTCAGGAACATCCTGGGGCTGTCGATTCTGCACTATCTGGCCGCGTCGGTCCCGGTCGGACCGGCCTGCATGGTCTACGCACTCGGAAAAGCCAAGATCACATTTCGGGTCAATGCGGTCTTTGCGCCGATGTTGTTTGGTTTTCCTATCATTGGGTTGCTTGTCGGGGAGGCGCGGGGTGCGGTCGTCGGCTATAACATTGCTTTCTGGTCCATTGCGCCGGTGTGGTTTGTGCTGCTCCGTCGACTCGCTCGGGAGCACGACGCGGAGCAGGCCGCGCTGCGGGCGGCGCGGGGCGGCTCCGGGCCTGACCCCGCCCCGGCGGGGCCGGGANGACGAGAGCTGCCGCGCCCGCGCCGGGCCGGGATGAGCGACGCACGTCGGTCGAGACGGTCGAACGCTGGCGAATCTGACCATCGAATGGATCCCGTGGATGATGTCGAGGGTATGGATGTCGCTCCGGAGCACGGCCCTCGCCGGCCTGGTCGCGGAACCGGATCGCGGCGTGGTGGGCGGGGCACCTGAGCATCCGCGCGGCGTCAGTCATAGCTATAGACCGTTTACTATCCGCTATCGGCTATGCTCACAAATCGGTTCCGTCAGATCTAGACCGTGGTCCGGCAAACGGGCCGGATGCTCCTGTGGGGGGCCACATTGAGTTCGCTTCATGTCCCGCTGGAGGAGTCGTTGCGTCGTCTCACCGGCACTCCGATCCGGGTACGGGCCCGGTCCGCTCGTTCCGAGTCCGTGGCGGGTGCGTCATGAGTCGCAACGTGCAGGCGGGCAACGAGACCAGCCGGGCTCCCTCCGCCCCGTCCCTGCTTCGTATCCTCCAGCCACGGCTGCTGGTTGTCGCCATCGTCGTGGTCGTCTTCGCGGCTCTGGCGGCCGCCTACTCCAAGACGCAGACGGCGACCTATCGGTCGAGTGCCCGGGTCTTCCTCTCGACGGACTCGGGTACGCTCGGCGCCAACTCGGTCGACGCGACCCGCTTCGTGCAGACCCAGGCGCAGTTCGCCCAGTCCTCGGCGGCCGTCGCGGAGATCGCGAAGGAACTCAAGCTGCCCGAGCTGGACGTCGCCGCCCGGCTCAGTACCTCGCCGTCCGACGAGGGCTACTTCTTCGTCATCAAGGGGACGGGCCCGAGCCAGCAGGCGGCGGACGCGCTGGTCAAGTCGGCCGAGGATGCCTACAGCAAGCTTTTGACGACCTATGGCCCCAACAGCCAGGCGAATATCAGCGCCATGATCAAACTTCGTGACGGGCTGGTGGCGGAGCAGGCCGCTGCGGGCCAGGGAGCCGGTATTGCCGGGAGCGTCGACAACACCGTCCGCAACACGCAGATCGCGAACCTCAACACGCAGATCGCCACCGCCCGTACCGCCTCCGCGCTGGCGAGCGCGTCGATCAAACTGGCCGAGCCACCCGTCGCCGAAGGCCAGAGCGGGCCGAACCTGTTCCGTAACACGCTGGTCGCTGCGATCGTCGGGTTGCTCGGTTCGATCGCGGCGATTTGGATCATGTATCAGCGCCGGCCCACCATCCTCGACCCGCACAACCCATCCGACACCCTGGGCGTGCCGCTGATCGCCGTCCTGGAGCCGGGACGGACCACCGCCAGCGCGGCCGAGACCCTGGTCTCGGCGATGTCCGCGGTGATGTCCCCGACGAGCAAGGTGATCGCGTTCNCCCCGGCGTCGCGAGGGGACCTGACCGCCGATCTCGTCGCCTCCGTGGCCGCCGCATGGTCCGATGATCAGGGCGTCGTCCTGATCCTGGACACCTCGCCGTCGTCCGAGGTGCGGGGAGTTCTTGAGGGACTGCCCCGGGCGACCTCCGGGGAGCTGCCTCGCTGGGCGCACGAGCCGACCTGCCTGGCACGCTCGTCCGGCACCGGACGGGGGCACATCCTCTACAACCGCGTGTCGCCGGCCCGGGCCGCCCGGCCCGGTGGCCTCGCCCCGATCCTCGCCGACCGGGCGCCGGTCGTCGACCTCGTCATCCTCGTCACCTCGGCGCTGGCCGAGCTGCCGATGACCGCGGCCTCCGCCATCCAGGCCGACGCCGTCGTGGTCATCACCTCCACCGAAACCAGCCTCAAGGAGCTTGAGCAGGTGCCGCGGGACTGGCCGGCGCTCGNCGAGCGAGTCGTGGGCGTCGTGCACGACGGCCGGACCGGCATCCGCCGGGCCGTCGCGGCGGCCCCGGAGCGTCGTTCGTCGGTCGACACCATCACCTCCAATTCCCCGGTGGGGGACTCGGCCGCGGTGAGCAAGCGGGGCGGCGGCGTGGACTCGGAGGCCACCGACCGCTACGCTCGCCCCGGCAAGCGTTAGAGAGCCCGTAGCCGCGAGGGTCCGGGACCCCGAGGTTCCCTGGATTCCAGGCGTCGCAACGCCGGTATGACGAGCCGGGCGGTCAGCGTAATCTGACCGCCCGGCTCCTTCGTTGTACCGGCTTCTTGTCGCGGCTTCTTGTCGTATCTCCGGTCCCTGGGTCTGGTCCCGGCGCCCGGTCCCAGTTCCGGCCATCGCGATGGCCCTACCTGCCAAGATGAGGCGAGAGGCGAGAGGCGAGAGGCGAGACGAGCACGGGCAGGGATGGCGGTATGGGCGGATGGCGCCATCCGTGCGCTGTGGTGCGTGCGGTCGCGCGCCTGCTGCGCGCTGGGTCAGATCGAGGCGAAGGACCGGCCCGGTGCGGGAGCCGGTGGGATCCGCGGTGACGGCGCTCCCGGATCCCTCTGGAGCCTGACGGTCTCCTCGGGGGTAACCGTGAACCAGGTGACGAGCAGGAGGCCGAGCCCGGTGACAACCGGGGCCAGCAGGCCTCCGGACAGCACGCTATAGAAGATCAACACCGACCCGGAGAGCACGAACGACTGCGAGCCGCGTACGAACATCGCCACCACCAGACCGATGAACGCGGTGGTCCCGACGACGCCGTACTCGAGGATCAGCTTGGGCAGGAGGGCGTAGTTCAGCGGCAGTCCGGTGCGGTAGAAGAACGCGGCCGCGTCCCGGTCGGCGAACCCGGGCCCCGAGCCGAACGCCACCGTCATCGGGTCGCTGCCGAGCGCGTCCCAGGTCCGCTGGTACGGCTGGACGAAGCGCAGGCTGCCGCTGGACGTCGATGAGGATGTCTCCGTAGCACGCGCGGCGAAGATGCTCGATGCCGGGGTGAAGCTGATGATCAGCGCCACGAGGCTCACTCCGAGCAGGGCGGTGAGCGCGAATCGGGCGCCCTTGTGAACGGCCAGCAGGACGCCTGCGCAGGCCAGCAGGAGCAGACCTGTGCCGGAAACGGTGCTCAGGATGGCCAGCACAAACATGATCATGCGCCACCAGCCGCCGTTGCGCAGTGTGCAGACCACGATACCGAAGCCGAGGAACTGTGAGCAGAATGACGCCTCGAGGCAGATGAAGGCGTTCGACTTGTACAACGACGAGCCGTACTGCACGGGGTAGGACGTGTTGAACCCATGCATCAGGAACTGCGACGGCACGATGTCCTTGACGACGTCGGTGTACGGAACGCCGACGAGCTGAATGGCGAACTGGAACAGCGCGAGACCGGCGAGTACCGTGATCATGATCAGAAAACGGTCCAGCAGCCGGGGCAGGAGAGCGCGGGCGTCCGCGCCGCGCAGGCCGAGGACGAACGGCACGTACGTCGCCAGCAGCAGCAGCAATGAGGTGAAGGACGTGTCGTCCTTCTCGCGGAGGAAGCAGACGAGTGCCGAGGCCGAACATGCCGTCATCGCGACGAGGTAGGTGGTCACCCGGCTGGAGTTGTACGTCAGACCTCCGCGGCGCAGCATCAAGGCCGCGCAGACATAGGTGATCGGCAGGATTACCTGGACCTGTGAACCGCCCACCGGGAAAGCGATCCGTTGCAGGAAGATCTCGCAGAAGAGCAGGATCGTCAGCATCCGGAAGGTGGCGTCGTTGACCGACTTCCCGCTGCCGGCCTCCTGGGTCGGGATCACCCACGACCGTGGAATCCTGGTCGTGAGCGTGGTGGTGACCACTGGTTCCCGTCCCCCCCGTTCCTGGTCAGTGGGCTCCCGGGCGCCGCGTCCGGCGACGGGGGTCCGGCGATGGAAGCCCATCCGCACGTCGGCAGGTCGGCTAGCTGGCGCTACGGGCGGACGGCGTGGGCGATTCAGTCTATCCGGGGCCCTCGTGCCGTCTCGCAAGGTGGTCTCCGTGCCGTTTCCGGAGCGCATGGTTGCGTCTCCGTCACGCCTTGCAGCCAGCTGCTGGGGGGCTCTTCGAACCCGGCACGGGCGATGAATAATAGCGGTCGTCAGGCTTGACCGCCATCGGTTCGTATCCGTGCAGATCTGGATTCCGGCGGGGCGGGGCGGACACATGCCCTCGGCCACCCGGGACCCGGACGCTACACCGCTGACCTGCTCCGCCGCGGCCGCGGAGGCCGGTTCGTCCTGGTCCTGGATCTTGCTTCCGGATCTTGGTTCCGGTCCCGGGGTTCCGGTCCCGAGTCCGGGACCGCGCCGTCGGCGGACTTCTGGGCCTCGGGGCCCGTGGGCTCTGGCGCGCCCACGGGCCCCGAGTCGTTGCGCAGCGTGAGTGCGTCAGTAGCTCTTCTTCGCCGGCCGCAGGTGCAGCTCGGTGATCTCCGCGGTGGGTGGGAGCCGGATCAGATAATTGACGAGATCGGCCACGTCGGCCGCTTGGACGAGCAGCTCGGGTGCGTACTCACGGCCTTCCCGGGCGTAGATCGCCTCCTGCCTTGGGGTCGCCGTACGGCCGAGATGGATGGTGGTCACCCGGATGCCGTCGGCGTTGATCTCCTGGCGCAGGCTGTCGGCGAACCCCCGCATGGCGTGCTGGGTGGCGGCGAACACGCTGGTGCCCGCGCCGGCCCGGATGCCCTGGGTGGAGTTGACGATGACGATGTCGGCGCCGCGGTCGGCCCCGGCGACCCGCAGCGCCGGCAGCAGCCGCTGGGTGAGCGCGTATGGTGCTCGGACGTTCGCGAGGTACTGGGCGTCGAGATCGGCCAGCGACACGGCGTCCACCCGGGCGCTTCCGTAGGCGCCGGCGCTGTGCACCAGATGATCGACGCGGCTGTAGCGGTCCGTGACCTCGGCGGTGAACGCGACGACGGCCGCGTCATCGGTCAGGTCGAGGCGCACCGGCGTCAGGGTGCCCGGACCGCTCGCCTCCTTGCCGAGGGCGTCGAGCCGGGTCTGGTCGCGCCCGAGCGCGAGGACGGTGGCTCCGCCCGAGGCCAGCCGCAGCGCGGTGGCCCGGCCGATGCCGCTCGACGCACCGGTCACCACGGCGACCCGCCCGGCGAGCGGAACCTCGTCCGCCGCCGGGTCGCCCGCGCCGGATCCGTTCGGGNCCGCCGTCATGCGTTCTGGTGGGAGAACACCAGCATCGCGTCCTCCCGCGGCGGCGCGGTGTCGTAGGTCAGGCAGATGTCCTCGGGAATCCGGCTCAGGTCGGTGCCACGCAGGTAGTCCCGCATGGTCGTGCCGGTGCACTCCGCGTCGACGTTCGGCGCTCCGACGTGGTTGACCACGTCGTCGAAGTGGACGGTGCGGAAGTCCATGCTGAACCGGGTGCGGCCGGAGTTGTTCGGCACCGAGGAGTGCAGCTGGGCCGCCGAGAAGATCATTATGCCGCCGGAGGGGGCGACCACCCGGGTCTGCGGAAAGATCTCCACCTCCTCCTCGGGCTTGGGCTGCTTGCGGGTGTCGGACTTGATGTGCTTCGCGGCGTCGGCCCGGTTCTTCGCGTTCCACTCGTAGTAGTCGTAGTCGCGGGAACCGTTCTTCACGCCCTGGGAGAAGTAGCGCGGGTGGAAGGCCATGGCGTTCTCCGGCACGATGTCGAAGATCGGCATCCACCAGTTGAGCTGGCAGAACGGTGCCGAGTACCAGGTGTCGCGGTGCGGGTGGAAGGCATAGGCGATGCCCGAGGTGAGGTAGTCGTCCGACGTCGAGGTCCGCAGCCGGGGCACGTCGAAGTAGGTCTTCGACAGGTCGCAGCCGTGCTCGGCGAGAATCGCCGGCAGCAGTTCCTTGCAGGTGGGGTGGTGGATGAACCGTGGCTTCAGCTCGGCGAGCAGGGCCGCGTAGTCCTCGACCGGCATGTGGTACTGCGCCGTCTCGGGGTCGAGATCGCCGAAGGCCTCGCGGATCAGGGTGCGGCTGAACTCGACGAACTCCCGCGTCGCGGGCCTGGGCGCGTAGACGAACAGCTCGCCGGCGTAGAGCCTCGCCCGCCGCTCGTCATCGGACAGCGTGGATTCGACCAGTACCGAACTCATTAGGTTCCCCCTCGGAACGAACATGGGTGAGAAGCAGCCGGGCCATGGCGAGTTCGTCCGGCGTGGTGACATGGATGTTCGCCGGCTCGCCGGGGACGACCACGACCAGGCCGCCGGCCGCGGCAACCATCGCCGAGTCCTCGACGGCCTCGCGGGCCTCCGCGTGCACGGAGCGCAGCAGGTCCGCCCGGAAGGCGTGCGGGGTCTGCACGAGCCGGTGAGTCTCCCGCGGCAGCGAGGCCCCGGTGACCAACCGGGGGGTGTCGTCGGGGGGGCTGCCGAGCACCGTCGAGCGGATCTCCTTGACGACCTCGGTGAGCGGGAGCCCGGGTACGGCCGCGTCGGCGCCGGCGCGGACCTCGTCGATGACCCGCTGGTACAGGGCGGGAGTCGCGAGTGGATGGGCGGCGTCGGTGACCACGATGACCCCGGCGTCCGCGGGCACGGCAGCCAGCCCCGCC
The DNA here is from genome assembly GCF_000733325.1 of Frankia sp. Allo2. Taxonomy (NCBI): domain Bacteria; kingdom Bacillati; phylum Actinomycetota; class Actinomycetes; order Frankiales; family Frankiaceae; genus Frankia; species Frankia sp. Allo2. The sequence goes on from NZ_JPHT01000018.1 coordinate 84,649, forward strand.
CGGACGGACTCGGCCCGGGTGGCGCCGCCAGCGACCATCCGCACTCCGTCCGGCGGTGACCAGTGGCCGATCAGGGCGGCGGGGACGACCACGACGATGCCGTCACTGGCGGGCCGCGCCGCCGCGACCGGATGGGCGAGCAGGGGCTCACCCCCGAGGTCGAAGAACTGTTTCGGCCCGCCGAAACGCGTGCCGCCGCCGCCGGCCAGCACGATCGTCCAGACCGGGCCGCTGTTCCCGGTGCTCCCCGCACCGTTGGCGACGGCGACAGCGGTGTCGGTCACCGCCGGGCTCCCGCGGGCGCGGCGCTGGTGACGTCGCTGCTGGTGACGTCGCTGAGTAGATCGACGCCCGCCAGGGCATCGGCCGCCGCCGCGACGGTGTCGAACGGCAGGTCCGCGCGGTCGGCGATGTCGAGCAGGCTGCGCGTGCCGTCGGCCAGGTTCAGCACCCACAGCAGGCCCATCTCGATCGCCTGGCGGTTCATGGTGGCCCCGATGGCGCGGTACAGGCCCCGCCGGCCGAGCTGCGGCTCCCCGTACGGGGTGGTGTTGCGCCAGATGCGGTCGCGCTCGCAGATGTCGATCGTCCGCAGCAGGATCGCGAACGAGTCGGCCAGTGACTGCGGGGTCACGAAGTCGAGGTCGTCCGCGGACGTGTGGTACTGCGGATAGTCGCCGTGCTGGCCGCGCCCGAACCGGCCGACGGGCAGGTCGAAGCCAGGGGAGCAGAACTGCCGTTCGTCGTAGCCGTAGGGGGAGAAGTCGACGACCCGGTGCGGCCGCCCGGTCTCGGCGAGCGCCGCCGCCGCGGCCCGGTCGACGGCGGCGTTACCCCGCCGGCTGCGCTTGTAGGTCGGGTCCGACCGGTCGCCCAGGCCGGTCAGCACCAGCCCGTGCCGAATGCGCCCGACGGTGTCGCGGTTGCGCGCGAGCCAGGTGATCGATCCGATCGTGCCGGGGATGAACAGCAGCCGGAAGGTGTGCCGGCGGGGCAGCCCGGCCAGGGTGCGGGCCAGCAGGGNGGCCGTGGCGATGCCCGAGCAGTTGTCGTTCGCCATCGCCGGGTGGCAGGTGTGGGTCGTGATGAGGAACTCGTCGTCCGTGGTCCCGGGCAGCACGATCTCGCCGTAGGTCAGCGACCCCGCGGTGAGGGTGGTGTCGATCTCCACGTCGTACTCGCCGTCGGGCAGCGCGGCGAGCTGCCGGTCGGTCAGGCAGAAGCCCCAGTTCTCGGTGTAGTAGGAGGTCCGGTAGGGCACCCAGTCCGGGCGGTCCGGCATCGAGAACAGGTGCGGGCGCAGCTCGTCGAGGGACAGCCGGGCGCGGACCGGTGTGCTGTACCCCAGCAGGTGCAGCGGGTTGTCAGCGGCGTCGACGACGGTCTTGCCGTCCGGGCCGGTCAACCGGGCCGAGGCGACGTTCCATTCCCGGGGCACGGTCCAGTCCAGGACCGGTGTCCCGCTGGGGACCTCGTGCACCGTGAGCGCGGGCTCCGGGCCGAGCGCCCGCGCGACGGTGGCGAGCGTCGTGCGGACACCGTCCCCGGTGATGCTGCGCATGGGGGGCAGCAGGGTGGCGACCAGGTCGTGCAGCCACGTTCCCGGGTCGGCGCCTGCCGTCGCCGCGTACTCGCCGGCGTCGGCGGGCTCGGAACCGTTCGGGGGGGAAGCGTTCAGGGGGGAAGCGTTCGGCTCGGGACCGCCGGAGCCGCGGGAGGAATCGCTCATCGCTGGACCCGTCCGGAACCTCAGCCGGCCCAGACACGCCAGGGCGCGGCACCGGAATCCCAGAGCTGGTTCAGCTCGGTCCAGTCGCGGAACGTGTCCATACCCATCCAGAACCCGTCGTGAGTGTGCAGGGTCAGCTCGCTGTCCCGGGCCAGCTGCTGCAGCGGGTGACGCTCCAGCAGCAGCGCCGGGTCGTCGTCGAGGTACTTGTCGATGAACTCGCGCTCGAAGACGAAGTATCCCCCGCTCACCCAGCCGGTCTGCGGCGGCTTCTCGGCGAAGAGGGTGACGGCGTTGCCGTCCGTGGTCAGCTCGCCGTAGCGACTCGACGGCCGGACGCCGGTGACCGTCCCGATCCGCCCCGACGCCAGGTGGTCGGCGAGCACCGCGCCGACATCGACGGCACCCACGCCGTCGCCGTAGGTCAGCATGAACCGCGGGCCGGTCAGGTACTGGGCGACCCGGCGCAGCCGGGCTCCGGTTCCGGTGAGTAGGCCCGTCTCGGCGAAGGTCACCTCCCACGCCTCNTCGCCCACGGTGTTGTGGAACTGGGGGGTGTGGTCGTCGGAGAGCGTGAGGGTGAAGTCGGCGACCTGCGCACGGTAGGCGAGGAAGTAGTTCTTGATCAGATCGCTCTTGTAGCCGAGGCAGAGCACGAACTTACGGAAGCCATAGTGCTCGTAGGTCTTCATGATGTGCCACAGCACCGGCTTGCCGCCGATGTCCACCAGCGGCTTGGGTAGTTTCTCGCTGGCTTCCCGCAGCCGGGTTCCCATCCCGCCGCACAGGATCACGACGGGGATGTCCGCCACGTCGGGAATCTCGCTGGTCTGGGCGATCTCGATGCTCAAGGCTGTTGCGTCTCCCGTGCTCATGCCCCGGTCCGGACGCACTCGGGGCGGATGGGCGTCAATGGCCTGGTCGTTGCGGGACCGCGACGCGCTCCGGGTGATCCGGGGCAGCCGTCCCGCGGGCCGGCTGGTCGTGACCGGTGGGGGCAGCCACCGGGCGGTCCGGCTGCGCGGGCGGCGCGTTCCCACGCGGGTGAGGACGTCGCTGCTCGCCCGCGAACGTGCGTGCGGGCGTGACCCGTGGCAACGGTACCGTATGGTCCTTTGCCGGCTGGCGGTGTCCCTACGAACCCGCGTATGCGGCATAGACCCCACAGCCCCGCGGGCCTCCCACGCGTCTGACTTCCCTGACTTCCCTGGCTCCGGGACCGGATGACGGTTTCGGTGGGTCGGGTGCGCGTGTCGAACAATTCTCTCGGAGCGGGAGGGTTGGTCTACGGATGGCTGATCGTTGCACTGCGTGATAAGCCGAGGCCGCCGAAGGTGCACTTCGTCGGTGGTTGTTACTGTTTAGCGATCACTCTCGGATTACCGAACGAGCCTCGGCTCAGGTGTCGACGGTGATGGCGGACCTCGTTGCGAGCCACCGGATCGGGGAGAGTGTCGCGCTTGGCCGCACTTTTGCACTACATGAGTAAAAATGACTTTATAGATAGAAATGTACGACTGGGGTGATGCGGGTGCGCGGGCGCTCCTGGTCGGATGACCCTCCGGTCGCTGGTCGCTGGCCGGTGGCCGGATCGCCATCCTCGGACCAGGACGGCACGGTGCATCACTCCGAGACGGACCCGCCCCGTTCGGCCGATCGGCGGCCCGCCGGTGGGAGCGCCGGCATGCCGACCCCGTCCCGGGGCGAGTGGCCGGACGCCCGGCTGCTCCCGCTGCGCCGTCGCCGAAGCGACACGACGCCGCGGATCCTCCGTTCCCCTAGCGAGGGTTCCCCCACCGAGCTGGTCCACATCCGCCGCGACGGCGCTCCTCGCGACGCGGATGGCGGCCCGGTCACAGCCCCCGGCGGGGACCGGCCGGACCCGGTGCGGGCACGTCCGGACGGCGCCACCACGACCGTGTTCCATTGGCACGGGCGGCAGGCCCCGGCCGGGAAGAGGCTGGACACGCCGGACACGAACGTTCTGGCCCGGGACGTTCTGGCCCGGGACGTGCCGGTCTGGGACGGGCCGGTGCCGGACGCGCGTGTTCGGGCGGACGGCGGCGGTGAACCTGGCCCGGGTCGTCTGTCTCGCGTCGCCGGTTGGATCGCTGCGCGCCCGGGGGGCCGAGCCGGCCGAATCCCGCGTCTCCCGCTTGTCGCGGTCTCGATCGCGGTCGTGACCGCCCTGACCGCCTGGGTTCTGGTGTCCTCCGGAGGACACCCCACGGACACGGTGGCCGGCGGCCCGACGTCCGCCCCGCAGTCGCAGCCCCCGCCGCAGTCGCCGCCCGCGCGGTCGCCGAGCTCCGGCCCCTCGCCCGCACCGGGGGTCCAGCCGCCGGTCACCGTGCCCCGGGTGCAGCGGGCCGCCACGACCGGTGAGTTTCCCACGGGGGTCGCCGCGCACACGTTGGCGCAGGCGAACCGCTGGGCGGAATTCCGTGGCCGGCCCAACGACGTCGTCGTCATGTACACCGAGCGGTCCAGCTGGCGGGCGATCGTCGAGCCCTGGATCGGTCGCGGCGCCTCGACCTTCGCCGGGTTCTCCGGCACATGGGTCATCAGCCAGCCGCTCTTTCCGGACGAGGGGCCGGAGAAGGGCAACCTCGCCGACTGCGCGGCCGGCCGCTACGACGCCGAGTGGCGGCAGTTCGGCCGCTGGCTGGTGAGCATGGAGCGGGGCGACTCGTTCGTCCGGCTGGGCTGGGAGTTCAACGGGCTGTGGTTCGCGTGGGCGGCCACGGACCCGCAGCAGTGGGTGCAGTGCTTCCGTAACGCCTCATCGGCGATCAAGGCTACCAGTCCGCGGGTCCGCATCGACTGGAACCTCAACGCCCACGGCTCGACCACGTCGGTCGGCGCCTTCGATCTCTACCCGGGTGACCAGTACGTCGACGTCATCGGGGTCGACAGCTACGACCAGTACCCGCCGAGCCCGACCTACGCTGACTTCGACAACCAGTGCAACGAGACCGGCGGTCTCTGTCAGGNGATCATCTTTGCGCGGATCCATCACAAGCTGTTCTCGGTGCCGGAGTGGGGCGTGGTCAGCCAGCAGGGCACCAAGGCGGGTCGGGTCGGGGCCGCGGGTGGGGACAACCCCGTCTATATAGAGAAGATGCACGAGACGTTTGTGCGTAACGCGGACATTCTCGCCTACGAGGCGTACTTCCCCGATGCCGTGCCGAACAACGTCCGTTCCTCGTTGGTCGACCCCACCATCAATCCCGCGGCGGCGGCGATGTACCAGCGGCTCTGGGGCTGATCCCTGGGGGCTGATCCCTGCCGGGGCTGGCTCGTCCCTGTTCGCCTGGTGGCCCGGGCTGCGGGGGTATCGCAGGACACGGTCTTGCGTGGGGCGGACAGCAGTCCTCAGCACGATGGGCACGGCGGTGAAGACGGGCATCTTAGACCCCGCGTCGTCCGCCGCGTCCGCCGCGCCCGCCACAACCAGTACCCGGTCAAGAAGCCCGGCCAGCGCGGCACCCGCCACGACGCCCCGCCCACGATCAGGCTCGCCAACCCGGTACTCCCTGGCATCGGGCGCCGGTGATCGGTGCTTACCCGGGTAGCTGCCGCCAGATTGCGCGCCAGCGGGTGTCGGACAGGGAAGCCGGATCGGCGCCCTCGGCACGGACTGTGCCCTCGACGGCGGCCAGCCGGTCCCGGAAGCGACGGGCGGTCGCCCGAAGGGCCCGCTCCGGATCGACGGAGGCCGTCCGGGCGAGCGCGACGGCGGNAAAGAGCAGATCACCGATCAGGTCGNCCCCCGCCGTGCCCGACCGGGCCAGTACGGCGGCCGTGGCGGCGATCTCGGTGACCCGATCGCCCGCGTCGGTCACACCCCACGCGGCCGTCCCGGTCAGCGCGAGATCCGCCGGGACGCCGATGCCGGCCGCCCGCTTCAGCAGCTTGGCCGCGAGGGACAACGCCGGTTGGGAGAGTGGGACACCCTCGGTCACCGAGACGCGCCCCTTCTCGACCGCCTTGATCGCGTCCCAGTTGGCGACGACGTTCGCCGGACCGTCCACGACCACGTCACCGAACACGTGCGGATGACGGCGGATCAACTTGGCCACCAGACCGGCCGCGATGTCATCGACGTCCCAGCCGTCGTCGGCGCGCTCGGCGGCGATCCGAGCGTGGAAGAGCACCTGCATCAGCACGTCGCCGAGTTCCTCGCGCAGCTCGGTGAGATCGCCGTCCTCGATCGCCTGATACGCCTCGTACGTCTCCTCGACCAGGTACGGTGCGAGCGAGGTGTGCGTCTGCTCNGCGTCCCAGGGGCAGCCGCCCGGCGACCGCAGGCGGTCCATGACCGCGACGGCGTCCAACAGGCTCGAGCCGGGCAGCTCCCTGGTGGCCACGAGGCTCGTCACTTCGACCCCGGTCACCCCGTCGACGCCGGCATCGTTGCGTTCCCCGGATCCACTCGCCTCGNCGAGGAGGCAGTCGAGGATGTTCGGCGCAAGCGGATCGGGTAGCCAGGCGACCTCGGCCGCCGCGGGATCAGGCAGGGCGGCCCGGATGAGGGTCACCGCGCCGGCCAGACCGCCGGGATCGCCGGGATCGCCGGGATCGACGATCAGGACGGTCGCACCGGCCGCCCGCAGCGCGGCGAGCTGAGGATGCGTGGGGCTCGCGGTCAGGACGGGCACCGTGCGCACGACATCCCACGCCCGGGCCGTGAGAATTCCCGGTGCCACCCGGGGGCTGGTGACGACCACGGTGATCCGCATCAACATGTCGCCGTCCGCTCAGGATCGGGTGGTCAGGTCCAGGATCGGCGTGGGCGCGGGCTTGCTGGCGATCGAGCCCTCAGCGGCGACCACGGCGAACTGCTTCGTGTCCCAGGTACCAAATCGTGGGTTTATCGAGATGGGATCCCGGGACTCGGCCTGCGCGAGTAGCGGACGCACCTTCGTCGCCCGTTTGTCCGCCACCAGGAACCGAGCCAGGTAGGGCTTGGCCTGCCGGTAGCTGAGAGGGATCTTCCCGATCTGATCGACGATGCTGTCGTACTGGGCGCGGGTGTCCGCGTCGGAGGCGAGGACACCCGGGCTGATCTTGTCCCCGAGCGCCGACTCGAACGCTCCCGAGCNGACGATCGTCGCCACGTCCTGCTGGGCGAAGCCTGCCGCGGCGGCTCGCTGCTCGAACGCCTTCACGCTGCCGAACTGCAGGATCGCGTACGCCTGGTAGTAGGACGCGATGTCCTGGCCGGTCAGCGAGATCCCCAGCCGCTTCGCCTCACCGGAGATCAATTCGAGCTGCACGAGCGTGGTCAGGGTTCGTCGCTGGAGTTCACCCCGGTTGAGACTCTGCGACGCCGACTGCGAGGTCTGCGGGATCGGTACCGTCTGCGCGGCCTTGAGCCCACGGTCGACGATGCCGCGCAGCTGGGAGGTCCCGATGGTCTGCGAACCGACCTGGGCGGCGGCCCCGGCATGGGTCGTGCACCCGGTACCGACGAGCATGAGGAGCCCGACACCGGCGAGGAGACGGGAAAGCTTCACGAGCCGAGACGGTATCCGCTCAGCGTGGCGTACGGTACGGCGCCCTACGCCAGGAGTCAGATCGAGGCCGCCGCGGCGGCGACCGAGTCGCCCGCGACCGCATGCAGGAGCTGGCCGACCCAGACGAGCAGGGCCCGGTCCCGCAATGGCCGGGAACCGATGCGCCCCGTCTCGGTCGGCGCGGGAACGAGTACGGTCCGCACCGCCGGTTTGACCACGGCGCCCCGGTAGAGCCGGGTCAGCCGGAGTGTCTGACTCTCCCGCAGCTCCAGCGGAGCGAACCGGATCTGGCGACCGGCGGTGATGATCTCCGTGACGCCGAAGCGCCGGGCAAGCACCCGCAGGCCCGCGACGGCCAGCAGGTTCTCGACCGGTTCGGGCACCGGACCGAACCGGTCCACGAGCTCGCCACGCACCTCGTCGATGTCGGCGTCCGTGGCGGCGCCGGCCAGCCGCCGGTAGGCATCCAGCCGCAGCCGCTCGCTCGGCACGTAGTCATGCGGCAGGCTCGCGTCGACCGGCAGCTCGACCTTGACCTCCGGGGGCTCCTCGACCCCCTCCCTGCGGTACTCGGCCACCGCTTCGCCGACCATCCGCACGTACATGTCGAACCCGACCGAGGCGATGTGCCCGGACTGCTCGCCGCCGAGCAGGTTGCCCGCTCCCCGGATCTCCAGGTCCTTCATGGCCACGGCCATTCCGGCACCAAGGTCGTTGTGCTGGGCGATCGTGGCGAGCCGGTCGTGGGCGGTCTCGGTCAGCGGCTTGTCCGGCGGGTAGAGGAAGTAGGCGTACGCCCGGTCCCGGCCCCGCCCGACCCGGCCGCGCAGCTGGTGCAGCTGGGACAGGCCGAACACGTCGGCCCGCTCGACGATGAGGGTGTTGGCGTTGGAGATGTCCAGGCCCGACTCCACGATCGTCGTGCAGACCAGCACGTCGAACTTCTTCTCCCAGAAGGAGACCATGACCTGCTCAAGCGCGTCCTCGTGCAGCTGGCCGTGGGCGGTGGCGATCCGCGCCTCGGGAACCAGATCGCGCAGCCGGGCGGCGGCCCGGTCGATCGTCTCCACCCGGTTGTGGATGAAGAAGACCTGCCCCTCGCGCAGCAGCTCCCGGCGGATCGCCGCGGCCACCTGACGGGCGTCGTAGGCGGCGACCGAGGTCAGCACCGGGTGCCGCTCCTCGGGCGGAGTGTCGATGGTCGACAGCTCCCGGATGCCGGTGATCGACATCTCCAGCGTGCGGGGGATCGGTGTGGCGCTCATCGTGAGCACGTCCACCGCCGTGCGCATCTTCTTGAGCTGCTCCTTGTGCTCGACACCGAAGCGCTGCTCCTCGTCGACGATCACCAGGCCGAGATCCTTGAAGCGGTTCTCCCCGGACAGCAGCCGGTGGGTGCCGATGACCACGTCGACACTGCCGGTAGCGAGCCCCTCCTGCACCGCCTTGTGTTCGGCGGGCGAGTTGAACCGGCTCATCGCCTTCACCACCACCGGGAATGCGGCGTAACGCTCGGAGAAGGTCTGGAAGTGCTGCTGGACCAGCAGCGTCGTGGGCACCAGCACCGCGACCTGCTTGCCGTCCTGCACCGCCTTGAACGCGGCCCGCACCGCGATCTCGGTCTTGCCGTAGCCGACGTCGCCGCAGATTACCCGGTCCATCGGGACCGGCTTCTCCATGTCGGCCTTGACCTCGTCGATGGCGGCGAGCTGATCGGGTGTCTCTCGGAACGGGAAGGCGTCCTCCAGCTCACGCTGCCAGGGACTGTCGGGAGCGAAGGCATGCCCGGGAGCAGCCATCCGGGCGCTGTAGAGCCGGATCAGCTCACCGGCGATCTCCTTGACGGCTCTGCGGGCCCGACTCTTGCGCTTGGCCCAGTCGGCGCCGCCGATGCGGTCCAGGCTCGGCGCGTCACCCCCGACATACCGGGTGATCTGTTCAAGCTGGTCGGTCGGCACATACAGTCGGTCGCCCCGGGCGTACTCCAGCAGAAGGTACTCCCGCTTGGCGCCCGCGACGGTCCTGGTGACCATCTCGACGTAGCGGCCGACGCCGTGCGCGTCGTGGACCACCATGTCCCCGGGGAGCAGGGCGAGCGGATCGATGCCCTTGCGCCGCCGGCTCGGCATGCGCCGCATGTCCTTCGTGCTCACCCCGCGGGCACCCGCGATGTCGCTTTCAGTAAGAACGGCGAGGCGCAAAGTATCGCTGGTGAAGCCGGTGGCGAGCCGACCGCAGGTGACTATGGCGACGCCCGGAGTGAGCGTGGCCTCCTCGGCGAGGCCGGCGCCCAGGTCGGCGTCGCGCAGCATCTCCACCAGGCGCTGCGCCGGACCGTGCCCCTCGGTGACCAGCAGCACTCGCCAGGACTCGGCGAGCCAGCCCTTGACGTCGGCGATGACCGCCGCGGTGTCCCCGTGGTAGATCGGCGCGGGCCGGAGGCTGGCGACCACCGTGTTGTCGCCGTAGTTGTCGCCGTAGTTGTCGCCGTACTCGGTCCCGTCGTAGGCGGCGCCCGTCAGCCCGGTGCCCGCCGGTTCCCGGTCGCTGCCTGCCGGGGTCGACATGAAGGGAGTGACCGACCACCACGGCAGGCCGAGATCCTCCGCACGCTCGCGGACCTCGATGATCGATCGGTAGGCGGCCGCGCCGAGATCGATCGGCGCGCCGCCACCCAGCGCCGCGACGCTCCACGACGCGTCGAGGAACTCCTGGCTCGTGCGCACCAGTTCGCTCGCCCGCGAACGGACCCGTTCGGGATCGCAGACCAGCACGTGGGTGCCGGCCGGCAGATCGTCCAGGAGTAGTGACATGGCGTCGACGAGTACCGGGGCGAGCGCCTCCATCCCCTCCACGGGGATGCCGTCGGCGATCTTGTCGAGCAGGTCCAGCAGCTCCGGGTGGCGCGTCGCGAGGTCCGCGGCCCGCGCCCGCACCTGCGCGGTCAGTAGCAGTTCGCTGCACGGCGGCGCGAACAGGACACGGCCACCACCGGTCGCGCCATCATCCTCCGGTAGCGCCCGCTGGTCCGCCACGGAGAACCGGCGGATGTCCTCGACTTCATCGCCGAAGAACTCGACCCGCAGCGGATGTTCCTCGGTGGGCGGGAAGACGTCGAGGATGCCGCCGCGCACGGCGATCTCGCCGCGCCGCTCGACCAGGTCCACCCGGTGATAAGCGATGTCCACCAGCCGCGTCACCACGCCGTCGAGGTCGGCCGTATCGCCCTCGGCGAGGGTGACCGGTGCGAGCTCGCCGAGCCCGGCCACCTGGGGTTGCAACACCGCACGGATCGACGCGACCACGATCCGCAGTGGCGGCCGACCGGTGCTCGCCGGATGCGCGAGCCGGCGCAGCACGGCGAGGCGCTGCCCGACCGTGTCAGCCCGGGGGGACAGCCGCTCGTGGGGCAGGGTCTCCCAGCTCGGGAAGACCGTGACCACATCGGGACCGAGCAGGCTGCCGAGCGCCGACGCCAGATCCTCGGCCTCCCGGCCGGTAGCCACGACAGCGAGGACCGGCCGGTCGGCCCCGACCGCCAGGGCCGCGGCGGCGAAGGGCCGCAACGCCGCGGGACCAGCGAGGTCGAGGACCGGTTCACCGACCGCGCCGATCGCCCGGCCCAGGGCAGGGTCCCCGCCGGGACGGGCGATCAGCGCGTCGAGCAACGGCGCGAGGGTCATGGGGTGCGTCCCTGTGCCTCTCGGTTGGTTGGGATCCGATGGTTGGGATCCGACGACGTGACACGGCGAGGCCGATCCGGCCCTGATCTACCGTCCGGCCCGGCCCCGCTCCACACGACGCTTCCGCCCGGCGATGCCCCGGTCCGCAGGCGCCGGCAGCGGGTCAACCTCGATACCCAATCGATCTTGATGCCGAGCCGACCTTAATACGGGTCAACCTTGATACCGGATCGACCTCGATCGGCTCAGCCCTGTCGGCACAGACGATATGTCCAGCCTACGACAACCTTCCCACCCGCCCCGGCAACCCACCCTCCTCCCGTTCGGACCGGCGCCATGTTCGTCGGGGCCGCGGTAACGTGCGCGTCCATACGAACGCGGGGCCGGCCGGGTGGACGCCGTGGACACGGCCGCGGGGCCGCATCGGCGAGCGCGACGGCTCCGACGTGACGCATCTCACGTTTCCGGCAACGCGGTCCGGTCGGTACCGGACGACGGACGGCACGCTCGGGCGCCCCGCACTCCCCCGTCCCGCCCGCTTCGGCGAAGGGGGCGCCACATCGCCGAGCGACGTACAGTCGACTGCCTGACGTCCGGTCCGGTTGCCCAAAATCGTCCGGTCCGGTCGTCCAATATCTACCCTAACGTAAGGGCCGAGTTGTCCACCAAGCGCCGTGGTGTTTCGGGATCGAACACGACCCGTGGCGACGTTTACCAGATCGGGGACGTTGCGGAGCGGGTCAGCCTCTCCCTGCGAACAGTCCGCTACTATGAGGAGTCAGGGCTCCTCGCGCCGGTAGGTCGGACCGTAGGGGGATTTCGTCTCTACGACGACGACGCCATCGAGCGGCTGCTCCTCATCAAGAAGATGAAACCGTTGGGGTTCACCCTGGAGGAGATACGGTCGCTGCTGGCCCTTCGTGATGAGCTCGCCGAGCCCGACCTCGCCGCGGGCGTCCGGGCCGAGCTCCAGGAGCGGCTTGGCACCTGGGTGGTACTCGCGGAGGAAAAACTCTCCACGCTTCGGGAGCAGGTCAGCGTCGCGGAGTCGTTCGTCGGCGGGCTGCACGACGACGCGAAACGGTCGGGAGGAACCGTCTGATCCGCGGATACCGATCACCGTACCCACCGCGGCGGGCCTCGCGCATCGCACCGGCAAGACCAAGATCAAAACTTGAAGTTATTTTCCGGCGGCGCCAGGGGTCCCCGCACTGCGCCGGAGGCGCTGTGGGTTCTTTGCGCCGGAGGCGCCGTGGGTTCTTTGAGGGTTGTCCCAGGAGGTTCGCCGAA